>BPTM01000345.1 GCA_023705945.1 Candidatus Heimdallarchaeota archaeon
TCAAGAGTCGTTACTTCATGGATGATATGACTCATGAACTACATTTAATGATAGACCTTGAAAGAAATCAACCTATCGTTATGGAACAAAGAGAATACTTATCCGGAGACCCAAATGCGTTAGAAGAACCAGGTGTTGAGATTAGCATCACATTTACTGGTGCTTGGAGATTAGCAAAGAACAGTGTTAAAGAATACTTCAGACAATTAGCAATTATTACTCCTTATGCAAGTTTTGATATAAAAGTTCCAGGAGATAAGGAAGGAGAATTTGAGGAATTACATTATGTAAATGTAGTAGATGATATGCCTCCCCCTCCCCAACACATTAAAATTCATCCTTGGGGATGTGATATCACCCAATTCAAAGCAGAATTATCTTCAACTAAAGCTAAAAAAATGAAGGTATTTCTTGCAGAACATTTTATGGGAGTAACAAAGGAAATTGCGGAAGATTTCTTTCAATTATTAGAAATAGATCCAAATAAATCACCTTCGAATATAACTTCGAAGGAAATACGAAGAATAGTTCACGAAGGTTTTATTAAGGCTTATCAAGAAGCTAAGGATGTTAAGAGGAAACGAGATCGGATATTTCAATTTGATCCACCTCGAGGAGATGCTCTTTCTCCATTGGGTGCAGGGAGACTAAGGAAAGGTCTAGAGAAAGAATTACAACCAAAATTTGTTGAAGCAGTTACAAGACCTCCTAAAGCTTACTCTGGTCATCCATTTGCAATTGAAGCAACAATGGGTTATGGTGGAGGAGTAAATGAAGCTGCTCATGCTAAAGGAGTTACTGTCCATGACAATAAAATAATTTACAGGTATGCTAATAGAATCCCATTGATTTTTGGGGCTGGTAATGATGTTATTACTCAAGTCGTTTCCTCTATTCGATGGAATGACTACGGACTAACTAGACAGTCTGACCCTCTTGCAATTGCTGTTTCATTAGTCAGTACAAAAATACCTTTCCCTGAAACAAGTAAAGAATACATTTCTAGTGTTCCTGAAATTGAAGAAGAGATAAGATTAGCTTTGATGCAATTAGGTAGGAGGCTCAAAACCTTTCTGAGCAGAGCAAAACGAAGAAAAAGAGAACATGCTCGGTTATCTAGATTTGTTAAATCAGCACCAGTTATAATTGAGAACCTCACCCAAATCCTTGAAGATGAGAATCTTAAATTCACAGATTTCCGACTAGAAACAGATCGAATTTCTGCAGCGCTAGCTCATGGAGCTCCAAAGAAGGTTCGTTTGTATATGCCAATTGGAACACGGTTATTTGGAGCAAATATTTGGTGTCCAAATAGTATTCAAATAGCATTAAAAAATAAAGGTATTGAATCAGTTTCAGAATTTTTACTTAAAGATTCAAAAGAATTAGCTTCACTTCTTCAAATGACAGAAGCTCAGATTTACGATATAAAATTAAGAACCATTTATGAGTTAGATAGAGATAACTTGAGTCCAAGTTTTGATACCAAGACTTTAGTATCTCGCCTTGTTGAACGAAGATTCTCTTCTGAAGGTGAAAGAAAGTTCATTTCCTTGAAAGATGCATTATATAGACGATGGATACAAAATGTTAATCACTACTTAGCTACAGATTTTGTAAAACTTCGTGCTGTCTCAGGAATGTTAGAGAAGTTCTTTGAAACTAAAAAAGATGAATTACTTAATGATTACTTAGCTAAAGGAGCTAAGACAAGTAAAAATACTATTTTAACTATAGGCAAAGCTATTACCTCTTTCACTACAGTATCAGACTTAAAGAAAGAACAGCTCTATCCTCCTTTTAGATATTTAAAAACCGAAACTGACAATGTTCTTGGAGAAGATTTATCGATAGAAGAATTTCTTTACCAGACTGTACAACCTTCATCTATTAACTATCATCCAGAAATAACTCGAACTCTTATAGAGTATTTGAAAATTGTATTTACACAGATCACTAACAAATTCCCTGCATTTGCTACAAGCAGTATAACAAGAATGAAACCTGATTGGACAGATGGTTATACAAAAAATGCTTTCCACAGAAGAAAGATAAAAACAGTTAGTGATTTTCTTAACCACTCTACAGATGATCTTATCGACATAAAAGAACTGGAAAGAATAATGTATGAACAATACATAGAATTGATCACTTTAAATTCCAAATCTGTTCCTTTGAATAGTTTCTCTTTTGTTGAAATTCAGCAGCTAAAAGCAGATGAAGCTCTTGTCAAGAAAGATCTGGTTAAACACGGAATAAAGACTCTTGCTCAGTTCTTAAGCCATTCCTCTGAAACAATTTTCCTAAAAAAGTTATATACATTAAGTACTCTTTTGCTGAAGGAATCAAAATTCAAATTATCTGCAAATTTACACGATACTAACAGGATTATTAATCAATCTCACATCAAAGTTATTCCTAAAAACGTTGAAACAGAATTTGTAAGAAATCAAATATTCACAACTTCTTCTTTTTTGGCGAAATCTTCTGTAATATTAAAGAAAATGGGAATGAAGAAGAAAGATATTGAGAGAGCAAAGAAGGAACTTGGTACCCCTTTACAGAATTGGGTCGATCATGTTGAAATTCTCAAGAAATGTGGAATAGTAGTATTAGAAGAATTATTCTTTAATGATGCATCTGAATATAATCTTACAACTGAAGAAAAGAAAAAATATGATGAAAATATCATTTTCCTCCGTACGCCATTAATTTTTGCACTACCTGAAATAAGAAGTTCCTCCCATCTTCTTACTGAAATTGGTATTAATAATATTGGTCGTTTCCTAATATGGTCCAATTCCGAACTCTCAGACATCCTTTATCTATCTGTCAATGAGATCCAAGCTCTAAAGGAGAAAATTGTTTATCAAAAACAAATTCAATCAAAGTACGAATTAAGGAAAGATTTAACACTTTTTTCAAGGCACTATCCTAATTTAGTGAAACATTTTGATAATGAAGCACCATCAATTCAGGATTTATATTATGCTTATCAATCCGAGAATTTCTCGCTTAATACAGGTTTTTGGAAAAAACTATACAAATTGAGTGAACTATCTCAACAAGAAGCAGTTGATTTAGTTCATCTTTATCCTAAGAGCTTCAAAGATATTGATACAGTGAAAGATGCTCTTCTACGTTTGAAATCAAGGAATGTTGAAACTATACGTCAATTCATGGAATTGCACCCAGATATAATTGAATCAAAACTGAGTGACTCAAAGGAAAGAAAAATTGCATTAGAACTCTATGATAAGATACGATCCAGAAGATTTGAAGGAGAACAAGAATTACATAAACAAATACTTCTTCTTAGTGAGTATGATGAACTTCAAAGAAACTTTGGATCTCCTATTTCTAGGATTCCTGAACTTACTCTGGAAGAATTAGAGAAATTTCGAAGCAAGGATATAATAGCTGTTCATCAAATATTCGATTATACAGTTGATGAAATAGCCACTGTGCTTGGTCGGGATAAGGAATCAGTACAACAATTCATGGAAAGTTTTACCCTCTTACAGAAAGGAACACCGTTCTTTGAAAAAGCAGATAGAAATAGATACAAATCACTTGTTTCATTTGAATTTGAGGATCTTGAACGATTTTCTTCAATAGAGATTCAATCCCTTATTCAAGCTGGTTACGCCTCAGTTGACCAGATTTTTTATCTCACACACCCACTTACTTTTTCCTCTTCCATTCTGAACTGGAATGTTATAGACAAATTTAGAAAATTATTGCGATCACCTCTTACATTGATTACATGGGAAAAAACAGTTAAGATAAAAACTTTTAATGAGACTGAAAATAAAGAAATTGAGGTTGAGAATGTTCAGATTTCTACATTAACTACTTCACAATTAAATATTCTACAGAACCAAGGGATTTCAAGAATCATCGACCTTCTTGTAAGCGAATCAGAAACACTTGCAGAAGCTCTTAACATCAGTGTGAATGAAGCTAAGACTCTCCAGAAAGATATCAGAATTATTGATACTGGAACTGATTTAGCAGAATTAGACATCTTCAAATCAGAAATTGTTGATCAATTAGAGGAAAACAATATTCTTACTCTTGAAGACTTATACTTCTCAACTTCGAAGAGTAAGTGGAGAGTTAAAGAAGTTCCATGGGATATCATAGAATCATTTAAAAGTATTCTCAACTTTCCTCTAGCACATTTATCAGATATGTTTGATGAGGATATTCTAGCTGCCTTAATGGACGCTAATGTTAAAACTCTATTAGGATTTATGCTTACAACTCCTGAAAGTTTAATGGATAAGACCGGTATACCTGATGAAAGATTCGAAACAATAAAACGCGGTTTGGATATCTCTAATATATTCAGCTACTTCTCGCTTCCAAGTTATTTCCTTCCAAATTTAACCTTCCAACAAACTGAAATTCTACAAGAAAATGGGATTAAATCAGTTGCAGAATTTATAAATAGTTCTCCACAGAAAATTAACAAATTAATCAAAATACCTATAAAGCAATTCCGAGAAATCACTGTGGATTTAACTACTCAAAGCCTTCAATCTCTTTACGAGGAGAAGGGAATCTTTGCTTTTGAGACAAAACTTTTTGATAAAATGGAACAACGGCTCTTGGGCAGGGATTCAATATTTGAGTTTGATAGGTTTCAAACCATCCAAGAAATCTCTATTCAGTGAATAGTATATTTCTTGGATGGAGATCGGAAGAGCGTCGTGTAGGGAAAGAGTGTAGATCTCGGTGGTC
>BPTM01000346.1 GCA_023705945.1 Candidatus Heimdallarchaeota archaeon
GATTTAGATATAGGACCAAATCATAGATCCTTAGATATTTTAGGGAAAACAGAAAATGGGAGGTATATTTTTGGTGAAAATAAGTACACACAAGGTTCTCTAATTTCTGCCTTGAGTAATTCAACAAAAGTACACGAAAGTTCAGATTTGCTAGTAAATCGCAATCAAAGGACTGAATGCATAATAACAACTGAAAATCAAGGATTTGATTTATATGTAAGATGGGGAGATTTTATCCTTGATTTAAAGGAAGAATTGTATGTTTTAAACAATCGATATAAAACATGGCCAAAGGATAATAAGAATAAAAGAACTATTCAAGATCAACTAAGAATATTGAGAGAATGTATGAGTATTGAAGGAATGACAGAAATTGTAAAACTCATGCAAATAGAGATGGTTGAGCAATTTGGGAAATGTGTCTATTTTGAGCTGTTCGACATAACAAAACTAGCTTGTTATAAACTAGAAAAAATACAAATCCCTGAAAATATCAAACAATTCTTCATACCTGAAACAACATCGATATTATTACCATACATAAGAGTTGAGAATCTTAAAATCCCTTTTATTCCAATAAAAGAGTCACTAGATTATAAGAGAGAAGGTGGAAGAGGAAGTTATTATACTTACTTGATATTTGGATTCTTAGATAATGAGAAAAAAGAAAAAGAAAGGTATACTAAATTTGGATACCAACTGCTTACTCCTGATAAGTTTGAAAAATACAATTTTAGTTTAGAACTAATAGAAGGACTACCTTTAGATCAAGGAGCAGTAAATTATAAAGTATTCACATTCGAAAGGGGAAAAACTAAAAGTGCTTCAATAAAAAAACTGAGAAATGAGAAGGTTGCAATAACATTACCTATAAATGGAATAATGGTTACAATAGATGGTTTTAGATTTAAACACATAGTGTCAGAAAAGAGAAGAAAAAGAATGTCTAATTGTAGACTAATAAGAAAACTCACATCATCGAATCGCAATTTCAATAGAAATGAAATAGAAGAAGAAATTGATCAGTATTTTGAGGAAGGTAAAATTCGTAAATTCAATATAGTAAGGATTGATTCTTTAACTTGGGAAGCTTTAGGCTATTTATTACCAAAAAGAATTGATGAGATAAATTCAAAGGTTCCAGCCACAGATATATCTTTTTATCTCAGATTAAATGGAAATTTTGAAGATTGTAAGCAAGATATTATTGTATCATTTAAAAACAGGAATTTAAATCTGACACATGTTTCAGATCCATCAAAACCTTCACACAAGCTCGATAAATTGGGAGTGGTGGATATCATAAGAGCAGATGTGGAGCGACAGATAATCTGTCAAAATGACTATACAGCAGAAGATGTACTTAAGAACATAGAAAAAAGTTACATAGATTACAATTATGAAAGTGAGTTATTAAGAAAGTTCATTTCACCATACATGCTAATCGAGTTGATGAAAAGTGAATGTTTTGAACAGCATTCTAATGAACTTTATTACAATTTTCGGAAATATTTTGAGGATCATAAAGATATAAAATTATTTAAAGACCCCTTAGATGAGGATAAAATTATTGACCCCAGAATAAGTATTTCATCAGCAAGAAATCTGCTATTCGATTTTTTTAAGTTTCAAGAATTTAGGAGCATTAATCAGAATTGCGCAAAGAATGAGAAGATTGATAGCATTACTTTTAACAGAATTATTAACAATAAAATAAAGAATCTTGAAATTCAAAAACTTAGAAGTCTTCTAGTTTTTATGGAAGATAATAATAAAAAACCAATTTACAAAATAACACCTTTCTGGGCTGTTATTTCTGAAGAAGTTATACCAAAAACCCTCAAATGGTATATACTTCACAATGGAAAAATAATTCCTGTAAAGTATAAAACAAATTTTAGCGGAGATAATATCTACCCAATGATTTCAAGTAGATTTACAAGCATCAGAACTATCAGTTCAGGGAAAAAAAACAATAGATATTTGTTTATGCAGTCAGTGCTAGGAGCATTAGCAGGACTTTCTTTTCAGCCGAAAACAAAAAAGAGAAACCTAAGCGTAAACACATCTTTTGAAATAGGAGATATCATGAAAGATTCTTACAAAAACCTTCTATTCCCAACAAACAATAAGAATAGTAATTTAAGAGCAAGTCGAATCGCAGTTAATGAATTAAGAACCTTTAGAAAACAATTAAAGGAAGGTGTTCAAGAAAATCTGATTTCTAGTTACAAGAGATATGGAGAGAAGGTTGTAGGAGCTTTTATTTCTAGAGCA
>BPTM01000347.1 GCA_023705945.1 Candidatus Heimdallarchaeota archaeon
CCACCGAGATCTACACTCTTTCCCTACACGACGCTCTTCCGATCTCAATAAAAATAGAGTCAACCTCAGGTGCAGGATTTGATGCAATAACTCTATTGAGTATTGGTGGAATGCTGATACTAATTCAAGCAATTGTTGTTATTAGACGAAGACGAAAACGAGAAGAATAATATTCTTTCTCTATTTTTTCATTTTTTGTTTATTTCTAGTAATTCCTATTTGCTCAAATAACAAGATAAATAAGTAGCAACAAGCTCGTGATTTTGACTACTATGCATGGACTACCTAAAGGAAAACGAAAGGTCTTCAGAAGAGAAAATATGATATCACAAATTGTTATCGGAGTAATTATTCTAGCAGGCTTTATTTACGGATTTATTGTCAACAATCAGTTTCTTAAATTATTTGGCGGCATAGCTTTGGCAATTGTTGGTGTAGTGATGCTTTCCTATTATATGCTTGAATTCTTTTCTGGTAAAGGTTATGTTGTTGCTAGTGCTATCAATGAAACATTATATTTGGTACTAGGTATTCCATTAATGGTTGTTGCTCTTACTTTTTTGCCTGTTAGTTTTTACTTAGCATTTTTTCCTGGAGAAAGTTCTCAAATTGTTAGAATAGGTTTAATCATTGGAACAGGAATAATCGAAATTTTTGCTGTTTTGTTTCTCATCAAACGTTATCTTCGAGAGAGAAAAATGAGCATAACTCAATATTTCAAATATATTTTTGACTTCAAAGCTCGAGCTGAAGGAACTAGAAAATTCCAAGAAAGAGCAGATCAAATTGATCACTTTTATGATGATTTAAGTAAAGTAAGTGACAAACTTGCTAAGAAGAGAGAAGAACGAGCAATGGGTTTTGAGGAGTTTGACTTCAGGGAAAGAACTGGTCAGTTAGGTTTACGAAAAATAAAAGAAATTAAGTGCTGGAACTGTCAAACTGTTAATGGAGAAGATTCCGTTTTCTGCTCTAATTGTAGTGCTCCTCTAAGGAAAGAGCAATAAAAAAACTTATTTGCTAATACATGTTCTTTAAGAATACCCCTTAAACATTTACGAGGATAATGAGAGTGAATTCTAAAGATATCAAATCAAGCTTACTTATTATCTTCGATTTTGATGGCGTTTTGGCTAATTCTAAGGATGCTTATGCTGCTCAGATGAAGGAAACTATTGAGAGCATATCTATGAAAACTTTTTCAAAGAAAATTTTTAGTGAGAGAGTTGGAAATACTGACCAAAAGGATGATTTCAAATTCTTCCTGAAAACTGTAGACAGAAAAGTAATAATGGAAGCTGTGAAGAAGTATGAAGAGCTCACACCAAAATATGAACACCTTCGCTCTCTCTATCCTGGTATTAGAGAAATCTTAGAATCTTTGCACAATACTCACTATACCGGAATTGTATCCAGAAAACCACAAGAGAGAATGGAATATTGGTTAAATTTCTTTGATATACAAGATCATTTTGATTACCCTATTGGTACTGTTGAAAACACAAAGAGTCACGCTATTAGAAGAATAATGACGCACTATGGTTTTTCTAATAAGAGAACGATGATGATTGGTGATACTGAATTCGATATTCAGAGTGCAAAAGAAGCAGGAGTTATCTCGGTTGCTGCTACTTATGGTTCAAGTAAGCCAGATGATCTCCTAAAGCTAAAACCAGACTTTATACTCAAAAACCCAAATGAGATTAAAGGTATAGTAGACAAAGTAATGAAAAATTTTTCCTAAAACGATTACATATATTTTAAATATATTGAAAGATTTACCTAGTTATGAAAATTGGTTTTCTTCAGTTCAAACCCCTTTTTGGTCAGGTTGAGAGCAATCTAGATAAATTGTCTTCAATGATAGAAAAAGCACCAGATTTTGACTTACTAGTTTTACCTGAGCTAGCAAATTCTGGATATGTTTTTACATGCAAGGATGAGTTGATGAAAGCAAGTGAAATAATTCCAGATGGTTTGTTTGTAGAAAAGTTCTCCGAAATAACAAAATCAAGAAATTCAGTCATTGTTTGTGGAATCTGTGAAAGAAAAGGAGAAAACTTCTACAACTCTTCTGTTCTTATTGGCCCAGCTGGATTTATAGGAAAATACCAAAAAATACACTTGTTCGATAGAGAAAAGTTGTTCTTTCAACCTGGAAATGGACCTTTAAAATCCTTTGAAGTTAAGGGAATGAAAATTGGTATGTTAGTTTGTTTTGATTGGATATTCCCAGAAGCGACTAGGGTGTTAGCTTTAGAAGGCATTGATATTTTGGCTCACTCTGCAAATTTAGTTTTACCTTACAGTCAAACAGCTATGCTGGCAAGATCTATAGAAAATAGGATATTTACAATTACTTCTAATCGAACAGGAACTGAAAAAAATGGTGGAATTGAGTTAGCATTTACAGGACAGAGTCAAATCACTTCTCCTAAAATGGAATTGTTAGCTAGTGCTGGAGTGAACACTGAAGAAATAATAATTGTTGAAATTGATATAGAGCTCGCTCGCAACAAATGGCTTAATGAAAGAAATAATGTGTTATTAGATAGAAGGAGTACAATGTATTCAAAACTTTTAGAGTAATCAAATTTAACTAGATGATTTGTTAAAAAAGAGTTTTAAGTTGAGTATTTTAAGGCATTATAACAGATGAATTCTAATCAACCAAAAAGAAAGAACGGTTACATTCCTCATAAAGCTGCTGCTGAATTTAAACCAACATTTGATTGGTCAAAAGCAGAAGCTGAGAAGATGTTTCTAGACCGAGAATTTTCTTTTGAAGTTGATAAGGTTTTTTTTGATGATTGTGTTCAAAAATTAAGAGAGCTACCACCAGAAAGTATCGATATGATTGTAGCTGATCCTCCTTTTGGACTTAATTTTGGCGAAATGGAAGTTCTTTACAATCGCAATAGTGATTTGGTTGCAAAGGGATATCAAGACGTTGAAATAAATGATTATGCTTCGTTTTGCAAAAACTGGATTAAGGAACTCCCTCGAGTTCTAAAGGAAGAAGCTGGTGTCTGGATATTTAGTGGTTGGACTAATTTGGTTGATATTCTCACCGCCCTTAAAGAAAGTAATCTTAAGCTGATTAATGACATTGTATGGAAATACCAATTTGGTGTTTTCACCAAGAGAAAATTCGTTACTAGTCATTATCATATTCTGTTTGCAGTTAAAGATGAAAAAAGATATTTCTTTAATAAAATTGAACATTATCCATTAGATGTTTGGGAAATAAATAGAGGTTATCAACGAGGCAAAAAGAAAAATGCAACCAAGCTTCCTATTCAAGTTGTTCAGCGATGTATTGACTTTGGTAGCAAACCTGGTGATATAGTCCTTGATCCTTTCATGGGAAATGGAACGACAGCTGTAGCGTCTCTTGGTTCTTATCGTCATTTCTTAGGATATGAAATTAATCATTCGTTAAATGAAATCATTGCAGAAAACATCTTGAACATAACACTAGGTCAAGATTATAAGCAATACAGTAAAAGACCAGATGAATTAGTAGAAAAAGCAAGACAGAAATTTAAAAAATAATTCATAAAAAATTCTATTTACCTTTCATTTTAATTAATACATTCATCTCAAAAATGAAGAACAAATAAGTTACAAATCCAATACACGCTGTTCCGATGATTAGTTGATCTGGAATGAGAAACCATCCTAGTACTGATAGTGAGAAAAATAATAATTCTATAATAATCATTACTTTGCTATTCCAGTATTTTTTCAGAAAGAAGTATTCGGGTTTAACTTCTAAATTTTCCTCCTTAAGTATGCCCAAATAGATTTTTCGAAACTTTGGTAGAGGTAAGAGTGGAAGTCCCCAATCTAATAGATCGAATAAAAGATGGTAAATTGCTCCTAGACTGAAACAAAGAAAATAATCAAAGAATTCTGTAGTAGTATATCTGAGAATTAAGAAAATAGCTGATAAGAATATCCAAAACAATAAGGAGTGAAAAATGTAATGACGATGGTTTTTTTCTTTAAGAAATATTGATAAGAAGCTATCCAGATCAATTAAAACACTGCCAGCTAAGAAGATGATGCTAAATATCCATGAGAAATCTGGTATATTAAAGTAAATTATTCCCAGTAGGAAAAGAGAACTATGGAAATGGGTTGTTGGACGCATCTATGTTTCAATATAACTTGATAAAGATAATTCTTTCGATAAATTCTGAATTTTTTTGCATCATTGATGATACTCATCCGGAATTACTTCATATGGATGTTCGAAAAGAAAATTTTTAATGATAAGTGGAAGACGAATGAAATTATTTCCTATCATCGACCACTTTCTTTGGCGTATGAACTTTTTAACAATTCGTATATAGCGGCTAGGATTTTTAAGAGGTGAATTGACAGTATGCTCTGTTTCCATTGCCATCTTGATCAATTCTTCAGTTGTAAACTCTGTAGTTGCAAATTTCTTATCATTATATGTAAAGTACTGTTCTGATGAAATTTGCCCTTGTTCTATTGCTTGTTTCCATAATTCTGATCCTATTATATAGAGAAATGGAAAAGCTTGAATTACATCAACTTTTAAATTCTTGCACAAATCAGTCGTCTGCTGAATTTCATTTTTTGTTTCATATGGTCCGCCTACAATGACTGTTCCAATTGTGAGTATATTATGCTTATCTGCTAATTCAAATGTACTTTCTAACTTCTGCTTCCATAATGTTGGCTTTAAATCTGTTTTTTTGTACATCTCAATAACTCTAGGAGCTGCGGCTTCTATACCTATTTCAAGACCTGAGCAATTTGCTTTTCTTAAAAGACCTAAACTTTCATCATCCAGATGATCAGCTCTTGCTAATGCCCAAAATGGTATATCTAACCCTTCTTTTATCTTCATCTCAAGTATAGTTTTAACATATTTTGATTTAAACATCAAACTATCATCAACTACAAAGAGATTCTTGTATTTCAATTCATTTTGAATAATTGCTATCTCTTCAATTATTTTTTCTGGAGTTCGTCTTCTGTGTGAAATTGTAAGTTCACTTCTAGAACAGAATGTACATTTTCTCCATTGACACCCTCTTATCCACTTCATGCTAGTAGAGTCTCCTACCCAGATTCCTGAAAATGTTGTATATTTGAGGTGTCTGATGAAACTTCTATCTGGAATAGGACATTTATCTATGTCTTCAACTACCCCCAAATCGTAGAATCTTTTTAAAGGATTATTGATTATATCGACTATATCTAGTTCAGCTTCTCCTGAGAATGCAATGTCTATATTCTGACATTCTGCTAGTATTTTTTCTCCTCTTAAAGATGCATGCGGTCCTCCAACAATTGTTATAATCTCTGGACTAACTTTTTTTGCCATATCAATTATCTCATAACCTATTTCTCTAAATGGTGATAAAACAGTTACACCTATATGCGAGAAATAACCGTTTTTTAGATAATTGTGAAATTTTCTTTTTGACCATCCTTCAGCTGAGAGGTCGATGATTGAAACCTTTATCCCTGCTTGTTTTAATGCAGCACCTAATGTTAGTATTCCTAGTGGTTGACAAAAAGTATCTTTTAATTCCCACTTACTTGCAGGGAATATTAATAAAACAGATTTCTCACACATCATATTTCCTCTCTAACATATCATGATATCATTATATTGATATACTATTTAACTCTTTTGCATAATTTATATCTTGTACTAAAATACAGACAGATAATTGAAATAAAATCTTCTCAATGGTGCATTAAATTATGAGTTAGGTTCTTTGATACTAATTTAGAAAGGTTTAAGAAATTATCTAGTCCCATCTTTAATTAACTGTTCCCTAGAATATTTCACATATCCAAATATTGATTTGATTGAAATTAAAAAGTTATAAGGGTGAAAACATTGAGGAAAAAATTACTATTCATTGGATTTTTTGTTTTATTGGCTTATTCAAGTACTGCTCTTATTCAAGCAGACACGGAAACTATTGTCTCTGATACTGATACTCTAAGTAGTATGTATTTTGTTCGTTATCGTGAGGATATCTCATATTATGATACAAATGTAACTGTTGTACTAAACTCAAGTGAACCCATAGAATTTGGTGTTTGTGATGAAGGAGATTTAGAAGACTGGAATGATAGCGGAGATGACCTCGTCTGGTACTATAATGTAGAAGATGCACTTGTAAGAACAATGACATTTGTTTTGGACAAAGGAACTTATGATTTCTGCTTATTGAATTGGGGAGTAAATACATCTAGTTATAGCATAACAATAACAATTACATTTGACCCTTCGAATACAGGCGGTGAGAGTACAATTTGGTATGTTATAATCGCAGTAATAGTCATCGGTGGTCTAATTGGAATATTCCTGTTCATGAGATCCAGAAGGAGCAAAACTCAACAACCGTATTCACAACCTTCAACATATGATTCAACAAAAGTTTATACTCCGTATCAAAGTCCGACCTTCGAGCAGTCTTCTTATGCAGCTCAAAAACCTGCAACTATTGCACCAATGGGAACCAAGGTATGTCAGAATTGTGGGTCAAATGAGGAAAACGATGCTAAATTCTGTACAAATTGTGGAAGTCAGATGTAATTTCCTTTTTTCCCTTTCTTTTGATTAAAGAAATTCTTTCGCTAAATTATAGTAAACATTCAGCGAAAGCTCAACTGTTTTTTGGCTAATTCTCTCATCAACTCCATGTGCTAAATTGACAATTTCATTCATTGGTGTTTCTGGATCGAAAAGAGCAAATCCATATGTATCTACATCTTTTTCGCGTAAAAATCTTCCATCGGTTGCTCCACCTGCAATTAAGGGAACTACACTCGCATCTGGAAAATCTTTCCTAATAGCATTCTTCATTGCTGTGACAAAATCAGATTCCACTGGGCTAGCTGTACCCATTGACGCTATACCTTCTTTCGATTCAACCCTCTCGATGATTACTTCCTCTGCGAGTTCCTTTAGCGCTTTCTTAACATGAAAGACAACATAGTCATAATCTTGACCAGGTAGTGTCCTAATATCTAATTCTAAGCTAGCTTCTGAAGCAATTATATTGGTTTTTGATCCACCTTGTATGATATTAGGTGATATAGTCATTCTGCTTAAACTGTGCAGAACCTTTGATATTTCAGGGTCTTTTTTACTGAGGATTTTGAGAATGAATGGAAGTAGATTTTTATTTGTAATTAACGACCTTAGGAAGAAATTCATCCCTAGACCCTTAATTAAATGACTAATGTAAGTTGTATCAATAGGTGTTTTGTTATCGCAGTAATCTGTAAGGTGAAGTGCGGCTTTGGACACTTTGTGCACCGCATTATCGCTTGAGTAAGGTGCGCTACCATGACCTGGAGTTCCTTGAAACTTCAGCTTTAACCATGTTGCACCCTTTTCTCCGTTGATTATAGCGAATTTGTCTTTACCAATCTGAACACCACCAGCTTCAGTAACAGCAAACATCTTACGCACGTTATGAAACTTGGTTAAACTTGCCAGAGGCTTTCTAACCGTCGTTTAAGTGGGTCCCCTCACGTGCGTTGAGGGGAAAGAATCATG
>BPTM01000348.1 GCA_023705945.1 Candidatus Heimdallarchaeota archaeon
GCCCTCTGCCGTCCTCTCACGAATAGTATCAAGCATACCGATTATCTCAGGGTCGCTTGCCAATCCCTTCTTTTCAAGGGTCTGGTAAATACCAAGTTCGTCGGCGATACGGCGGGCATCTACGAGTTTGTTTTGATAGGCAACTTCACCTCCCCATTTCTGTTTTAGAGCCTTGCGGATAGTTTCCTTTTCAGCTTCCAATGTCGCAACTTCCGCCTCTTCGTGTTCCGCCTCAGCGATCATTACTTCCTTTATAATCTCTCGCTGGAACTGTACCGCACCAGCAGCTTGCTCCTTGGTGTAATGCTGCTTGTGGGCAAACTCCTTGAACCTACTAAGTAAATCTTCTGAAAAAGGAACGGCCTCATCGGCTTCAAACTCATAACCTTCAGCATTAGGAACGCCAAGCTGATTCCAGTATTTAGTCCAGCCTTCAGTATCGTCCGGCGATTCGGGCTTGAAAATATGTTCGCCCCTGCCTAATACTTTTTCAAGGTCAACGTAACCGTTTGCCACTTCGTCAAAGGATGTCCACTTCTTAGCTTCCAAGAGATTCCTTATGGTCTCGGGCGCAGTATTCCTCTGCTCATCCGACAGCGGCATCCAGCTTGTAGGCTCCGTACCGGGCGCGTTAGTCTGTGCGGATATTACCGGCTCTGTGGCCACATCTAATAGTTCAGTCATTCTCTTTCTCCACTTTATTTATAAACCCATCAATTCTCAAATAAACTTTGCGCATACCTTCATTGATATGCGTCTGTAAAGCATTCGGATTCTGCGCATTATAACTCAGTCTGCGAAAGCCACAAAACTCCTCAAGGTCTTTCAGGATAATCTTGCCATCGTCAGTTTTAGAAAATCGCTTGTAAGCAAGGGTTCTTTCCAGTTGCCTCTGCTCGTTCTCTGCTTTTATTTTGTCTGCTTCTATCATTTTCTATCTCCAGGCCTGACAAACTCGATTCGTCTTGGCGCATCAATAAGAGGGTCATAATCAGGGTCATTATTGAGAACTTCTATTTGTTCATTTATTTCTTCTTCAGTCCAATATTCTTCTTGTTTTTCAATCATAATGTCCCTGCTACACTTCCTACTTCCGGCACGCCGCTCACATCCTTATATGCCTTAGCCGCATCTTTAGCCGAAGCTGCTTGAGCCGCAGCCTCATCCAACTGTTTCCTTCTTTGTCTTTCTGCTATCATCTCATCATAATCAGTAAGATTCTCGGCAGGCGCTCCTGAACTAATCCACGATGTTCTAATCGACTTGTCCATATCAATATTTTCAAAGACGGGAGTTGTCTCAGCGTAAGGAGCATACTTGGCCATCGTAGCTTCTTGCGCATTGGCCTGTACGTTACTCATAGCCAGAGCAAGTCGCCCCTGATAGACTATATCGTAATCGAAACTATCGGGCGGCTCCGGTACACGCTTGGCCTTATTGGTAGTCTTTATAAGTAAGTCCAGAACCCTTACAATCAAAGGCGAAAAGATTTCCTTTGCAAGAGATACCACGGCAGGAGTTACAATAACTATCAATTCCTCACGCCGTGCATCTACTTCCGTAGCTGTCATATTCCTATGTTGACCCATCGGCTCAAAGAGGTCGTTAAAGAATGCCATTCGTATAATCTCACGCATCTGGAAAATTACCTCAGCATTTCCCTGAACGTTAATGCCAGATGTATAAGGTTGCGGGAATTGAGCGCCTGACCTTACGTAAATCATACCATGCGGCCCCGTTACCGGCTGACCTACAACGCCATCGTCCTCTACCATCATAGGTGGGTTATTAGCAATCTCCACAGATTCAATAAAAGAACGCGCCATACGATTGAGCATTCTTATATCTTCAATATATTCAATAGCAGGGCCGTAACCCATTATACCGCCAGGAGTACGAGCAAAGCGGGCAACCAAATACGGAAGATGAGCGAAATCAGGGTCTTCTCTAACAATTTCCTTATCAGGAATACAAATATAAAACGACTTGACTTTACCTGAACCTATTTTGCTTCTATCGTAATTTTCGTTTGGCTCGCAGACGTGGACATATTCGTGCTTTTCAGTCAACTTTCCGGCCTTATAAGCCTTCGCAGCAGACTTGCTTAACTTTTCTACACCAAATTCCTGCGCCGCCTGGCGGACAGTATAGAATATCTGCCGATAGACGGTATCTATTTCGCCTCTATTATTATCGTCAAAGAACATAAAGCCGATATGATGGGATTTGAATATAATATCGCCACCTATCATCTCAACTGAAATAACGCCCGTTCCAAAGACTATCATTGACCGAATAGTTAAGAACATTTCCCGCTGGAAGTTACTTCTCCATATCTCAGCGTGCGTTTGTGCAGCGGCAATCGACATCCACGTTTTATATTCAGGCTGTTGATTCAACTCGTAGTCTTGAGCAACGAAACTATGCCACCTCGAACCGGCAGGCATTAGATAAGTGAAAATGCCGGAAGTCATCCGATAAGCCGACCTTACAGCCGTATCGTCGTACTTTTCCACCGAACGAGGCTGGTTGTCATTCGACATACCAGTTCGTATCTGATCTTGAGCGGCAGGCCATACGTATTTACCAGCTTCTCGCCGGTCGTTATCAGTTATCAACTTGCGAGTCTTGGCTTCGCCGTAACGCTCAAGAACTTCATCTACGTTGATAGGTTTCTTTTTAGCCATCTATTCACCAAGGTGTCTCTTCAAAGCCGACACTCTTCCCCCTTTTATCGTACTCCTGCGACCACCAATACCAATAAGGAGTTTCTTTCGTTCTCTTCTTCTGGCTTCTTCAGCTTCTTCTTCAACTACTTCAATTCTTTCCGGCTCTGGCTCCGGTGCTGCAATCCTTGGTCGTTTCGGGCCTTTGAATACACTTGACATATTTAACCTCTTTCTGATAATAATTCAGCTAAACCTGCTATCAATAACTCAGCTAAGTCTTCCGGCTCTTCTTCCGGCCTTAATTTTGCTGCGTAAGTTGCCATGTTACTTTCTTTGCCCTGCTCTTGCGAACGGGCGTTATTAAGCTATTTTACTGCTCTTTCTATCTTGCGCTCCTACATTGGAACGCTTTTTATTCATGCCCAAATATGCGGACATAATTTTCGTCATACCTTTTCTTTTCTTCTCTGCTCTGTTGTTTTTGCATCTCAGGTATCCAGCAGTGGTCGTTAGCTCCTGCTACCGCCTGTCTATTCTTCGGTGCGTAGTTCTTCTTGTACGCCATCGATGGTCTCCTTTTGTTTGGCCTCCATATCGGCCATAATATCAACTTTCTTTCTCATACCGCCCGTTCCTTCGTTGTGTGTTCGGACACCGAGCCTTTTGGCCTTCTGGAGTCAAGTTTCAGGCTTGGGTACTTGAACACTTATATGAACATTTTCTCCGCCCACGCCAGTAGCCTCGGCTATCTCCGTTGCCGTTACGGGCGGTTTCTGGACATGCCAGTCAGCAAGTTCATCCCGTACGATTTCACGGATTTCATCCTCGTCTTTTTTCGCAGAACCTATCTGCTCTTTGATTATTTCAATTACCATCTCCTCGGTCATCGCAACGCCAATGTATTTCTTTTTCCGTTCTTCGGTCTTCTTCGGTTCTGTAATAGGATTGCAGATGAGACATCGCCAGCAGCCTGTT
>BPTM01000349.1 GCA_023705945.1 Candidatus Heimdallarchaeota archaeon
GACTGGAGTTCAGACGTGTGCTCTTCCGATCTCTAATAGCAATGGCCAAGGCGGAATACTCTCCTCGGATTGCCCGGTTACGAGATAATCAAGTGCTTATGAACATGACAAGGTTAGCCCCTCTTGGAAGCCTGGGGGGCCCATTGGTTAATTGGCTCTCGAGAGTAAATTTGCTTCGTATGCTTGTGGAAAGGATTACCGGCATCGATAGAAGGCGCAAGTCGCCAACTTTCCACTATAGAACCTTTGAGCGGTGGTTTGGGTCACACCATGGAACATCAGTCTAAAGATAGACAAAAGAAGGTAGTGTTGTATTATCCAGGCTGTTTTGCTAATTACTGGGAGCCACAAATCGGGAAGGCGGTGGTTCATATCTTGGAGAGAAATGGATTTCAGGTAATAGTACCGAAACATCAGTGTTGTGGTGCTGCACGGGTTGGGTATGGCGATTTTAATGGGGTACATAAGGAGGCGGCTAAGCTGGTTGATAGGCTCTCTGCCCTAGTGGAGCAAGGATATGACATCGTAACCGCTTGCCCAACTTGCTGCCTAGCCATAAAAGAAGAGTATCCTTTTTTGCTGAACAGCGAAGAGGCTAGATTGGTTTCTGAGAGGACGCACTTTTTGAGTCAGTATCTTAATGGGCTGCATGAAAGGGGTGAGCTTAACACCAATTTTAAACAGGTGTCTTTATCTATTGCTTACCATACGCCTTGCCATTTGAAAGCTCAGGGTCTTGATGGGGCTTCTATCAAGTTGATGAAGCTGGTACCGGGGCTAGAAGTAACTGACCTAGACCGGGGGTGCTGTGGTATGGCTGGCACCGCTGGCTTCAAACGACGATACTACGAGTCATCAATGAACATCGGAAGTGTCCTATTCCAAAGAATAAAAGAGGTAAATGCTCAGGTAGTCACTACAGACTGCAGTGGCTGCAAAATGCAGATAGAGCAGGGGGCCAATGTAGAAGTAATACACCCCCTCATTATACTAGAGAAAGCATACCTTTGACCGCCTTTGAGCGATAGGAGGTGAAAACTATGTCGGCAGGGTTAAGAAATAAAGGGTGTGTGCTTATGCCTAGAGAGAAGGAGGTGAGTAATATAGACAAAAAAGCAGGATAAGGTAGACAGATGGAGGCAGCAATTAAATTATACATTTAGGAGGTAATAATGGCTAATAGTGTTATGATTTTTGGTCTTGGTGACCTAGGAGGATGGGTCCTAGAATTTCTTGCCCGGTGCGAGGGTATAAGCAAAATAGTTACGTGTGACAATCGAGAAGAGTGGGGTGTGAAGAAAACGCATACCGCCGCAATAGGAGCCATCCTACAAGGCAAGTATAAGACATTTGAATTCCATAAGTGCGATGCGAGAAATATAGATGCAACTGCTGAGTTAATTAGAACTGTTAACCCCACCGTGATATATAATAATATGACACTGGCATCGTGGTGGGTAGGGAGAGGCCTCTCAGCCGATAAGACTAAAAAGTGGGATCGTATGATGGCACTTTCATACCCTCTACATTCAGCATTAACCATCAAATTGATGCAAGCTGTTAAAGAATCCGGTACCAATGCTCCTGTACTGAACAATTCTTATCCCGATGTTACGAACCCCGTATTATGCAGGAATGGCTTGTGTCCGCTTGTTGGGTCGGGCAATTTTGACCTACTGGTAGCAGAAATTAAGTGGAAGATACACCTTGCCTGGCATGTGTCAATACCTGAAATCACCATATTTATGGTCGGTGAGCATGCCCTTGTTATGCTAGGCCCAAGGGAAGGTGTGCCATACTTCTTCAAGGTTCTAGTGAGGGATAAAGACGTCACCAGTGAGTTTGATGTTGTTTCACTAATAGCAGATAGGTTGACGGCATCTGGTCCGGGAGAGACGACCTGGATTAGTCATCCGAGAGTGGCTGCTTCAGCTGTGAGTCATCTAATGTCTATTCTAAATGATACTAATGAGTTTACCCACGCCCCTGGCCCCAGTGGATTGCCTGGAGGCTATCCAATCCGTTTGGGTGCAAAGAGTGCAGAGGTTGTACTCCCCGAGGGACTGAGTCTGGAGGAGGCGATAAAAATTAACGTTGAGAGCATGAGGTACGAGGGTATAGAGGAGATAAAAGATGACGGAACGGTTGTCGCCACAGACGAGGCACGCGCAATAGCGAAGGAAATGCTGGAAATTGATTATCCGAAGACAGTCACATTTGAGATCGGAAGAGCACACGTCTGAACTCCAGTCACGTGAAACGATCTC
>BPTM01000350.1 GCA_023705945.1 Candidatus Heimdallarchaeota archaeon
TAACATCTTAAAACTGATCAATATTCGAGTACATAATAAAATGTGAACAAATGACGAGATTAGTATGTTACATGAAATAATATTGAAGCGTAAGATTCTATTCCATGAACCTGGAAAATCAATAGACATTGGTAAGATCAATATGGAAAGTCTCCTTATGTTAATAAATGAGATTCTTTTCTAGAATATCGATCAGTTTTAAGAAGTTAATTTCTTCATCTTCTACATCTGTTTTTAGACTTGATAATGAACGTCGGAAAATTGTCTCAAGACTTCTATAAATTAGAAGAAAAGATAAGGTTTGTTCTTCACTTCTGATTTTATCCCATTTGACAATCTTTTCTTTGATATAATCTATATCAGCTTTAATTGCTTGTTCTTCATTTGAAGTAAGTATTTGGCTGGATATTAGATGAGTTAATGGGTCATACTTGAATTGCTTTTCAATTTTTTCTTTTGTTTCTTCAGAAATTTGAATTTCTGCTAGAACTTCTTTATATAACTTCCAAGCTATGGATTTTGCCATTTCATCTCGATAATGCCAGGAAATTGTCTCAACAAGTTTAGCAAAAAGAAGCTGTTTCTTAGCTTCATCAGTAATTCCAAAAAGCTCTCTCTGTGTTCTTCTTACAAATAAATTACTGATTGGGAATTCAGCAATTGCTAGAATTTGTAAAATCCTTTTTTCTCTTTCCTCTTCTGGTTCAAAATAAATTATTGGGAGAACCTTAGGGATTAATGAACACAGGTTCCTTGAGGAAGTATATAATAGATATATGCTAAATCCTAGAAGGATTCCAAATACACTAGAAAAAATTATCACATTTGTTAGATTTGTTATCTGATCAAGTTCAAAAAAATCAAGTTTAATAGTTGTGAATCTCATAACTATCACTAGAATAAAATTAAATAAGAGTAAACTTGATGAAACTAAGCTAAAAAGAAACAAAGACTCGTTATATGTTAATAATTTCTCATTTCTTGTAGTGTGTGTTCGGTCAATGAAATCTTGATTATACTGACTTTGTGCTTCCTTGGATAATTCAGGTATTAGGTCTTTCTTTATCTTTCTTTCCAAGTGCTCTTGCTCTTCTTTTTTCAATTTTATTTCCATGGAGATAAGTGGGACTGTCTTCTCTTGAGATCTGAATTTTCTTGGCTTTAAGAAGATTTTATCGTAATTTGTAGTAAGATTTTGAGTGATATGATTCTTAACTCCACCTATTTGGAAAAGTAGTCTTGGAGTTAATAAATAGAGAAAAAGGATTGGAATTACTAGAAATGTATAGTAAAGAAGTGCCGAAAACTGAAAATCACCGGTTCTAAGTCCTGTATACACTATATAGATTAAAATTTCTAGAAATAAAGGAAATATTAATCCAAAACCTACTCTGATAAGTAAAGGGATTATACTTGAACTCGATCGATGGCTCATAATGATAAAAAACAAATCGTCATTTAAATGTATGATGGTTGGAAAAAATTGCCATAAAGTGCCCTTTTCTGTTAATGAATCAAGATTCAATATTGTCTTGCAGTAATAGCTCTCTCAATAACTTTATTTCCTGTTCTATACGACCTATCTCAATAGGTTTTCTTGGAACCAACTCCTGAAAATCCTTCAAGCAGGCCAAGTGTAGGCTTTCAATTCCCTCAGCAGAATAGCTCTTCAGCTCCTCTTCTAATGAAATCTTTCCTAGCTCAAGTATTTTTTCAAGATTCCAATCAGGTGGGTATCTGCCAATTTTCTCCGCTATTTTATTGAAGAAGAATGGTGCTTGAAAAGCTAATCCATAGTGACCGCTATCCAAAAGCTTCTGACTTTGGGTTAGCAATTGCCCTATCTTGAAGTGTGAAGAAATGGTTCTATTTTCTATAACATCATCTTTCATGACATTGAGTAGAGCAATCAGTTTAACAATTTCTTGCACATCAATAGGATTTTGAAAGAGAATAGGAGATATGATTTTCTTTTCATATGAGCTCTGGCTTATTCCAGAAACATTATTTTTACAGGAAATTTTTTCGATTTTATCATTATCACTTATACGTAGAAAAGCCGTCTTATTTGAAATTCTAAATAACTCGATTAGTTTCTTTCTACCATTTAATCGTAGTAATTGTACTATGAATCTGTTTATCCATTTATCATAATAGAACAAATTAGAGGTGATGTTACCTTTTTTACCCAAAAATGTTGTTAAAGGATAATCATAATGAACCAATAATTCGATTCTCTTAGGTTCAATAAGCAGATAGGTAGGGACGACTATTATCTTATCATTAATACATTGTTTTAAAGCCATTTCAAATGCAAGAACTTCGTTTTCAAGAATATTCTGTTCCAGTTCCAAAACTTTAATGGGAAAATTCAGTTGTTTGATTTTTTTATATTCTATAATGTCACTTTTTGGGATAATCAGTATAATTTCACTTACGAATTTCTGTAAAAGATGTATCTTGTTGAAGATCAAATCTGTTGAATCGCTATATACATTATAACAAAAAATAATACCAGATATGCTTGTTCTATCTATCTTATGTTTAGAGATTTTCTCTTGAGTTTTTTTTAGTAGATTTCTTAATGAACTATGCATATCAGCCCTCAGTATTGTTATTTATGATGTATGAACAAATATCGGACATATCAAATAAAACAACTGTAGAGAGGTTTTTTTCAAGTCTCTTTAAATCCTCTGAATATGTGTTATATTTATCCTTTTGACAATAAATTAGTTTGAGATTAGTTAGGTTGAATAGATCGATATTTTCCTCAAAATCTTCAGACCAAACAAGTATTTTATCATAACTTTCCCTTTTGAATCCCTCCACCAGAATAATATTAGGCTCACTCAACGACTGAATATCTCCTAAAAGTTCAGAAAAAGAGGTTTTCTTAGTTGTTGTTATTTGTGTTACATTCGAAAATGAGATGGTTGAAGATATAGCTCCTTGTGTAAGAAATTTATCTGAATCTTTACCGGAGGAGATTGAGGTATGACCCCTAGCTGATTTTACTATTGCTACGGAAAGATTTTGTTTTTCGAAAACTTTTATCATATCAAGAATTAAACTTGTTTTACCAGAATTTGAAAGACCTACAATCTGTATAATTCTTGATTTATTCATTTTATCAATACTTTCATCTAACTTTTTAAGTATAATGTATTAAGAATCGGGAGAAAAATTGGAGGAGGATTTATCTATCTTATTGTCTTGTAATTAAGGCATTTGCTCCATAGATAAGTTTCTTTGCTGAAGTTATTCCTATACCTCTGATTTTACTTAATTCTTCAGGTTTAGATTGTACAAGCTGATCAATTGTTTCGATACCACCCTCTTTGAGCAACATAGCAATTTTTTCTCCTACTCCTGTTATATCTATTATCCTCAGCTCAGATGGATATTTTGTTTCTTCTCTATCATCCATTATTTCTATTTCGAATGGCATAGTTTCTGTTGTTTTTACAGAAGGCTTACTATTAGATGGGAAAACATCAACTTTATTCCTTTCGCTTCCAGGAGGCATTGGGATTTCATCTACTTCAGGGTCTATTTTCCTTACAGGATGAATAAAAGCATCAGATTTGTTTCTGATAAGTTCACTTGGCTTCCTCAGATGTTCAATTTTTTCAAATACGATATCCTTATCCTTGAGGTAATTTGAAGGCTTCAACAACACATTGCCAGGAGGAGTTAGCTTCTGTTCTACTACTACTTTTTTCTTGAATGGTCGCTGAACAGGTTTCTCTATTTTTGTTGCAGTTCTTACAGATCCAATGGTTTTCTCATGTGAGAGTAGACTTGGTTTAACTATTGTATCCGCTACTGCATCTATTGTCTCTTGCTTTTTAAGATACTGAGTGGGTTTGAGTATATCAACAGGTTCAACCTTTTTCTCTATTTTGGGTGAAGGTTTTGTGACTATAGGATCACCCATAACTTTCATTGGAACTTCAGATTTAGGTGTTTCGGCTTCAAAAATAGTATCACGCTTCTTTATTACTTCACTTGGTTTCAGTAAAGTATTTACAGGTGGTGCTTCTGGTTCCTCTTCCTCTTCTTCTACTTTCACAGGAGGCATAGTTGTCACTCTAGGAGATACCGTCTCCTCTTTCTTGAAAAGTTCACTAGGTTTAACAATTTCTGTTGTTGGAGATATAAGACTTTCAAGGTCAGTAGTCATTTCCCTTTTCTTTGAAGCTGGTTTAACAGGATCTGGAACAACTTTAGCTTCTCTAATCTTCATACCAGAAGAGTGTAAAGAGATACCTTTACCCAAGTTTCTAACAATTTCTATGAGTTGATAGAAATTTATATTAGCAACACCTATATCTGAAAAATATTCTGTTAACCAATTAGCAAAACGGTGAATATTGACCTCAGAACCAAGCATTTTTTCCCAGAAATTAATTATGGTCGATGCTAGCTGATCAAATGTAGAATATTTGTGTGTTTGTGTTACATGTTTTCCATCATATAAATCAAGAATACCAGTCATTTGCTCGCTAAATTCATTCTCATTTGGTTTAATGAGAACACTGTATCTATAACTTCCAATCAAACTTCTACGTTGTGGTCGCGAAGACATTTTCTTACAAAATAAATATACTTAATCTCCTTATAATCCTTTTCTGTTATGCAACCAAAATGACTTTTTCTGAGTTTAAATAGAAAGTTTAACAAACAAAATATAAAATAAAAGGAAAGGGAAAAGAGAAAAGAGAATTCTAACCTTCAGCTGGCTGCTCTTTCTTGTCAGATGACCAGGATGTTCTTTCTTCTTTGTCATAATCTACCATTACTTTTTCTCTTACTTTAGAGATGCTTTCTTGAACTTCAGCTGATAATCTTGTTCTACGTCCTGTCTTTCCTCGGAATGGGTCTGTGATATAGTAGAATAAGATTGTTTGATAAGCTGTATTTAGTGGCTTGAGTAATGCAGACATAGGCAAATAACCAAATATGAAGAAGAACACTGCTACAACCGCGCCAAATAGAGCTAATACAGCAATATTAGATGGGTCAATATCTAATGAGATTCCGAACCAGTATCTCCCAACAAAGAAACCTGCTACAGCAAATATAGCAAATGTCATCACTGAGAATAATCCTTTAGCAATATTTACACCAGTTTTTCCTATGATAATATCTGCTCCAGAATCTAAAGCTAAATCAGATGATCTAGCAATACTTCGAATGAAACCTTGTTTCTCTACAATTATGATTGTTAAAGTGTAGTAATTTAGGAATTTGATAATTTTGAACAACCATTTGAAGAGCAGTACGAATATGATAAATACCCAATATAGTATCTTTTTCATAATAGTAAAAGATTTATAAAATTTGGAAGTTTCTGCTATTTTCTTCGCTGCAAAATATTGAACTATTTTTACAATCCAGTCAAAGAATGCCATAAACATGCCAAACATAACTATACTTCCTTTTACTTTCCAAACATCTTTCATTGCATAGCGAATATTGGCTTCTTTGTAATTATTCCATCTTTTGAAGATACAAATGTTAACAGCATCAAGGAAGTACATAATTGTCCAGTAAATTGCCAAATACACATAGATAACTAGAAAGAACACTAACCATTGAACCCATGTTTCTTGATCACTTAACCAGGTTAGATTTTCCATATTGTAAATAATCCACACACTTGCTGCAGCTCCAAGAATGAATATTACAATTGAAGCAATTGCATAAATCAAAATAGGAAGCAACGTCCGTTTATTATCATTTACCGCTTCACAGCTTGTTTCAAATATTTTAGCTCCAAGAACTATTCTTCTTGAAACTAGAAGTATCACCATAATAAGCAAAGCAGCTAAAGCAACAATACCAATTCCAATCCAAATTGGATCTAAGTATATTATGCAATATATTCCTCCACCTAGGATTGCAAGAGGGATACCAAATACAACTGTGCTAACAAATTCAGCACCAATGAAGCTCATAATCCATATCTCTAGATAAGCTAGCGAAATTCCTATTAGGAACAAAGCAGCAACAGCACCGATTATCCACCACTTAATTGGTCCAAGATCTGGAACTGCTGAGATATCAATATCTGTGTCTTGAATCCAAGCAATTGCATATTCGACAAAACCTATGTCATTTCTGGCAAAATCAATGATTGCATAAATCCCTAAGGCTAATGCTGCAAGAGATAAAAGAGACCATAAGTAAAAGATTAATCCAAAATCTCTTACTCTTTTTTCTTCTTGTTCAGTCATGAAT
>BPTM01000351.1 GCA_023705945.1 Candidatus Heimdallarchaeota archaeon
CAGATATGTTCCTGAAAGAAAGAAAATAGATGTAGGATTAAGGTTACTTGCAAAGCAAGTAGCAGAACAAGGTAACAAGATGCTTTTACCCTCTTTTGCAGTTGGTAGATCACAAGAAACACTGATAACGCTTGCTTTAGATGATGACTTAGATGACATTCCTATCTATATTGATGGAATGATAGTTACAATGAATATGATAACGGAACATTTTCTTAGTGAAAAATGGGTATCAAGAGGTTTTCTAGAGAACCTTAAAGATGTTGGTTTAAACTCTCCCTTTGAAAAGCAGAATATGATTACTGTAAAATCAATATCAGACCGAACTCATCAGTCAAGGAAATATCTTGCTGGAAGTAAAGAAGGTTCTATAATTGTAACAACTTCTGGAATGATTGAAGGAGGTCCAATTCATACTTATCTAGATTTACTTGGATCAAATGAAAATAATGTTCTGGGTTTCTCTGGTTATCAAGTTGAGGGAACAACAGGTCGGAAAATCTATGATGGTGCAACAAATGTGACTTTATTCGAGGACTATGGAAGAAAAAAGGATATTGATCTTAATCTTAAAATCATGAAGTTTCCTTATTCTGGACATACTTCAGTTGAAGGGTTGAAACAAATTATGGGTGACTCTGGAGCCAAAAACATCTTTCTTGTTCATGGCGATAAGAGAAATCAAAAATATATTATGGAATATGTTAAGGATGTAGCAAAACCTAACTTAATTAAGGAGAATGCGCCAACACCCCTAATAGGTGTATAAATGCAATTAAGCTCTCCTCCATATCTACAAATAGCACTAGATTTAATCTATGAAAGAGATGTTGACAGAATAGTATCTGAAATACCTCAATCAACAACCATTCTTTTGGAAGCAGGAACTCCCCTGATAAAAAGCTTGGGAATATCTATTGTCAAGAAATTAAAAAGATATCACCCTAAAACATATATCATTGCTGATATGAAAACTTTAGATGTTGGTGAAATTGAAGTATTCATCGCAGAAACTCAGAAAGCAAATGCTGTAGCTATTAGTGGATTAGCTTCAATAGATACAATTGAGTCTTCTCTAAGAGCTGGAAAATCAATGAATATAGACATTATTCTGGATTTGATGAATGTTGAAGACCCAATTCTATTGTTAGATAAGCTATCAAGAATACCAGAAATAATCTTGTTCCATAGAGGAATAGATCAAGAAGGAAACATAGATCATCCTTGGGAAATTATAGCAAAAATTAAGCGTAAATATGAAGAATCTCTTGTTGCTGTAGCAGGAGGATTAAATCTTAAAACTAGCTCTAAAGCTCTCAGTAATGGAGCAGATATTATAGTAATAGGTAGGGCAATAACTCAATCAAAAGATATTTCACAATCAGTTGAGGAGTTTTTGAATCTTCTAAATTAGCTTTTAGAATTCATGAACTGTCCCTTTTTCCCTTATCCTATTGTAGATCTTTTTGTAAGATAAATTGAAGAGAAATATAATTAGTGTTGAACTTACTAGTAGGGCTATAATGGCAATCCATACTATTTCTGAAGTTATTACTCCATTCCCAAATAAACACAAACGACATGCTCTAACAGCTATGGTCATAGGGGAAAAATAAGCTATTACTCTTAACCATTCTGGAAATAGATCTAAGGGGAAAAGACTACCACTGAAGAGATGTATTAAACCTACTACAATCATAGATATTTCTCTCCCTCTTTTTACTAGAATTGTAAAATTTGCTGCAAGAAGAGATAATGAGAAGAAGAAAATGAGGATGCAAACTAGTAATAATAGTAAAGTAAGTAACGAACTCCAGGAAATATTGAATCCTATGAAGAGAGGAAATATTAGAAATACCGGGATATAATTCAATATTGAAATTATTAATCCATAAATTACTTCAAATGAGATTTCTGAAAGAAAATATCTCTTCAAACCGAAAGGTAAACATGATAAAGTTTCAAATGTTCCTTGTCTCATCTCACTTGTGAAACTATTCATTGATTTCATCATAATTTTTGTGGAAATATCAACCAGCATTGCCCCAGCAAATATAAATGAAACACTGCTTACTACATATCCATCTTGTTCAATAATATTTTGAGGAACGAGAAGAGAGATATAATAAAAAAGCTAAGCTGCAATAAGTGTATTTACAAAACCAACAATTATCAGATCGGAAGAGCACACGTCTGAACTCCAGTCACGTGAAACGATCT
>BPTM01000352.1 GCA_023705945.1 Candidatus Heimdallarchaeota archaeon
GGAATGGTGTGATTCCATAACGATAACTATCACAGTAGTTTGAGGAAAGGAGACCCTAACCAGTGAAACTAGGCGTGATGCTAATTACAGCCGTAGCAGGCTTGGGGGGACTTTTATACCTAGCAACCAAGCCGATCCAGGCCGCTAATGAAATACCCCTTGAAGCTGGTTGGAACGAGGTAACCTATACCGGCAGTACAGAGAAGGCGGGAATTGCCTTTCAGTCCATAGCTGAGTACCTTGAGATTGCCATGGTATCTGGGGTAGAGCTTCTTTATGATAGCATACTTGAAACTGGTATGGTGGTAAATATCAAGGTTACCGAGGCCTGCACCTGGAAGTTTTAGATAGAAAGGAGACCCCATGAAGACACTGCCGGCCCCCAAGTTTTTAATTTATGCTGTCCTCCGGGCGGTAAGCCATCCGCGGACATCGATAACCTATTACTACTGCTCCCGGTGCAACCTGCGGTTTAGTATAAATGAAAAAGCCTGCCCCAAATGTGGCGATAAGGTGAGGAGTAGTCCGGACCCCAAGCAGGAATCACCAATTCCGTGGTGGGGTTCTGTAATTCTTATAACCGTGGGGGCAGCTATCTGGGGATGGTCGGCTGCCTGTAATATAGGTGGTATTGATGAGCTCGGAAGAGCGCTCGTTTACATCCCGATGGGAAATTTATTCGGGCTGAGCCTCCAAAGATGATTCAAGTACGCTAGCATCTTCCCATCTACCGCACTTACTACCAAACACCGCTAATACTTTACCTTGATAAAGCAAGAGGGTTAATTCGCATTCATTGGGACAAGGGTCAGGGCATTGTTTCACTTCGATACGATACTCCGGAGCTAAAATAGCCTCGCCCCTGAAGTTTGTCTTTCTACCATTCATCTGCTCTTCCGTTAGGAGAGCGATGCCCACAGCTCCTGCGAACTCAGGGTACTCGGGGATAATAACAGGGCACCCCAGGGCTTCCTCAAAGGCTCTGGCGACAGCCTGATTCTTCGCTACCGCCCCCTGAAATATCACCGGCTCGAGTAATCTCTTGCCCTTCGCCAGCATTAAGTAATTGGTTACCATTGCTCTCGCCACACCCATCAAAATATCACTCAGTGGTCTCCCTTTATTGAGTTGAGAAACAACCTCACTCTGCATAAAAATACCGCACTTCGCGGGAAGGGCTAGCTGCTCCTTGCTTTCCAGGGCAATCTTCCCAACATCCTCAATCTTGTAACCCAGCCTACTGGCGATAGTTTCAAGCATGGCTCCACTCCCAGCTCCGCAGGTTTTATTCATCTGGAAATCGGTTAGCACTCCATTATTAACCAGCATCAATTTACTATCCTCGCCGCCCACATCAATTATCGTTCGGGCATCGGGGTGCTTCCTCAGAGCGGCAACCATATGGCTGATAACTTCTGAATCCACAAAATCTCCGCCAACAAGGCTGGAGACAAATTCCTTCCCGCTACCAGTAACGCCAACACCCCTAACCTGAACCTGGGGCATCTGCTTTAAGCCCTCTTGAATAGTAGGGATAAGCCCCTGATTTTTGAGATAGGCTTTAGCAGTAAGCGTATCCCCTTCAAGGAGAGCCAGCTTTATTGATACAGAACCGATGTCCAGCCCTAAAAAATACTCAGCCATTAGCCATCTTCCTTCTTTTCAGCATTGAGCAAAAAGTGCTCAAGCGCGTATCAAAGCCAACCTCAAACGCCGACTCGTCAATCGGGAACCGGTAAAGAGGGATACCGTATTTATCAGCTACATAATCTACAATGACTTCCACGGTCCCCTCGGGCATGCATGACAACGGAAGGATGTGGATCACGCCATCATAACCTTGTTTCCCATAATAGATAGTGTTGCAGATGCTCTGGAGTCCGTGCCCCCCAAGCTCCTGAGTTAGTAGCTTCCTGGCTTCTTTTATATCCTCTTTGCCGCCTCTTTCGGTGTCCTCATTCAGGTAATCAGTAATAGTCATCGACATGTGGACATTTGCCCCCATCTTCTGGAGCTTCCTTACTATGTCAAAGTTAATGTCCGGTTCCAACATGGTCCCAATTTCTCCCACAAT
>BPTM01000353.1 GCA_023705945.1 Candidatus Heimdallarchaeota archaeon
TCGTTTATGGTGATTTCGCCGCATTATATGAGATAAACTTAGATATACTTAAGGGGGATTTCATTGGAATTTGTGGTCCAAACGGTAGTGGAAAAACAACGCTGCTGAAAACGATGATGGGTTTGATTCAACCAATTACTGGAAGAATGGCATTATATGATCAAGAAATCACTGACACTATTCCTGCTCATATCAGGTTTCGAATAGGATATGTCCCACAAATTACTACTATTGACAAAAATTTCCCAGCATTAGTAAAAGATGTAGTAGAGATGGGAAGATATGCGAAAGCTGGATTAGGGAGAAGGATTACACGAATTGACAAACAAAAAGCTATGGATGCTTTACGATTAGTAGATATGGAACATGCTGCTGAAAGACCTATTGGTCACCTTAGTGGAGGGCAACAGCAAAGGGTTCTCATAGCTCAAGCATTAGCAGCTGAAGCTGAAGTATTGTTGTTAGACGAATTTACTTCCGCTTTAGATTTCCGAATGACAGAGGATATTATGGAACTTCTAGATTATCTCAATTATACACACAAAATCACCATCATCACTGTTGGACATAATATAGAAATTCTAAGAGCATACTGCAATAGAATTATCTGCATAAACAAAGTGATAGCGTTCGATGGAGATCCCAAAGATTCTGAGCTAGATAAAGCTATAATTAAGATATTTCATTAACCTATTTTTCTTAGAAAACCTATTGCAAGACAAAAAAGAGTTATTGAAATAAGCAATTACTTGCTTGTTATTTGCCTGATTTTCGTATTAGAGTTATGTCTATAGTTGAAACAGTTTTTGGTCCATGGTCACCTTCCATTTCTTCTGAACCAATTTTAACATCAGATACTTCTATCATTTCTTGTAGAAATTTTCTATTAGTAATTTCAGCAACATCTACTGCTTTACTAATTGAACGTCCTCTTGCGCGTATTGTACACTTGTTTTCGCCTTTGTTAAAAATAGTTACCACAACTAAACAGTAATCCATAGTCCTTTTACGTCCAATATAGACAGCATTTTCTTCTTTAGACATTTTTTCCATCTCACCTTTTATTTGAGACTATTGAGATATAGCAGTGCTCTCTTTTAAATTTTCTTTCTTCTAACTGTCTATTGCAAAATATCATAAAAACAAATTTTAGCAGAAAAAATAGAGAAAAAGTAATAGAGAGACGATTTAAGATTAATATTGAAGATTATTTGTTTATTTTTTTGAATTTTCTGTTTGTGTAAGATTCTTCAAATTTTTGATGATAGATTTCTTCATCGTAATCAACTTTATAGCTCCTTTCCTTTGGAACAAGAACATTAATCGCATCATCGATTCTTTCGATTTCCACTCTGGTACTATTTTCATTATAAATCTCACCTTCATTTTCCCAACATAATGGTTCTGCAGTTTCAACAATCATTTTTCTACAACGATCTAAATGGACACCTTTCATTCCTACATGATTTCCTGAAATTGCTTTTATGAGCATCCTTACACGATTTAACCCTTTCATTCCATGGGCAATAGCTACACCCAAATCTTTGTTTTTCTGACTATATTCAGCATTACTTGGCAACACATGAAAACCAGCGATATCATCGCCAAGAGCTGCAAAAGCATTTGTTAAGTCAGAAATCTCAATTGGGGGTCTATCGTCTAAGGTTATTTTTGCGGGTGTATTCTTAGACTTCAAAACATATTTTAATGCTAAGTAATTGTATTTGATCAAGCCTATTTGCATCCATTTCATTTCCGTATGTGCTGCAGCAGCAGCCTTTGCTGTAAAACCACCATCTGTCATGTCAAAAGCATAGCATGTTTTGTCTCCTGAGCATTTAATCGCAGGAAATTTCTCACTATGCCCTTCTGCAAGAATCTGAAGACTTTCTTCTAAATCATAAGGTATTGAGTGAGTCCTATGCCAATCGCACATTGAACCAGCTGATAGTAAACCTAAAGTGACATCTGGATGACCTATTATGGCATCACCCATATTGGTTGCTGTTCCATCTCCACCCAAAGCTACTAGTGTTTTATAGCCATTCTTGATTGCTTCTGCGGCAAGTTCTATCTCTTGTTGTGGTCTCTCTGTTACCACATATTCAAAATCTCCAATATACTCTTTAGTCAATGCTAAAGCGAAGTCTATCTTTTTACCCAATTTACCAGTGTTTGCATTGGGATTAACAATGATGTAAGGCTCTGAAGGCATATTTTCACCTTGAATAAAAAGTAGTATATAAAATTAATCTGCTAAAACAGCAGTTTTCCTTTAAAAATCAAATGAATATATTTTATAACTAGTTTTGCTATTTGTTCGATGTGATTACATGAAATGTTACAATTGTGGAATAGAAAATGTTGAGCAGGCAAGGTTTTGTGGAAAATGTGGTGCTGATTTAGAATCTGTCCCATCACCTAAAGCACAGGATCAACAAATACCTCCTCAACAACAAAGGAAGGAACTAGTTAGATGTACAAATGATAGAGTATTAGGTGGAATATGTGCCGGCATTGGAAGACAATATAACATGGATACGAGTACAGTTCGTTTGCTTGCTGTGCTGATATTCCTCTTCACTGGTTCTACTATAGGAATAGCTTACCTTATTCTTTGGGGAGTTCTTCCTGAAGCTCCTTGTGCTCCTGAACAATAAAGAATTAGAGTATACTCTCATTAATTTTTTTTATCAAAAAAATCTTCTAATTTTGCACTTTTTGGTCTTTTTATCATCGGGAAAATTTCTTTCCAATGAATTATTTTTGCTTCAAGGTTATTCTTTTCTAAATATGCTAAAACTTTCTTGGGAAACTCTTGTGCAACCAATATCCCTCTCACAGACTTTTTCTCTGTGCTTTCAAAGTATTCTATATACCTTTTCAGCTGATGGGCATTTGCTGGTGTAGCATTCCTTTTCTTCACTTCTACTATTGCTTCACCACTTTTACTCATTCCTCTAATATCCACGGGTCCAACATCTGTACCATATTCAGTTCGTAATATTTGAAAACCTTTTTCGATCATATCAGGATTAGCCACTAGAAACTTTACAAGATCACTTTCATCTCCATATATTTCTAATTCAGATTCATCTGTTGCATGCCATATAGAGATATTAGTTAAATTGGTGAAAGTAATTATCAAAGTTTCCTTCGTTTTAGTACGATGCGTAATCATTTCTAATAAAGAATCAGAAATTTTGAACTCAATTGGTCCAGCCAATGGTTTTTGCCAATTAAGAGGTTTTACGCCTATAGGTCCATGTAAAACAATAGAAAGATCTTTTTTAATCATCAGAAATCTATCTCCTTCTGCTAGAGTAGATTTTATCCTACCGTCAAAAATTGCTTTACATCTACCAACAATAAGAATCATTTTGTTCCCTACAACCAAATTAAGTTTTCTAGCAATAGAATCAAATGGAACTAAAGG
>BPTM01000354.1 GCA_023705945.1 Candidatus Heimdallarchaeota archaeon
GCTTGCGGATGGCGTTGCTACGGATGTAGTGATTGTAGCCGGTGAGGTGAACCACTTCACCGAGACGGTTCATCATGTTAACGGAATCTCCGTAGAGATTCCAGGCCGCTCGCTGCGCACCGGTAAGGGTTTGTGCCCACCTGTCAGCGAGGAAAGCAATGGCTGCACGAATGACCACTTGCTTGTCTGTGTTGGGGTTTGTCGGAACTGTGCGAGCACGTGCATAGTTGCCGGAACGATTGCGGGCAAAGACAGTACCGCCGATGCTGCCGGACAGCTGGATGATACCCGCACCATACTTGGCTAAAGCCATAATGTCACTTCCTTTCTATCGGCCTCTCTGGAGCTCAAATTTGAAAATAGCATAACAGGGCAGGTTTGTCAAGTAAAAAATTAACGAGGATGCCCTGTGCTGGACGAACGGGGTGTCGGGTGAATCACAGACCACGCCTATCCGTAGTCGATGTCTTCCTCATCGAGCAAAATCATTACGTTGGTTTTGTCTCGGGGATGTGCGATTCGGTAAACGGCGTGGTCCATACCGACAGCCATTTTTTCATAGAAGATTCCGGGGACGGTGACGAAGTGATAGTGATGCGTCAAAAGCCAAATGAGATAGTCGGTGAAAATCATTACGGATGCGGTCCCGCCGCCGAGCTCGGGGTCGGCACAGGGATGCAGGTTCTCATCGAACTCAGTACCGCAAGCATCAGTACGGCCGAAAAAAGCCGCGACTTGCGGAGGAGTTCGGTTGGCGAACCAAATCTCCGCACAAAATTCTTCACCGATAATACAGTGCATGTCGTACATACAACGCCAAGTGTTGCCCTCATACTTGATGTCGCCGCTAAAAACACACGGGTCTTCGGCATCTTGCTCAAGGATGAAAGTCCGGCCGTTGGGAACTGCAGGTCGACCGGCACAGGGTTTGACATCGTAACAGACAGCGAGGACGTGCGTGGGCGTTTCGCCAGGGGGAAAACAGGCCGGGCAGTCGTCACCTTTGCCAAAATCGTCATGAAGTGGTGGAATCCTTAAGCCCATCAGATTAGAAAGAGAAAAATGGCAGGGTGGAGTTTGAGCACGATGCCGGAGAGCTTCTTGACGGCCTCAGCCAATTCGGAAGTAATGGACTCGTTTGATTTGATTCGCTCCTATGCAGAAAGCAACTCTTTCCAAAGACGGCTGATGCTCTCTGCAGGACTTAGTTCTTCAGATGGGTTGTTATGTACTATAGCCATTTTCGTCTCCTTTATGCGTTACCGCTTGCCCCCGGGCCTGGCTGCAGCTGCAGCTGTTCGAAGTCGATATCCAGTAACGTACTTTATCCAAGCACGATGATGGGCTTGTTTGCATCGGCTACAACAAAAACCATCCCTGTCCCTTGGTTTAGATGCGTTGTAAGACTTTCCGCACCATCGACAGTGTTTTTCAAAACTTACAGAATAATGATTCACAGCGTTACTCCTGTTTTTGGATCACAAAATCAGCTCCTCGAGGACCTGTTTTTGCAGTAACTGAATGTCACTCAGTCATAATCAAGCACAGGGTCGAACTTTCCTGCGTCAATGTCACTCTGTAGAATACGGACACGCTGCTCGAAAAAGTCGTCAAGGTGACGGATTG
>BPTM01000355.1 GCA_023705945.1 Candidatus Heimdallarchaeota archaeon
CGACCACCGAGATCTACACTCTTTCCCTACACGACGCTCTTCCGATCTAGTCCCTGGATTTAGAGGTGATAAAGAATGAAGCTGTAAGAAGAAATGATGGAAGCAGAAACTGGTTATAAGCTTCTAAAGTTTCATCGTTTTTTCACATTACTTGATTCTCAACAATCAGACAGAGAAATTGATACTAATGAGATTGATACCTTTGAACCCTTATTTTATCCTTAACTGCATTTTGTGAAGGTCAATTTAGATTTGAATTGTCTCAAATTTCAAATCATTTATCTTTATAGTTTTGCTCTGATAGATTTTGGTTTAATAATGTATATTTCAAATTCTGTTGCTCTTCAATATTTACGTTCATATATAGTTTTGAATCCAACAATTTGTAAATTAGATTCACATTTTTCAAAAACACAATGCCATGAACATATAATTAATTAGAATAGTTCTTATTTAATTAGTAATGTTTAAAAGCAATGGTGTTCCGCAGATATCGTCTCGAATGAAAATATTAATACTAACAGATTCAACCTCAACTATACCCAAAGAATACTTAAAGGAACACGGAATTGCTCTTTTAGAAATATTGGTAGAATACAAAGAAGGATATAAAAAGGAAATAACAGAGATAGATAGAGAGGAATTTACTGAAAACCTGCATCTGATTAAGCCTGCACCTAAAACCAGTTTTGCTTCTCCTAACGACGCTTCAGTTGTGCTGAAACAAGCAGAGGAAGACAAATATGATGTGATCTTTTATCCATTTATGACACCTAAAACATCGAACCAAGTAAACTCAGTACGTCTTGCAGCTAAGAAGATGAGTGATAAAATCAAAATCGAATACTATCCAACTCAATATGCTGGATCTAGCCAAGCTGCTTTTGTCTTATATGCGCTAGAATTGTTGAAAGAAAACAAAAGCATTGAAGAAATTAAAAGTTACTTTGACAAAGTTAAACCACATATTTACACTATTGGTTTTTCAAAAGATTTTTCGACGTTATTCCAATCAGGCAAAGTCAAGAAAAGTGTTCACATGTCTTTACTAACAAGCACATTGAAGTTAAAACCAATATATCATATACCGCTAGATGAAGGGGTTATAGGGTTTGGAGGAGGGATAGGATTTACAGGAGCGTTGAAGAAAATAATAAAAGAAATAAAATTTAAAATGTCAGATGAACTAGTATATGATTTGATCATCTCTCATTCAAATGACCTAAAGAAAGCTGAAATGTTAGAAGCAGAAGTAAGAAAAGTGAAACAGGTGAAAAATTGTTTTGTCTGGAAAATTCCTCCTGCAATTGTTAACTCAGTAGGAAAAGGTGCAGCAATGGTCACATTATATCCTAATTATGAGAAATTTAAAAATGACAACATTTTTTAAAAACAATAACAAAGAGATGGACAATAGAACTTGATGATTGGAAAGAGGAAGATGTGCAAATTGTGTCGAAGAAATAGGTAAAACATTTCTTAAACAAACACAAGGATAGATTTCTCACAGATGTATCTAAACATAAATTATAAGAAAGAAAAAGAAAAAAAGAAAAAGGTTTAATTCTTACTTGGTTTTCGTTTTCTATAGGTTATGGAAGCGTATGTTAGAAGGATTAGAGTAGATAGGAACAACGGAGGATATATTTGGTTAAGCTCTGGCACAACTGGGGTGACAGTTACAATAACTATATCTTCAGCTGAATTACCCCCAGCATCTATGAAAACAATCTTGTATTCATATATGCCTGCTGCTAGACCTTCAGTAGATATATCTATACCTGTTTCAGAACGCCAATTATCAGTAATCATTTCAACATTGTCTATGTATAATGTATAAGTTAGAGGGTTCATATCTGACGCAATCCAGGTTATAAAACTACCCACAGCTCCAAACACATATTCGACATCAGCAGGTGAACTTGTTATAGGATCTGTAATATCAATACTAGTATACACGGCTTCTATGATTAGATTACCAGGTAGAATGAAGCTCATCATCATTTGCGTACTTTTTTCTGCATATATGGTTTCACCGTACATATTTTCCAGCACCCATACTTCTGTATATTTCCACGTCATTTCATCCGTAATAGTGAAAATATTATTCCACATACCCATTACTGTTTTGTCTCCAATTGCTGGATAAGTTCCCGTTGTTTCTGGGCATGCCAGACATGTGAAAATGATGAAACGTGTAGTAGGTCCAAACACCCCA
>BPTM01000356.1 GCA_023705945.1 Candidatus Heimdallarchaeota archaeon
AATTTTCTGAACTCCTTTGTTTTATCAACGTCCATCCCTGTATCTACCATTACTAAATATGAGTCAAAATCAATAAAGGATATGTGAGAGGATTTTTCACTTGGTGCATAATCCCAGATAGATTCAGTTAGTCTAAGAGGATTTATTTTGTTCATATTTTAACAAATATGTAACCATTAATAAGAAATTTGTCTTTGTTCAAAATAATTTGTTCATCTCTGTTTTAGAATTAAGGTTAAGCAAAAGATTTGAATAACAACAATTCCTAATTCATCTGAAAGTAATGAATGATTGGGAAAATCTTCAAGTTATCAACATCAAAAAAGAGAAAGGACATTGTTCAAATTTCTCATATGTTGACGCGAAATCAGCACTCAAAGGAAAGAAATCAAAACAACAAATCTGCCTTAATGGCAAATGGAAATTCAAATGGGTTTCAAAACCTTCTGATACACCCCAACACTTCTACCAAGTTGATTATGATATATCTTCTTGGGATGAAATTCAAGTTCCAGGTACTTTTGAGCTTCAAGGATATGGCATACCCTACTATCTTGCTCACAGCTACCCACCAAGTTTGAGAAAGAAAAATCCTCCAAATATTGACCCTAATGATAATCCAGTCGGTTCTTATAAGCAAAATTTTGAATTACCTGATGATTGGGAGGATCAAGAGATTTTCGTTCTTTTTGAAGGGGTTAAATCAGCTTTCTACTTGTGGATAAATGGAAGAGAAGTTGGGTATAGTCAAGGATCAATGACTCCAGCTGAATTCAATATAACACACTTTCTTGAAGTTGGTACTAATCAAATTTCAGTACAAGTGTACAAATGGTCAGATGGGTCCTATCTAGAAGATCAAGATTTCTGGTTCCTTGGAGGAATTTTCAGAGATGTGATCATCTATTCCAAACCAAAAATAAACATCTGGGATTATTTTGCTCGGTGTGATTTTGATGAACTTTACTCTGATGCTAAATTAAGGGTGAAAACGAAAATTCGGAATTTAAGCGAAGAAGCAATATCTGAATATAGAATTGACGTAAAACTATTCGATAATACAAACAAACCTGTTAAACTATACCCTCCCATGACAATTTTAGTAGGTGTTTCTTCTAATTCTGAAACAGCAGTTGACTTTGAAGCTAAAGTACAGAAACCCAATAAATGGTCAGCGGAAACTCCGTATCTTCACACCCTAGTTCTAACTTTATTGGATTCTAAGGAAAATATTGTTGATTGTATTAAAGGAAAATATGGTTTTACTAAGGTAGAAATAAAGAAAAGCCAAATATTGATTAATGGTCAGCCTGTTCTAATTAAAGGGGTGAACCACCACGATTTTGACCCAGATGATGGGTATACTATGTCTTACGAGAGAATTAAACAAGACATAGAGATAATGAAACAAAACAATATTAATGCAGTTAGAACTAGTCATTATCCTGCTGATACGCGGTTTTATGATTTATGTGATGAATACGGTTTATATGTTCTAGATGAGGCTAATGTGGAAACTCACGGATTTATGGGTAACTTTTACGTTAGAACCAAACTTGATGATAAATGGTCACGTTCTTGTGTGGATCGAATGGAGAGAATGGTTGAAAGAAATAAGAATCATCCATCTATCTTTATGTGGTCTCTAGGAAATGAAGCGTGTTTTGGTCCTCCACACTATAAAATGAAAAAAGCTACTCTAGATATAGATAATACTCGACCAATTCATTATGAGAATGATCTTGATTTGAAAGTTTCAGATGTTTTTAGTTCAATGTATTTTACCCCTGAAAAAACGGAGAAAATAGGAAAACTAGAAACATTAAAGTATCGTTTCCCAAACGGTTCAATTTCTCCAGAAGATTACAAGGATAAGCCATACATCCAATGTGAGTATGCTCATGCTATGGGTAATAGTTTGGGAAATTTTCAAGAGTATATGGATCTTTTTGAGAAGTACCCTAACTTAGTAGGAGGTTTCATCTGGGATTTTGTTGATCAAGGACTACGGAAGAAAACTGACGATGGCAGGGAATTCTGGGCATATGGTGGAGATTTTGGAGACAAACCCAACTCTCTCAACTTCTGTTTTAATGGGATTGTCCGTCCTGATAGAACCCCAAACCCCTCACTCTTTGAAGTTAAAAAAGTATATCAAGACGTGAAAGTGACTGCTATAGATTTACTTTCAGGGAAACTGATGATTAAAAATAGAAATAGATTCAAATCACTAGATTATCTGCAAATACAATGGGAAATGACTGAAAATGGGAAAATTATCGAAAAAGGCACACTACCAACCTTGAGTACTGAACCTCTTTCTAGTTCAGAGATTGATGTTCCTTTTAACAAACCAGAGCTAAAACCGATTTCTGAATATCATCTTATGATAAGATTTCGTTTAGCAACAAAAACTAACTGGGCAAAGAAAGGATACGTCATAGCTTGGGAACAATTTTCCCTTCCCTTCACACTTCCAACCAAACCAAAAGCATCTAAAAGAAAACTATCTTCTATTGAGGTATATGACACTCTTGAGGAATTGGAATTGAAGAATAAGAAATTCACAATCAAATTCAGCAAATCTTTAGGTAGTATAATCTCCTATTCAGTAAATGAGAGAGAACTATTTCTATCACCTTTGGAACCAAACTTTTGGAGAGCTCCCATTGACAATGATAACCTTAAACGCGTGGTTACATACAATTATCCATTCCTCGGGTGGCTAATTAGAACAAATTCATGGAAAAAGGCAGCTAAGAAACGAAAAGTGAAAGAATTCATTGTCGAAACACTTTCTCCTTATAAAGTTAGAATTTTAGTGCGTATGAAAATACCAAAAGGAAAAACATTGTATGAGGTAAACTATACTGTTTCAGGAAATGGTGAAATAAATGTTGATGTCTCGTTTACACCTAAAAAAGAGTTAATACGGTTAGGGATGCAAACATTACTGCATAAAGACTTGAAGAATTTTAGATGGTTTGGTAAAGGACCGCACGAAACTTATTCAGATAGAAAAACAGGTGCAGCAGTTGGGTTGTTTAACGCAAAGGTGGAAAATATTGTCCATGAGTATGCATATCCCCAAGAAAACGGAAATAGAACGGACGTTCGATGGGTGTCAATTACTGATGATTCTGGTAAGGGAATCAGAATAACAGCTGTTGGAAAACAATACCTTAATTTCAGTGCGTGGCCATATTCTCAGGAAGAACTAGAGAATGCTGAACATATTACAGATTTGGAATTTAAGGAAAATATTACTCTGAATATAGATCACAAACAGAGAGGAGTAGGTGGAGATTTTCCTGGAGTACCATCTGTCCATGAAAAATACAAATTGAAGGCGAAAATAAAATATGGTTACTCATTTAGCATACAACCTAAGTAAATTTTTTTCTCTTCAAATTTTGTTCTTTCCTACCCATTAAATACAAACTAAACCATGTTTACAAGGAGAATTTATTCATGCGTATCAAAGAAGGACAGAAAGCAAAAGATTTCACTGTTAAAGACATCTATGGTAATGAGATATCTTTGAAGGATTATAAAGAAAAAAAACTTCTGCTATCCTTCTTTAGATATGCTTCATGCCCTCTATGTAATTTGCGAGTTAACCAACTAACGACAATTTTTCCTACACTAGATTCAAAGGGGTTACAAATTCTTGCATTTTTTGAGTCACCAAAGGAGAGTATATTGAAGTATGTTGGGACGCAAGATACTCCGTTTCCTATCATTGCTGACCCAGAGAGAATAGTATACAAACTATATGGTGTAGAAAAATCATTATTAGGTTATATTTTGGGAGGTATTTCCCTAAAGATGCTGAAAGCATTACGTATGGGATACAAAATAGAAGGTGCTGAGGGACAGAAAACATTACTTCCTGCAGATTTTCTCATAGATAATTTAACAGTAAAACGTGCATACTATAGTAAAAGAATTTCAGACCACCTGCCCATAGAGGAATTGACTGAATTAATCTCAAATAATTCGAAAAAGAACAATTAATGTAAATATTAGTTGTGTATCAAATTAACGGATTATGCTTTCTTTCTGAATCTAATGAGAATATAAACACCGATTCCGATTAGTACTAATCCTCTGATTTTTCATAAAATGTGAATCTTTTTAATCTGATACTCAGAAAATGACAAAGTTATAGTTAAGAGTGGATATGGCATTAATGACAACAAACGTTATTTCAACCTTAAACGTTGAAAAAAGCACATTTGAAGAAATTGAAAAAGTTCAAGGAAAGGAAGAAATCCTTTCAAGTAATTCTGATTATATTGTTGATGAATCAAAGATTGCTGGAGGTTCAGCTGAATGGCTGTTCTTCCCTAAAAAAGAATCTGAAGTCGTTACTATCATTAACAAAATGAGTGAAGAGGAGATTCCCATAACCCTCTCAGGAGGAAGAACTGGGATTGTAGGTTCAGCTGTACCTTTTGGAGGTGCGGTTATTTCTACAGATAAAATGACAGATGTACTTGGATTGGGTTATGATGATAATGTAGGAAAGTATTTCGTAAGAATCCAACCTGGAATAACCCTAAAAGACTTAGAAGATTTTATCCGCTATAAGGAATTCACAGATGACCATAATTTGGACCCCAATAATAACATTGTACAGAAATTCAAGCAAGATTCTGATTCCTATCTGTTCCCAGTTGACCCAACAGAAATGACAGCAGCTGTAGGTGGTTCAATCGCAGCTAACGCATCAGGTGCAAGGTCATTTAAGTATGGCGCTATGCGACCCTGGGTTAGACATTTACGTGTTGTTCTAGCCTCTGGAGAGGTTATAGATTTAACTCGTGGAGAATATAAAGCTGAGAATGGTGTTTTTGTTTTCAAGAAATCAGGGCAAGATGTTGAAGTAAAATTACCAACTTATGAGATGCCAAAAGCAAAAAATGCTGCTGGCTTCTTTGCAGCACCTGATATGGATTTAGTAGATTTATTCATAGGTAATGAAGGTATTATAGGAATGATTACTGAAGTTGATTTGTGGATAATAAAGAAGCCATTGGGTTTACCCAATGTAATGTTTTTCACAGCTGAAGATGATTCTTTACTTTTTGTTGAAAAACTTCGTGACGATCCAGATTTGAATGTTGAATATATGGAATTCTTTGATGAGAACTCCTTTGAACTATTGAAAACCAAACAGAAGACAAGCCCTGCTCTGGCAAATCTCTCAACTATTCCTTCTGATGCAAAAACAGCTATTTTCTTCGAAATACCCTATAGTGAAGATACTCTAGAAGATATAATTGTTAAATTAGATGAAATTGCTATGGATTGTAACTCTTCAATTGATTCCTGTTGGTCAGCATTTGACGAAGTAGAAAAGGAGAGTTTCAAAGCAATGCGTCATGCAGTACCAGAAACAGTAAATGCTATCATTGCAAAGCGTAAGAATGAGTATCCTGGCATACACAAGCTTGGTACGGATATGTCAGTAGAGCATCAACACTTTAGAGAAATGATGAAACTTTATCATGACAAAATGCTCGAACATGGTTTAGAATATGTTATGTGGGGTCATATAGGTGATTCTCATGTTCATCTTAATATCCTGCCACGCAACATGGATGAATTAGCTTTAGGTAAAAAACTTTACAAAATATTTGCTGAAAAAGCAGTTGAATTTGGCGGGTCTGTTTCCGCTGAACATGGTATCGGAAAAATAAAAATTGAGTATCTTCTTATCATGTATGGAGAAGAAGGTGTAAATCAGATGCGTGCCGTTAAGCAAGCATTAGACCCACAAGCTATTTTCAATAGGGGTAACATGTTTACCCTCTAAATTTCTTTTCCATAGAGAATCTGATACTCTTGCTTTTTTATCCATCTTACTCTTATTTTGAAGGAAAATGGAATTATTCCTATATCAAATTTAATTACTAACTTCACTTTTCTCGCCCCAGATTGGATAGATATTCTATGACATCCTTTGGTCCTTTCTTAATACCATAAACTCTAAAGGATTTGATTGTTTTAGCAGCTAGCTCTACAGTTACATCCTTACCTATGAAGCACATACCCATTACAAAGAGTGCGATTTTTTTGTTCTGTTTGACATATCTTTCAAGATCTGACTTGTTAAGGCTAATAACACCTATTGCAAAGAATGTACCTTCTTTGCCTTCTTCCTCTTGAATTACTCTGTCAATAGCAGAAGAGTTCTTATCAATTTCACTTTTTATTGAGGTCCTGATAAACTCTGTTCTTGTATTGTAGAACCCTTGTTCAACCAAATAATCAATCTTTCCTAAATCTACAGCGGGAAGATTTACAGTTATTTTTTCATATTGTTTTTCTGTCATGTATTCCACCTACATTCTTGTTGGATGTTCCATGCCATCCATGCGGATGGTCTTTAATAAATCTTTTGGTATAACGTGTGAAAATTACGAAAATAATACAAAAAGAATCAAAAAAAGAAAGAAGTAGTTAGAGTAGTGGTTTAAGAAACTGTCCTGTATAGGATGCTTCAACTTTAGCTATTTCTTCAGGTGTTCCTTTGGCAATTATCCTTCCTCCATCTGATCCACCTTCAGGTCCTAAATCAATAACATAATCAGCTGATTTTATTACATCAAGGTGGTGTTCTATAACGAGCACGGTATTCCCATCATCTACAAGTTTATTCAAACTAGTTAGTAGTTTCTGTATGTCTTCCATATGCAGACCAACAGTTGGTTCGTCTATTAAGTAAAGGTTATTCTTCTTTCTTTTGAGTTTTCCTAACTCTTTTGATAGTTTGATTCGTTGTGCTTCACCCCCAGACAAAGTTGTAGCAGATTGACCAAGTTTTAAGTATCCTAAACCAAGTTCTTTCATAATACCCAGTTTGTAAGAAATCGAGTTGTCATCTGAGAAAAATTCCAAAGCTTCTTCTACAGACATATCCAGAACTTCCGCTATGTTTTTTCCTCGATACTTAACTTCAAGCGCATTGTTGTTGTATCTTGCTCCATTACATAAAGGGCAAACATTCTTTATATCTGGCATGAATTGAAGATCTGTCCTTTTTTCACCCTCACCTTCACATTCACTACATCTACCATACTTTGTGTTAAAACTGAAATAACTAATTCCATACTTGCGCTCTTTTGCATCTGATGAGTCTAGGAATATTCTCCTTATTTTGTCAAAAAAACCAACATATGTTGCTGGATTGGATCTGGAAGATCTACCAATTGGCGATTGGTCAATGTTTCTAATATCTGAAATATTCTCTATACCTATGAGATTTTTATGCTTTCCAGGCATCGTTCGTCTATCGTATAAAACCGAATGGAGTTTCTTGTATAGTACATCATGAATTAAACTACTCTTTCCTGAACCAGAAACACCTGTTACACATACAAAGATACCGAGAGGAATCTCTACATCTACATTCTTAAGATTGTTCTCCTTCGCACCTTCAATCCTAATAACTTTACCATTTGATTTTTTACGAGTTTTAGGAATGGGTATTTGCTTCTTTCCAGTTAAATACTGACCCGTAAGAAACTTCGAGTCTTTCAACACTGTATTCAACTCTCCGTGAACGACAATTTCTCCACCAAATCGTCCCGGACCCGGGCCTAGTTCAATAATATTGTCTGCTTCTTTTATTGTATATATATCGTGTTCAACTACGATAACTGTACACCCAAGATCGCGTAGTCGCTTGAGGGTTTTTACCACTTTATAACTGTCTTTTGGGTGAAGACCTATTGTTGGTTCATCCAAGCAATACAACATGCCTGTCATCTCTGAACCTATAGAATTAGTGATTCTAATCCTCTGCGCTTCGCCCCCCGCAAGAGTGTCAGTTCGTCTGTTCAAATTAATGTAATCTAGACCTATATCTATAAGCAAGTTTAGTCGTTTCAAAACTTCCTTCAATATCTCTTCTCCTACCCTACTAACCCTCTCTTCAAATTCAAGTTTCTCCATGAAATTCTGTAGCTCTTTCATGTCTAACTCCCCAATTTCATAGAGGTTTTTCCCTTGAATTGTTACCAATAATCTTTGACTATTTATCTTCTTACCTTGACATTCTGAACACGTTCTCTCAGTCATAAATCCGTGATAAAACTCAAATTCAGCTGTTCTTGGTACTAACCTATCTCCTTTTCTCATTTTTGTTCTGTAAATTCTCTCTATGGAATGAACAATGCCTTCAAATGATGTTCTCCATTTTGTTTCCACCAATTCTCTCTTTTTATTCTTTCTCCAATATGGAAACTTTTCTCCTTTGTTACCAAAAAAAATGATGTTCTTGATATGCTCTGGTAGATTTTTGAATGGTATGTCGATATCGATATTGTAGCGTTTTGTCAAAGATATGACCATATGACCACCAATTGAGAAGTTATGTATAGCTCCTTGGCGTATAGTTTTCTCAGGATCTGCGATGAAAAGCTGTTTCTCTGCTTGAATTCTTACCCCTAGTCCATTACATGTTCTGCATGAATTCTCTAGTAAGTTTGGAGAGAAGTTGTTTTGTTTCAGTTCCACCATAACGATGTGATGTTTAGAACAACAGAATTTTTCGTAAAAAGATTCAGCATCGAAATTCTCTTCCTTCAGTTCTACTATCTCATAATGGATGAACCCACTACCTAGAACAATCGCATTTTCCACTGATTTCTTCAATTGACTATAGATTCCTTCTTTTACAGTAATTTTATCAACAATCGCTTCTAGCCTATAACTCTTGAAATCGTCAAGTTCAATATTCTCACTTATGTCTGTAAGTTCTCCATCTATCCGTATCTTCCTGTATCCCTTTTTCCTCAGCTCTCCGAATGTCGCATTGTATTCTTCTCCATGTATTTTATGTATTGGTACACGTATCTCAACTACTGTTCCTTCTGGAAGTTTCTCAACTTTCTCAATCATATGATTTTTAGTTTTTGTTGGGATATCATTACTGCAATAAGGACAGTGTGAAACACCTACTGTCGCATAGAGTAATCTTAAGTAGTTAGAAATTTCCGTCATAGTTCCCACAGTTGAACGAGGATTGTGCATACTTCTTATCTGTCCTATAGCTATGACAGGTGACAGTCCTTTTATTGATGTCACATCAGCTTTGGGCATCATGGGAATACGTCTCTTAGAGAAGGATGACATCGACTCGAGAAGTTTTCTCTGACCTTCACTAAATATAACATCGAATGTTAGACTACTTTTTCCTGAACCAGACACTCCCGTAACAACTGTAAGCTTGTTACGAGGTATGTCTATATCAATATCTTTCAGGTTGTTTGCTTTTGCTCCCTTAATAGATATTATATCAGACATTATACTTCCCCTCCTTCAATCATTGCTGGATCGTAGAGATATGCTGGTTCTTCCAATATAGGTTTACCCCGACTTGTCAACCTTCTCTCTATAGTTGTTTCTAGAACCCATCCTCTTCTAACAAGTTCTCTAGTATTTAAAAACGGTATAGTCTGTCCGGCTACACTTGTGATATGGTCTTTAATTTCTTGATGTGTACGGGGCTCTCCTGCTTCCTCCAAATAATCGAGTATAGGTTGATAAGCTTCCAACATTCTTTCATCTAGATAATTTTCACATTCCTTAATTCTCTCATCTAGATTCTCTACTGTTTTTTCCATCTCTGATGCTTTGACAAATACATTTTCAAAAAATGTAGGATTAAGTTTCAAAGCCTGTTGAATAACCTCTCGTAACGGTATTTGTTCACTAAATATCACCTCTATAATCGCAAGCAGTCTCACCATCTCCATATAGAAACTGTAACTCCCATAGATGTCTCCAATGATATACAGGAACTTTCGCGTTTTGTACAAGAAATAGAATGCTCCCGAATAACTATTCAGTAATTGTATCGCCCTATCTTGCTCTCCAAAATAGTTCGATTCTTCAATATACTCTCTTATTGATTCATCTCTAGTGTAGAGAAGTCTTCCCTTAGAGAAGAATGAATGAAAGAACGAACCTTGAAGGATGCCTTCCATCCGTCTTTTAAAATCATCTCTCTTCAACACTAATGCATCAATGGAAATCCCATCCTCTGTAAAAGTACGAAAATTTGAAGAGTCTGCATCATCACGTATGATTATCAAGGTATCTAAATTTGAATCCTCACCTACATCATAATATGCTAAACTACCTCCTAAGATTACTGCAATTACATATGGATCTTGCTTGGTTTTCTCCACAAAAACATCTAAAGCTCTCAAATAGCGCTCTCTTATCTGAGTCTTTCTTTCTTCTATGTTTCTTTGCTCACACATACTATAACCTCTCTTTAGTGAGTCTTGGTGATTCCAAACGACCTTAATAAATGTTTAGTTTTTTGCCTAATTAAACTGACCACGCTTAAATTAAACTAACGGTCTCGAGATTATATTTAAATTGATAATGAAGGTTTGCTATTTCATTAATCTAATAGATAAAAGACTAGCCTTTTCTTTTCAAAATAGTTTCGTTAGACATTTTATATTATTGTTCAATGGAAAATGATTTACTTTTATTAGCTGGTCAAAATGCTAATTGAACTTTCTGCTTTTCCATTAGCCGTCTTGTTAAGGAAACTAGGGCAATGTTTAACCGCTTCTACTTGTTTTTAAATTTAATATTCTCGACAAAAAACGCTAAATTCTACTCATTGACGAAGTAATTCTCAATATGTGAGAAACGCTTATAAATGCGTAAGAAAATGGTTGCTCATGTCTGGATATGAACTTAAACGGTTCCATAAAGGATTTGAAGATGATCAAGAAAGAGTTGGGAAAGAAGTTGCAAAGACATGGATTTATGCACATCAAACTGATGCTGAAAGATTGAAAGAAATTTATTCCAAACCTGATTTCGATCCCGAAACAAGACATTACAGTTTCAAGGAAGGTAAAATGGTAGGTTTCTTAACAACAAAAATCATTGAACCCAAAGAAGATGGTAAAAAGAGAGCTAGTCTTGCTTTTCCCTCTGTTCTATCAAGTCACGAGGAATCTGTTGGCTTACTTTATGAGAAAGCAATTAGCGTTCTTCGAGATAAGGGCGTAGAAATTGTTGAAACCTTAGCTTCTCCTCTGTGTGGAGAACAGATTGAACTAGCTCAACAATATGGTTTCACCCATAAAGAGGATATTAATAATATAGTCTATATTCAGAAAGTCAAAAAATTAGAAAATGGTATTAAGGTCACTAATGTTAGAAATTTCGATTCAAGCAAAGATATGGATAAATGGCTAGCAATTGTTAAGAAACTTGATAATCGAACTGATGAGCAACTTGAACAGATCAAAGGTGAAATTAAGGATGAAGGTGTTATTGCTCATCTAGTCATTGAAGATAATGATGAAATTGTTGGAACAGTACTAGTTTTCAGAAATCCTATCAAGAAGGAATCTGCTAATCTTGCAGTCCCCTATGCTACCGAAGAGAAATATTTCAAACAGCTAATTGCTAAAGCTTCTACCATAGCTTTGGAAAATGGTGTTGAGGAATTTTTAATTTGGCTCTTCGGTGAAAGATTAGATTTGAAAGATTATGTCAAAGATGCTTCCTTTAAATTTGGTAAACCAGCGTTCTCTCGTTATGAGCTAGAACTCTGATACCACTATTATGCTAGCATCGCTAGAAAGAACTTCATTTGATAAAACCAAGGGATATGGGAGGGAGATTAAGCTTATTTTTTTTATACTTTCAAACTTTTCTTCAGTGTGTATTCCTTCACACAAGCATCATAATAAGTGTAACAATGTAGGGATACTCAAGGCACTAAGTAGTTAGTGGCTAGAAAGAACTTCATTTAATATCTTAGGGTAGATTGGACGTAAGTTCAATCGCCCTAAACACCAAACCTTGTTTTAAGAACTTTCTAACAAAGTGAACTTGTGAAGAAAATTTACTCCTCTTCTCCTTCTTCTTTTACTTCCTCGCTTTCCCCATCTTTATCTTCATTTCCCTCTCCCTTATCTTTGTCGATTAACTTTTGATAATCCTTTATTTTTCCTTCTTCGCTTGTCTCCTCTAAGACGAGTACATATTCTATACATCCCCTTGCCCTTTCTCTACGTTGGATCATATCATCTATGTTTGTTGTAATATCAAGGTGTATGACAACATCCGCTGCCTCTAAATTCAATCCTCTTCCTCCTAAAGGTGTAAAGATTAGAACATTAACATTACCTTCGTCAAAGTTCTTCAGAACAATTCTCCTCATGTCTTCTGTTGTTTTACCTGACAAATACTTAACTTCAGGAAAACCGAGATTGTTGAGGAGTCTATTAAGATAACTTCCTAATGCTAGATAACGAGTGAAAAGTAGAACTTGTGCACCTCTGAATAAGTGCTCATGAATGATGTCTATTGCCGTATAGATTTTTGGTTGTACCAAAGCTCGTGTAACTTTCTCTTCAGGATTTTCGTATTTGGGTAGATCAACTCTGTAAGTTATGAGTTCCTTACTTGGTTCATGAATGCTTCTAAAAATTTCCTTGTTTTCATCCAATTCAATATATTTCAGGAATTCTCCTGGAGTAGATTCTAACAATAATAATCTAGCGTGACTTAGTTTGAATAATCTTCTAAAAGCAAGTATTAGTGTAGTCTTAGCTTCTTCATCCTTAACTTGATATTTATTTAATCTTGCTGGGAAATTCTTTAGTTTTTCAAGACGCTCTAAAACCCCACTATACGACAGTTTGATAATTTCTAAGCGTGAGAGTTTTGCGTCCAAATGTTTCTGAATCGTCTCTATTGGTTTAGTTATCTGTACTGATATTTGCTTATCTATTTTTATGTAATCTTCCCTTCTGATTTTATGAATTTTTGTGACAGTTTCATAGGGTGATAAATCAAGCCTCTGCATTAAGGCTGTATTCTTCCCCAATAATTTGAGAACAGCTTGAGCACGTTGCCTATCTCTTGTTCCAGTCATCGCTAATATAGGAAAAGCAAACCCCTTTTCTCTGAATTTGAATAAGCCATCAAAATACTTACTTAGACGAAAACCTGCCATATCTCTTGCCAAAACATCAGTTGCTTCATCTATAACACACATAGTAATATTTTCCAAGATATTGACTCTTAGTTTAGTTTTCATCTCATAATAGTCATTCAGTAATGATGTAATTGGTGCAAAAATAGCTGTTGAAGCTTCATACATCTTGCTTTTTTGTCTTAAGCTGATGCCTTTACCACTAGGGTCATAGAAATAGCCTAACTTATCAATAAATCCAAACTTTTTCCCCATCTCTAGTGCTTGACGACATCTGAGTCCTGCTGCTTCTCTTGCAGAAGTGAATAGAAATTTAGCATTCGGGTTATTCTGTCTGATTGCAAAAAAAGATAGTAATGCAATGATTGTCTTTCCTGTGCCATAGGGATAATTTAGAAGAATTGAACCCTCAGATAGTTTTTCCATAATCTCGTTGACTGCACTTAGCTGGTAGTCTCTATGTTCAATTGTTAATCCTTCCAAACTATCTTCAAAATCTGCAGGTAACTCCATTTCAGCCAATCAACCTTTTCTTATATCTTCAAACAAGTTAATATTTTTAAGTATTGTACTTCTTTCGGATTTTACTATTAACAACTAACAGTATAAAACTATTACACTTAGAAGAGAAAGAAGCGCGAAATTATCCCTAGCTAGGTACTTCTTTCTTACTCTG
>BPTM01000357.1 GCA_023705945.1 Candidatus Heimdallarchaeota archaeon
ATTTACTGGGGCTTTTTATCAGCTGAATCATCTTTAGGCTCAAAACCATCTTGTATAGGAGTTTTCCGTCTTGTGAAGAATTCTTTCTCTGCAAGGTAAATCAAAACTATGGAGTAAATGATAAGGTTGAGTAAAGGAATGAACCAACCCCACAAACTAATAGCGATAACGAAACTGAAAAAACCAACCATTAACAGGAAAATTATTTCAGCGTGTCGAGCGGTTGCAGTCGTAAAAGGAAGCATAAGATCAGAAAAATCTGGCATTCCGAAGTATGTAAAGCAGACAATTAGGTAGATAATAAACCAATTTCCAAAACTGAAATTTGCATATTCGAAGAAAGCAATAAATTCTTGATGAAATTGTATTAAAAAAGCAACGATAACGAAATTAAAGAGGGGAGCAACACCAATAAAAAAGGCATGAACAACATTCTTAAGCTCTCCTGATAAACTTTGAGAACTGATATCTCGTAAACCGTAACTCATATGGAAATTTACTTTGACTTGGTATCCAAAAAGTTTGATCACGAGTGAATGAGCAAGTTGATGGAAAAAAGCTCCAGGAAAGAAAAAGTAGTTGAAATATTTCTTGACGTCTTTGAAAAGCCAATCACTAAGGATATCCCATAGAAATTTAGTAATAAAAAGAATGAGAACAACAAGGAAGGTAATTCTTACTGTACCTGTGAAAATACCGATGAATGTCTCATACAAACTCTCTAACCAAGGAGGAATAACCATATTTTTTCTCTTCCACAGAATTATTTAAACCCAAACCCAAACCCATTTCATTTGCAATATTACTCTTTTTAAGTAGAGAACGATAACGATACACCTTTCTTTTAAGATATTCAAGCTCAATATGAAATTTATCTCTAATAATGATCCAAAAAGAACCCATCAGTCCCCTCTCTGAGAGGTGATAGGGTAGTAGAGATGAGAAAATTACTAGTGCTGCTTCCTCAATATTAATTTTGGGAATCAGTTTCTCGTCAATTAGATCATAAGCCACTTTTTGTAAAGCTTCAAGATCCATATCTAATTTGGGATAAATTTGTATGAACTCATTAACTATTTGCGAAACGCGATTCTTTAGCATTGGACTAAAGACTTCTCGCTTCTTTCTTTGTAAGTAGCCTGAAGTTAGAAGATCAGCTTGAATTTTTTTAACAGAGAAATAGCTAAGTATCTTACTTTTTTTAATACCAAGTAAAGTTCTAACAAGATTAACATGTTTGGGACTTAATTTTGCGCCCACCATCGATAACCTATAATCTAAAAGTGCTAGATAATGATTAGCTGCATGTTTCTTAGTGAAATAGCGATTCTCACCATAATCTTCAAGAAATTCAGGAAGAAGCTTTTGGAATTGGATAACTACTTCAGTGATAATTTTGCTAGGGTAATATTCGAAAAAAATATTAGCGATACTATTAACAAAATCCATAATCCTATTTGAACGGTCTTCTTCAGCACTAATGAAATATGAACGAACTGTACTCTGTTTTCGGAGAGTTGGTGATAAAATCTGAGATAAGTCATGAGGACTCAGATAAGTCCCCAGAACTTCCTCAGTAGTATCTCGTATTGCCACTGTTTCTACCGCCATTGTAGATGCCTTCTTTTGCCATGTCTTAATATAACAAAGAAGACCACCTTTTAAGAAGATGTTTTTTTTAATTGCAGTTTACTTGCGTACTTGTCATAAAATTTCTTGATGGGCTTAAATACTAAATGTATTTTCAGTAATAAATATCTAGAAGAAGAAAATGCTATTATCTGTCAATATTAAGTTTTTTTTCTACTTTTTTGTTTCTTTCTTCATTGCTTCTTCATGAGCAATTTTATCTCTTCTAACTCTTTCATAGAAAAGTGCTCTCATCCCAGGAACAAATATCAGAAAAAGAGGTGCTAGTAATAGCAATCCACACACAAATGATATTGCTATAGATATGAATTCATTTGTACTTAACCCATCAACTGAGTTAAGCTGGTATAAAATCAGAGCTAAGATTATCAATCCTATTACAAGAACAACATTCAAAATCATTAAGAAACTCCCTATCCAGAGTATTCTCTTTAGACTTGTTTCACTTCTTATATCTAAAAACAGTTTTCTGTACCAGAATACATGTATTTAGATCGGAAGAGCGTCGTGTAGGGAAAGAGTGTAGATCTCGGTGGTC
>BPTM01000358.1 GCA_023705945.1 Candidatus Heimdallarchaeota archaeon
ACTCGATACGCGAAGCGCGGAAATGGGCAGCGAAGGCCTTCCCCCGGGAGGTCCTCAGCGTCACCAGGCGTTATTCGCGCCGGCTCTGCGTGGTGTGCGACAGCACCCCTTGTGTCTGCCCGAAATAGCGCCTTTCTCTGGCACCCTCCCGGGGAGCCTGTTGCCCCTCGGGCTTACACCCGGCCCGGGCCCTCGCGGCCCGGGCCATTTTTGAAAGGAGCCCCATGGCCTCCAGAAAGCCGACCTCGGTGACGGTCACGCTCAAGCTGTCGCCGGCGCTCTACGCGACCATCCAACGCGTCGCTGGACGCTCAGGGAAGTCCCTCGGCTCCACGATCGCGTCGCTCCTGTGGATCGCGTGCGGTCGCCTCAACCTCCGCAAACGCCAAAGTCTCCACGACTAGCTGGCTCAGACCCCGACGAACTTCGCCCCAACCTTGATGATCGCGCTCGGCGGCGACTGCAGCCCGTTCTCGTGTCCGATCGCGCTCAACTGGAACGCGTACAGCCCGTCAGGGAGAGGCAAGCCCAAGACCGCCCGCTGGATTTTGAGCGTGTCCAGGTCTGTCGGCGCGATCACCTCCGCGTCCCCCGTCACGATTGCTCCCCCCTGGACCCTCGCGTACGCGAAGTTCGGCAGCACCCAGAGCAGCACGTGTGCGTTTTCGGCGTGCCCCAGGTCCTGGGGCCCCTTCCCATTCCAGGTGAATTTCCCCGTCGTGTCGTCGTACACCACCGCGAGGAGTTCCGGCGTTGACGGCGGGGTCTGCCCCAACGGTGCGTCGTCGATCGGCGCCGCGTAGTGAACGAATCCCAGAATGTTGACCAGGGCCACGTTGATTGCAATGAACCAGTTGTACCCGCTCCGGTTGAACTGCCGTTGAGGCACAACCCTGCTTCCGAAGCCCCCCTGGACCTTGTCCGACCGTTCCGCGCCGGCAGTCTCCTGCGCGTACTGGTCCCAGGCCGCGCGCTGGTCGTCCGTGAGGTCGTCGAAGAATCGGCGACTGAAAACCGTCATCGCGTTTCGGACTTCCAACTGAGCCGCGGTCGCCGGGTTCCTCACGCTCTTGGCTTTCGCCTTCACGTAACTGCACCCTTTCCACGAGGAAAAGGTCACCCCACCCACGCTTCCCTTGATGTCGTCCACCAGAGCGGACGGCGTAATTCTCGCCATTTCTCACCCTCCGAAAAAACCTACGGTTCCGGCGCCAAAAGAGTCAGTGGCGCCGGCCACACCTGCCACAGCCCCTCAGGCAGCGTCTCGGGCAGGTAAAACCGAATCACTGCGCTCCCTTTCGTGTCGAGAAAGTCCGTGTCGAGAAAATCCAACTGGCTTTTCCAGACGTACGGAATTTGAATCTCCCGGTCCCCGTTGGGTGGCGTCTCGCTCACGATTCGGACGGTTGCGTTTTTCACCTGTGCTTTCCACGCCCACGCGGCCCCGTCGAACTCCCCCGGCACAAACTCCTCGCCCCACGGTTCGAGTAAGAATTCGTCGTCCATCGTGATTCGTTGGCGGTGAATCGGGTACGGCGGCTGGACCAACACCCGGGCCAGGCTCCCGGCCGTGCGTTCCACCACTTCGTTGTAGTACCACCACAACCCGTCCAGGTTGTACCCCGGCAGAGGGCTCCACGCTGCGCCGAGTGACCCGACCGCGAGCAAAATGTACGCGTGCGCCGGCGGAACGTTTTTCGTCTTGTTGAACGGAGGAGGTTTCTGCAGGTCGATCGGCGCCGGCTCCGTGTTCCAGTGCAACCGCTTGGAGTCGGCCTCCCTCGACTTTTGCGCCACGACGGAGTTGTGCCCGTCGAAAAGCGTCCCGCACGTGGGCTTCGGGCAGCCGTCCACTCGCCGCGCGGCCAGGTGCGTCTGTCGGTTCCCCCTGAGCGAGACCTGGAAGTCCCACTGGGCACGCTCCTCGACCGTCAAGAGCCTCCACTCAGCCACGGCCTGAGCGAACGCGGCCCGCTGAATTTGCTGGAGCGGAGTGTTGTGGTCCTGGATCGAAGCGGGCATCGATCGAACGATCTGGATTCCGTTGACCATCTGAAAAATTAAGTTGCCGACTTTCCCTCTAATCCCGTTGGTCAACGGACCCTGATGAAAGACCGCCACGGCCTACCCCTTCCTCTCGTCGTCGTCCTTCCCTTCGAGGAGGCTCCGGA
>BPTM01000359.1 GCA_023705945.1 Candidatus Heimdallarchaeota archaeon
TATATGATGGGTGGAAAAAGACCTATGTCACCTCGTGAAGCTAAAAGAATGCAAGCGAGGATGAGACAAATTCAATTAGAAGGTGTAGAAGAAGTGATTATTCGCTTTGCAGACAAAGAGACAGTAATCTATACTCCGTCTGTTATGAAAGCTTTTATTCCTGGTATGGTGGATTCAGATACATGGCAAGTTGTAGGACCAGGCATTGACCGTCCTCGAGACAGCGAATCTGGGGCAGTAGCAGGTGTTAGTATCAACGAAGCAGATGTAGAACTGGTTATGGCTCAAACAGAAGCATCAGAAGAAGAAGTTCGCAAAGCTCTAGAAGAAGAAAACGGCGATCTAGCAGGAGCCATTGTAAAACTAAAAACAAAGAAATAACTGTTCTATTTCTTCTCCCCTATTCCTTTTCTTGTATCTACTGCAACTCCGCTATTCATCTGTAGCATTAGCTTTCCGGGCATTTTTGCTGTTCCAATTCCGATAAATTCGTCTTGATGATTAACAATAAGTACTTCTTCCTTGGAGGATATTTTTTCATCAACTTCTGATACGTGTTTTGCAAAAACAGATTTACCTTTTCTTATGAAAGGTTCTACGTCTTCAATTATCTTTACTCTCAACCCTAGTTTGCTCTCATGTAACTTTTCTCCCCCCAAAATGGAAAGTATAAGAAAACCATCACGAACACGAAAAGAGCATAATCTATCCTCGTTTAAATAGACAATTTTTATTCTTTTTGTGCCCCTTGAACGTTCAATCATTACATCTTTGGGAAATAAAACATCTCCTGAACCTCTACCAAATTGAAAGTCGGCTATTCCCTTTAATTTCTTTATGTCGAAAAGTGTTGGTTTTTCTAATCTAGGCATGTTATGTAGATTGTTTGTAATAGTAATAAAAATTGTTATTGGCAAGAAATAGGTATTTCTAGTATTTCTCAACAAAGATATCTGAACATAAATGATACAATCTTGGTGAATATTTCTTAATTTGCCTAATCTCTTTCACTTCTATTTTATATCCAGATTCATTTCTAGCTTGTTCAATAATCTCAATTGGTTGTTCTAAATTATCTCGAGGTGTTAAGCTGTGATAGTGTACCCATCCTTGATTTTCTATTGCTTCTAAGGCACATCGAAATTGATTGTAATCGATATCAAAATAACCCATTAGCACCCTAGTCGCAAAGTTTCTCGGTGTACTATCTTTATTATTTCCATAGATTGGAAAATATCTATTATCTACTTTGTTTACCTCAATATTTTGTCTTAGAAAATCAAACGCGATTTGATTCCATTCTATCCCATAAATTCTAACAGATGGTTTATTCACAACAATAGGTAAGGATAAGTTTCCAATACAAGCAAACATATCACAAATAACTTCGTTATCACTCACTGTTTGAACTAAGTGATTTCTTTCATTCTTATTTCCTGGAGAAAATGTGATTGTTTCCAAATCTATATTGAAAATAGTATTGAATTCTTTGTGGGTAGTTTTCGTTCTTTTTTCTCCAGCAACATGTACTATGACTGGCTTTCGATAAGGTGAAATGGTATCTACTTGCTCTACAACTATCCTAACTTGAGGATCAATTGAGATTAAATGCTCCCCTATCGTACTCTTGTAGTCTTCAATCTTCGGATTTAAGTGTCTGAAAACTGCAATATCTCCAATAACAGAATACCCAGAAGGTAGTTTATCTAGTAAATCTTTGGGTATTATCCCTTTTAGTGATTCTTGAAGTTTCTCTTTGAATTTCATTTAATCTAAAGAATCTTTTAACACCAATTTTTAATATTATCCTCTCTTTCATATTACTAGAAGAAGAATGGTACTACTAGCTAAATTGAACAAGGACTTTACATTGATTGAAGAGAAAGAAGGTAATTCTCTCTACAGTCAAGGTTGGTATGGTCAATATACAAACAAGAATCACTTGAAATTAGACCCCTATGAAACAGTAATTCTGCAGGAAAGAGGTAGAATTGAAGTAGTAGAATCAAATGACAATATTCTGTCTCTTTCTGAAGTTGTGGCATTTTTCTCAAATAACATCCCAAATTTTCTCGTACATTATCTTCTCTATAAAGACTTGCGCGGAAGAGGATATGTTATAAAACGTCATTCGAAGAACAATAAATACTTCGAACTCTACGAAAGAGGTGCAACGCCTAAAAATGCAAATCATTTAGCATTAGTAGTTCCCATGGTAGAGGGCGTTTTGTTTGACATAGACGGCATTGATCAAATTGTCTCTGAATCAAAGTCAATTAGTAAACAATTGGTTTTTGCAGTTATTGACAGCTTAGGGGATGTTTCTTATTACAGTGTAAGTGAGCTGGAATTCCCTGATCTTATTGAACAAAAGGAGACTTGAAGTAATGAAATACACACCTGATACAAGCGTAATAATAAACGGTCAGTTTTTAAAATATCTTTCAACACAAGAAGACGTTGAAACAATCGTCCTTTCGCGTGTTGTTTTAGCTGAAATAGAAAATATGGCAAATCAAGCAAAAACAACAGGGATTGTTGCATTAGAAGAATTGCAATCAATGAGAGATTTCTGTGCAAAGAATGGTTACAATATACTTATTGATGGATATAGACCAACAGGTAATCAGATACGAGGAGCTTTTACAGGAGAATTAGATGCACAGATTAGAGAATTAGCACAAGAGCATCAATCGATATTAGTTACTTCTGATAGAGTGATGGCAGAAATTGGGAAGGCCGAAGGGCTTGTTGTAGTATACCTTAAACAAACTGTAAAAAGTATAGGTAAGAAAATTGAAGATTATTTTGATGAACAAACGATGTCGATACATTTACGCGAGAATAATCCTCCATTAGGAAAAAAGGGAAAACCTGGAAATTTTGAGTTAGTTACTTTGTCAGATGAGGAAATTCTTACTCGAGAATATCTTGAAGAACTTGCTAAAGATGTTATAGAGAGAGCAACTAGAGAAAAGGACAGTTTCATAGAATCTGACAGATTTGGTACTTCTGTTATTCAGTTAAAGAACACCAGAATTGTGATTATTCGTCCTCCATTTAGTGATGCAATGGAAATAACGGCAGTAAGACCAATTCTAAAACTCACACTAAAAGATTATAAATTGGATAATAAATTACTTGAAAGAATTGAGAATAAAGCTGAAGGTATCATTATTGCTGGACCCCCTGGTGCTGGAAAAAGCACATTTGCTACAGCTGTTGCTGAGTTTTATGCTGACAAAGATAAGATTGTAAAAACATTTGAAAATCCTAGAGATCTACAAGTTGATAATAGGATAACACAAATGTCTGGCTTTGAAGGAGATATCTCTGCTTCGGCAGATTTGGTTCTTCTCATGCGTCCTGATTATGTTATTTACGATGAATTAAGAAAGACAAAAGATTTTGAAACTTATTCAGATTTGCGTTTGGCAGGTATTGGTTTGTTGGGTGTAGTTCATGCAACACAAGCAATAGATGGTATTCAGCGATTTATTAAACGAGTAGACTTGGGCATTATCCCTTCTATTGTTGACACCATTATTTTTATTGCAAAAGGGGAAGTCGCAAAAACTTACACACTTTCTATGACAGTTAAAGTTCCAACTGGCATGACTGAAAAGGATCTAAGCAGACCAGTGATTGTTGTAAAAGATTTTCTCACAAATAGACCAGAATATGAACTTTACACTTTTGGTGAACAAATAGTTGTTTCCCCAATTAGTAAGTCTACAAAACGTTCAACAGGTGGGAAGCCCATCTCTTCTATAACACCAGCAAAATTACAGAAAGTACTGAAAAAATATTCTATTTATGATTTTAATTATAAATTCGAACCTCCAAATTCACTGTCCCTCTTCGTTTCAGATAAAGATAGACCTCGTGTAATAGGAAAAAATGGAAAAAGAATTGAAGAAATAGAGCAAAAACTTGGTTTATCAATAGATGTGAAAACTTTTGGGGAGAAAGATGAGAACGAAGAAGCAGAATATATTTTAGATGTTTATCCTACAAAGGGCAAGATGATCATAATCTTCCCTTCAACCTGTATTGGTGAGGATGTTTTAATCGCTATAAATGGTGAGGTTATGTTTCAACTAACTGTAGGAAAATCTGGAGAAATTAGTGTTGCAAAAGATACTGAAACAGGAAGAGCATTATCCGAAGCTCATAAAAAAGGAGCAACAATTAGCGCTATTTTATGATTCTTCCTTTTCAGATCTCGTGAAGACTACATCAGAAGAAGTTGGGTGTCCAATGATTATTCTATCGACATCATCTGGAAAAATTCCGTTTTCAATCACACCAGGGATTAATGTTAACTGTCTTTCCATTACGAACGGATCATATGTGTCCTTGAAGTGAACATCTCCGATTATATTCCCATTATCAGAAACAACAGGACCTATCTTCCCTGCCCCATATCGTAGTCTAAATTCACCACCAAAATCAAAGATGGGTTTAATTATAGTGTTTATGGCTTGAGGAAGTACTTCAATTGGAACAGGAAAACTATTTAGTTCTTTGGGAAATTTAGTATAATCTGCTATAACAATAAACTCTTGGGATGCTCGCGCCATAATTTTCTCCATTGTCAAAGCTCCACCCCCACCTTTTACAAGTACAAAATCCTTCGTGATTATATCTGCCCCATCTACATAAATGTCCAGTTCTGATTCTTCAATCAGCGATCCTGTAGGTAATCCTACTCTTGCTAATTCAATCTGGCTTTCGAATGATGAAGGAATGCAAAGAATATCTAATTCATCTTTGTCAACTAGTTCAGAAAGTGCTTTAATAAAAAATTTTACAGTGCTGCCTGTTCCTATTCCAACTGTAAAATCATCATAAATGAATTCTTTAGCAGTTCTTACCGCTGCATTTATCTTCGAATTATTAATCTTCTCTGCCATTACAACGTCACTTACTTTAAATGACATTAGAAACAATTGCTTGTAAAATCTTTTGTATTAAGAAAAGTAATTAATGAAAGTAAAATAAAAATGATTTGAGAGGTTGAATTTGTACTATTTCCTCTCGTTTTTAATATTATAAGAGTGAAATTATTGTTGTTCACTCATGAATTTTTTAAGACGATCTAATTCCTTCAGCATTTCTTTGCGTAGTGCTGCAATTGAAGTGCTCTTTGCGAACAAATCTCCTTCCCCTCCTTCGGGGGTTGGGGCTGGGGATGCTATGGGCCCTGGTGGTTTAGGTGTTGGCATGCTAGGTGCTGGAATTGAGGGTGTTCCCACTCCAGACGTAGGTGCTGTTGGCATTGGTGGTGATGGAATTGCAGTTGGGGGTGGAGTTTTTCCAATTGCTGGTGGCATTGGTGGGCTTGGTGGTGCAAGAGGAGCAACAGCTACTGCTTTCTTTCCTCTTTTCTCCTTCTTAACTTTCTTTTCTTTAACAGGTTTGGTTGGAGGAGCTGGAGGAGCAGTTATTGGAGTAGGTGCAGTTGTTTCTATTGTTTCTCCCTTAATTTTACTGAGATAATCCCCTTGCATCTTCTTTAGTTCTTGTTCTAATTGTGATACTTCTGCTTCTCTTGCAGTTTTCTCGATTTCATCTTCAATTTTCTTTACATCTGATGTGTATCTTACAGATAATCTTGTGAATATGCTTTCACCGATTTCTTTCCTTTTATGAGCGTCTGATAATGCTCGTTGTGCTCCTAAAAATTTAGCTTTCTCAATTTTTAAAATTGCTATCCTCTCTGCTGGTGGGATATCAGACGGCACAGGTCGATCCGTTTCCAATTCCATGTCTAGCAAAGTTGGTAAGACTCTTTTCTTGTAAACTTTTGTTGAAATGGCTACTGCTATAGCACTTAAAATGAAAAACACTATTATCAGATAAATAAGCATCTTAAGACCTGAATCGGTCATACTAGCTGGGGGTAAATCTTTGAACCAATCTGTAATTGTCATATCTTTGCCTCTTGAAAATTATATTATTTAGATTCCTTTTATTTCTTTCTCTGTCTATTTAGTATGGATATTAGCTTAATAAACTCTATTACTGTTGCCATGACAACTGTGTTTAAAGAGAGTTGAATTGCGATATGTAAGCAATAGAAAAAAAGAAATTTATCTTTGACTATTGTTCCTTTTTTGCTTCCAAAATTGCTTTTACTCTCTTAAGTCTGGAAAATGTTTCTCTTTCTTGTTCCTCAAGTGTACTTGCAATAAAAGTAGAAATTGCCTTTAATTTTGGAATAAGTATATAATTTAATGCGTTAACCCTTCTCTTCGTTTTATTGATTTCAGTAGCTAATTTTTCTAACAATGTCATTTTTTCTGCAATAACCATCAACGTTCGTAAGGATTTGCGAAAATGAACAATCGCTCTATCGAGTTGAGCACTTGAAATAGCTAATCCGTAAAAGATGTCATTACTATCTTTTTCAACTTCTTCAACTATAAATCTGGGTGATTTTACTCCCATTATACTTACGGTTTGTGTTCTAATTTCTAAAACTGCCGGTGCATATTGTGCAAGATCTCGGATTTTATCTGGTCCTACAATCATTTCTGCTTTAGCTAGAGATTGATATGCGATTAATAATTCCTCTTCAAACTTCTTTCTCGCTACACGCACTTCATCCTTGATGGCATATAATTCAATGACAAGACAGTCCATTTTTTCTTTGAGAAGATCGTGCCCTTTCTGAGCTAAACGAATTCGGGCTCTTGTATTTAGTAGTTCCATTCTAGTTGCACTGATTGTACCAAATTCAGGAGTTGCCATCAAAAAAGACAAAGTTAGTTACAATATATAGTTTTTGATTAGTAGAGGCCAGAAGACAATTGTTTTTCTTTGTGATTAATGGAAAGATATTTTATCTCATACAATTTCCTTTACTAAAGTAGATAAACGTGACACAGAATGGCAAATATTGAAATCTTTGATAGAACAAAAGATTCTAATGAATTGGTTTTTCCAGGAACACGTTTGGCAGTAACAGAAGAGTTTATTGCAGGTCCTGGTACTTATTCAACCGATGATTACATCTATTCTTCAGTTGCAGGGCTTGTAATAATAGATCTAGGAAAACATGAAATTACAGTTATGCCTAAAGCTAAAATGACTCCTATTCCCAGAAACAATGCAATCATTCTTGGTAAAGTAGTGAATGTTTCACGTCAAGTAATCACTGTGTCAGTATTTTCGATTGAAAATCAAGAAATTTACCCAACATATACAATGGTTATACATATTTCAAGTGTTTCCCGTGAATATTTAGAAACAATTGACGAAGCACTCTGTTTAGGTGACATTATACGTGCAAAAATCATTGATTCAAAAACCATACCTATACAAGGGTCCTTAATCAGCTCTCAACTTGGAGTCATACAATCTAGTTGCTCTATATGCGGAGCAAAGTTAAGTAAAATTGGAAGAAATAAATTGAAATGTTCTAGCTGTTCAAACATTGAAAGTAGGAAAACTGCAATTGATTATGGCAGTGGGCATTTAGGATATAAACTCTAAATATTATTAAGCACTCTTCTGGTGAATATTTTGACTAAGGCAACAACAAAAGATGTACACATAAGTCTTTCAAATAAAGATCATCTTCAGTTCTTTATTGAGGTTTTGTCCAAAGCTTTAGAACATGTAGAGTTTATCCTAAACTATAAACAAGGTGGGATAAGAGTTCGTCTTTTTGGAGAAAGAGAGACTGTGTTACAATCTGTTGAAACCGTAAAAACATTTGGAAAGTTGATATCAAATTCTGTTACTCCTGATAATAATGGTTATTATTATCATCATTTACGTATAATTCAGCAAATAAGCACAAAAATCATTTCTTTGGATAGTTTAAGTTCGGTTCTACAGTATTCTGGTGTACCATCCTATCAAGAAGGTCAAGAATTAATAACAAAAGCAAATATGAACCTGGTTCAAAAGGTCCTCGAAGAATTGCTCGATATTCTTCAAAACATGCCTTTAGATGTTAGGTCACAAGTTATGAAAAAAGTGATTCTAACAGTCTCGTATTGCACAAATTATAATCCTGCATTCATTATAAATCAGGGATTAGAATATGGTTTATTCCAGTATCAGAGAGATACGTTAGCGATCACAAAACCTCCAGAAAAATGCATTGAGAATCTAATTGAAAAATTATCTTCGAAAAATGCAAAAACAAAATACGAAGATTTTCAGAAAAGTAGCAAATCATCTGATTTTTATCTAATCAGATAAATAATGGTTTAAAACACAAGACTGATAAAATATATAAATTCGATAATAACAGAGACAGTTGAGGAAGAAAAATTGCAAATCAAAATTATAAAAAATGAAGAAGGATATCTTAAGTTTAGCATCAAAAATACTGACCCACATACTTTATTCAACTTATTACGTGAGGAACTCTTAAAAGACACTGAAGTGGATTTTGCAGGATATTGGAGAGACGAATCTTTCTACGAATCACTTTTATTCCAGCTTAGAATGAAAAAGAAAACTTCTGATCCTGCTCAAGCGATTAACGAAGCCCTCAAACGCATTGGTGTTTATACAAAGGAATTCATTGATTTGTGCAAAGCTAAAATTGAGTAAATGCGGTGGTCTTTTTGGACACACCTAATAACCTTCACTTAAGATTGGAGAACATCCTTTATGATAGCAATTTTGCGAAATTTGGTGATTCACTGGTTAACTTTCTTTATAATTCAGCAATATACGAAGCAACCAAAAATCTTCAAGGTGTAAAAGTCTGGGATCAAAGTCTCGCAGAAGCATGTAGAAATTCTCCCCTAAGAAGTTATATTGGAGGGAGAAAAAATGCAGGGGAGCTAGGAGATGCTGTAGAAGCCTTTCTTGGTTTTTTGTATATTAAAAACTCACTTGTGCTTCCTGAAATGATAAAAACCCTTTCACGCTTCATTCGTAATAATATTCATCTATATCAGAAAAACGAAAAAGAACTCTGCTCAACAGCATTTTCACATTTGATTAATTATTATTGCACGAAACTTGGTATCTTGGTTTAACAAAATAATTTATTTTCATATCTTATAATTTTTGAAACTTTGCCCAATCATATCAGCTAACCTAAGACATTCAGGAATCGAGCTAGAATACGTTGAAATCTCAATAACCTCTCTTACTTGTTCTGTATTGGTAAACCCTACTTGCTGGAAGAATTTTTTGTATTGCTTCCCAATGTGATTCTTGAATACAATTTCCTCAATTGGTGGATTAGAACTAAGAATATTGTATCTCTCATTCCAATCCTCTAAATTCGAAAGAGCTATTTTTACCTCTTCTTCATTGGGAAGTTTAGGTAAGATTGTGATAACGGGTATATCTGTAATGTTGTACAACTCCCTTAAATCAATAATGTTAAAAGCCGCTATAGTGGAACTGCTCAATTGGATTGCTCTCAATTGTGTGACATATTTACTGGATGTAATCATCTCACCAATTTTTTCTGTAGCATCCCAACCATCAACCTTAACCATTGTTCTTAATATCCCTTCGACAAGATTATGCCCTCTGACAATCACACCAAAAACAAATGTATTCTTTGATGTTTTTCTTTGAAAAGCTGCATCATCAACTCCAATTGTTCTAATATAATCTTTCATTATTTTGTGATTGTTTCTATTCATTAAGTAACTTTTTAAATATAAACTATAGAAAGATTACTGATTTTAATGAGTAGGCGAAACCTTCCTGAACATAGCGACTTAGTAATAGGTACAGTAAAACAAATCTTTGGTCATGGTGTATATGTAAACTTAGACGAGTATGAGGATTTACAAGCCTATTGTCATGTATCTGAAGTTAGTTCTACGTGGGTTAGGAATATCAGAAACGTTATGCGAATTGGTAAAAAGGTTGTCGGGCGTGTTATGCGTGTCAATGAGAACCAAATTGACATAAGTATCAAAAGGGTTTCTGATGGATTAAAAAGAAAGAAAGTCGAGGAATGGAAGCACTACAAAACAGCTATCACACTTCTAGAAATGGGTGCAAAGCAAAAGAAAATAGATTTTGAAGTAGCTAGAAGTGAAGTTGAAGATGTTGCTTCAGGCTATTATGGTAGTCTATATCAAGCATTAGAAGAATCTTTATTCAAAGGAGAAGCTGCCTTTACTGAAGCTGGTATCTCTGAAGAATGGGCTTCCGTTTTAACTCAAATAGCAAAAAAGAATCTTACTATCCCAAAAGTGAATATTACAAGAGACATTGAAATTATTTGCTGGGAAAGTAATGGGATTGTGTTAATCCGTGATGCATTACAAAAGGCAAAAGATGCTCGAAAAGATGTTGAAGCTGAAGAAGAAGAGTTAGCTATAGAAGTTTATGCTAGAGGAGCACCCGTCTACAGATTCGTAATTTCTGCTCGTGATTACGGGTTAGCTGAAGCATTAGTATCTAAAGCAATTGAGACAGTGGAACAAACCTTAGAGGGATACAAGGCTGCAGTAAAGGTTATTTAAACCAAATGGATTGAAATAGAATGACTAAATCAATATTCAAATGCATAGAATGTAGTAAATATACTTTGAATACGGAAAAATGTCCTTCTTGTGGAGGACGAGTAGTTTCACCTCGACCCGCTAAATTTTCTATTGAAAAAGAAAAAAAATATTCTTCATATAGAAGACAATTGTTTAAAAACGACTTAAACACATCTTAATATTGCTACTTCAATTATGTGATATCGTTTCTTGTGAAAACGATAAATTTTTGGTATTTCAAATTCTGCCTTTATTATTTCATCTATATTTTTATTATTTTTTAATACAAATTTTCGCAAAAACTCGACATTTTTTTCTTGAAATAAATGTAACGAATAGCTAACTTTGGAAACACTTAAAGCTGCACGCAAAAATTCCTGATCTTTTACAGTGCCTTTCACACCAAAGGGACTATTCATTAAAAC
>BPTM01000360.1 GCA_023705945.1 Candidatus Heimdallarchaeota archaeon
TGCCGTATATCGGCCCAGGCTGCCCAGGATGCGGTGCACATGACGGCTGGCTCGGTACTCATTTGGAACTGCATATTTGTCAGAGGTGATATTGACCTCTCGGCGGCTGCTTGTACGCTTGATCTGGAGCACTCTGATATGCTGGACGGTGACATAGTTACTGCCGGGGCATTTGCACACACCATAACTCTAGTGTCTGTTGACATGAACAATAACAACATTACGAATGGTGCCACCGGCGCCACCACATTAAACCTCTGGTTCTGCTCAACTGTTCTGGCTATTACGGATGCCAGTTTACTGGGAACTGCCTACATTGAACATAATCATGTTGGAACTGTCACCAAGACGGGAACGAGTACTTGGACAATAGATGATACCCATATCAGTACCGCTCTTCTAAATTCCAATGCCACAGGAGACATTACTGTATATGGGGGGGTAATCTTCGCAGTCACTGATTCTACAGGGTCTATCGTTTGGTACTCTAATGAAGATAAGACCCTGGAAGTTATTGCCGGAATGAAGATAGCCCATGCTTTGGCTGAAGCTGGTGCGAATAGTATTATCAAGATCGGCCCTGGGACTTACGCCGAGAGCAACCTTCAACTCACTGCAAATGTAGACCTGGTAGGGGAAGACCCGGAGGAATGTCTTATTGTTGCCGATAGTGGAGCCCAACCGATTCTCAAAGCAGTGTCTAATGTCACCATATCGAATCTTACTGTAGGTAACACAAACGCGGGCAATGCAGCCATTCAGGTTAATCCTGGAAATACTATCATAGTAAGAAGTTGCGAGATATACGGTACTGGGGCAGGGGAGTGCCTGGACCTACGAGGTGGAAGCATACACGCTCATGAAACACACTTCTCAGCTGGAGTCATCCATTGTGATACTCAAAATTGCACGGTATCTCTGTATAAGTGCGAAGTAGTTGCCTTTAATACATCAGCAGCGCGTGCCCACGTACTGACCTTTGTGCATTGTGACTTCGGCGGAAATAGCCTTACATCCGCTGCTACCGGGGCAACTACACTATCTATGAGGGGCTGTTCCAATGTAGGAACGGTTTCTAATGCAGGTACAGGAGTTTTCACCATTGCAAATACTGATGTGGATACGATTGTCGCCGGGGACCTCGCCACAGTCAGGCTAAAGAATTGCTCATACCGGGCCATCCAGAGGACAGGCACCGGCAATATAGTTGACGAGTCGCCAGATCTGAAGGATGCCCCGTGGCACATAGAGAGATGGACATGGCAGGCTGCTCTGGCCAATGCCCAGGTAGCTGTCAGAGGAGTACCGCTGGATGCTGGTTCAGGGCAGGTCATAATAGAAACCCTGGATAGCGGTGCTGGTGTTATGGCTGTAGAAACCAGCCCTGAGCTTGCCCGAGCACTGGGTAATGAATTTACCCCAGCTAGGACACCAAGGTTCCTAACCCAGATTTCAGCTCACACTGATGATGGAAGCGGTGGCGGTGAACCCGCATTTGACCCCGATGTTGCTATGTTCTTTGGACTGAGACATACATTAGGCGTTGCCCTTCCAGCACACCCGGAGCATCACGCAGGTTTTATCTGGACTGGGGCAGCCTTCAACGCTTCCAGTAACGATGGCGCGGCTACGCAGACGACCGCTTTAAGCACCCCATCTGATGATGAACAGCACCAGCTTGAGGTGATAGTATTTGGTGGTGTGACTACGGTTGGCTGGGTGGAGTTCTATGTTGATGGAGTATTGGTAGCTACCCATGTCACCAGAATACCGGTCGATACGTTGGACTGGCAGCACTTAATAATAGGTCTAGGTACTGGTACTGGCGATACTATAAGTGTAACAGTGAGACCGGGTGGATGTCAGGAATGCCCGGCATAGTAAAATATTGCCTGAAGTGCCATCAGGAGGCATACAGATTGGTTGAGGAGGGAGAAAATATAAAAGTGATACTGCCCAACGGGAAGAGTGTTTTGAATATTAACCAGAAGTCCAGTGTGAGTATGAGTATTAGTTGCCCGAGAGGGCACCCAGTAAAGTTGGAGATAAAAGGAAATGGGTCAGGGCAATACTGCACCTAGGAAGATAAACGGAATTGAAGGAGCTCCTGGCCAGCTCATTATCAGTGGTGGCCCTGGGCAGGTTGAAGAATGGGCTGAAGTAG
>BPTM01000361.1 GCA_023705945.1 Candidatus Heimdallarchaeota archaeon
ACCTAAAGAGCTGATAATCATTACCACTCCAACAAATTTGTCATTCATTGGTTTTGCCTCTATTGAATATAGAAAACTAAGTATATAGTTTTTTACATTTCGATGTCAATACCTAAAGCCATTTTGATTAATTCTCGAACTTTATCCTCGGCACTATCATATTTTGCTTTCTTTCCTGGAACTTCAACTATAACAGGGTAGGGATTAATGCGTATTCTTCTTATAACATCAACATTCGCTTTTGCCACTTCTTCAGTGATAATAAGAACAGCTAACTCAGGATCATCTGCAAGAGAACGCAAGATAGAACCAGATTTTTCAGGTTCTTCAGTATAAACCTCTGATATTCCAGCCAATTTAAAACCCATAGATGTTTCTTCATCACCCACGCTTACGATTTTTGTTCTTAGAGGAATACTCATTGGAATCACTGGTAATATTTTACATTATTTCTGCTAAGATAAAGTCGATTGCTTTTTTCTCTTGTTTTTTTGCTTTAGCTTTTAACTCATTTTGCTCTTCTTCGTATGAATTGAGCATTTTGACGTATTCTTTTTCGACTCTAACTTTTACATTTGATGAAGTTTTAGTAGCTTCTTCCTTAGCTTGAATTTCGATATCTCGAAGTTTCAAAACCGCTTTCTTTTCTGCTTCCATTAAAGCATTTTGTTTAGTTGTTTCGGCGTTTTTGATATCTTGTTCGCACTCTCTTTCTGTTTCTCTTATAGTTTTTAGAAAGTTAACGCTCATAGTAAAGACCACCTATAATTCGTGTCGTTAAGATATTCCAGCGGTGTAGTTTTTAAAAGATTTTGTTCTATCTCTATGTTTTCTTGTTTGATTCTTATTGTGATGAAATTTAGAAAATGTTATAACATAAGATTTATTCCGTGATGTAATGAACAGAAAATATTTTGGAACCAATGGAATAAGGGGCGTTGTTGGTGATTTGATTACACCAGGGTTTATATCAAAAATGAGTTCTGCTATTGCTTCAATGTTAAAGAATAAGGGAACCGTAATTATAGGTACAGATGCCCGTCTTAGCAGCCCTTTTATCAAAAACAACGTCATTTCCAGTTTCCTTGCAAGCGGGATAGAAGTGATAGATTTAGGTTTGGTTCCAACTCCCTTAATTCAATTTGCAGTAAAGCATTTACATGCAAACATGGGAGTAGTGGTCACAGCAAGTCACAACCCCCCTCAATTTAATGGTCTCAAAGTCATAGACCATGATGGAATTGAAATTGATATAAGAAAACAACTTAAAGTTGAAGAAATTTTTAAGAAAGAGCAATTTACCTATGTTCCTTGGAATGAGAATGGTTCAGTCACAAGAATGAATCTTAAACAGGAATATATTGATCAAATAGTACAATCAGTAAACATAGATAGCATACAAAAGAAAAAGATGTCTGTTGTAGTTGATACTGGAAACGGAGCTGGGAGCGTCGTTACTCCAGAATTACTTCGACAACTTGGAGTAAGGGTGATTACGGTTAATGGTAACTTAGATGGAAGATTCCCAGGAAGAGGATCAGAGCCTACCCCAACAAAACTAACTGAGATGAGTAAAATCACTTTGCAAAGCAAATGTAATTTCTCAGTAGCACATGACGGAGATGCCGATAGAGCAATATTTGGAGATGAGAAAGGTACCATTTTCTTTGGAGATAAATCAATAGTTTTGTTTGAAAAATGGTTTATGAGTAAACATGAAAACAAACAATTTGTTACACCCGTTAGCTCATCATCTGCGGTTGTTGATATCGCTGACGCAATGGGAGGAAAGGTAATCTGGACTCCAGTAGGTTGCATTTTTGTAAGTAGAAAAATGATTTCTAATAACATTCTACTAGGTGGAGAAGAGAATGGGGGGTTATTTTATGGACTACATCAAAGTGTACGTGATGGTGCGATGGCAGCAGCTCTGATGGCAAATATATTGGCAGAAACTGAAAAAACTTTTAGTGATTTGGTATTAGAATTGCCGAAATATTTTCAGAAGAAAGACAAACTACCTTGCCCAAATGAATTGAAAGAGAGGGTAATGGATCACATTGTTGCAGCTATCCCAGAAACAGTTGAACTCATCGATATGGATGGAGTGAAACTCATCTATGAGGAGGGTTGGGTACTAATTAGGCCTTCTGGAACAGAACCTATTTTCAGAATATTTGTTGAAGCTAAAACTGAGAAAAAAACAAACGAGATTATGGCTAAAGGCATGAGGCTTGTTCAGGACGCATTACAAAAATCAGGTTAGAAGAAGAGAACGGATTAAGTTCCCAATTTAATAGTTTTCTAAATTAAATAAGGAGATGTAATAAAACTTAAAAAAAGGAAGCTAATAGTTGAGTAGGAAAAAGACAGTAGGAACATAATCATGGCTAGTTCTGAACAAATTGGAATTATAGATAGAATCGCTGGACCCGTTGTCCAAGCTTCTAATATGCTAGGATCAAAACTTTACGATGTAGCAAGAATAGGTGAAGAAAAGCTAGTAGGTGAAATCATCAGACTAACAGGTGACTTAGCTACAGTTCAAGTTTATGAGAGTACTGAAGGCTTAATGCCGGGAGAACCAGTTTATCTTACTAATGCACCTTTGTCAGTAGAATTAGGACCCGGTCTTATTCGACAGATTTTTGATGGGATTCAAAGACCTTTACCAGTCATTAGAGAAAAATCAGGAGATTTTATTGCGAGAGGTATCGAGATTCCTGGTTTAGATCATAAAAAGATGTGGGATTTTGAGCCTTCTATAAAAGTTGGAGATAAAGTAACAGGAGGAGATATTTTAGGTGAGATTCCCGAAACTCCAACAGTTGACTTTAAGCTTTTAGTCCCGCCAAATATAAACGGAAAATTAGAGTTTATAGCAAAAAGAGGAGATTATACGGTTGAAGATACTTCAGCAACCATTGTAACTCCTGATGGGGATAAAGTAGATTTGAAGTTTTATCATGAATGGCCAGTTAGACAACCTAGACCATTTCATAAAAGATTACCTTCAACTATTCCCTTAATAACAGGACAAAGAATTTTCGATACTTTTGCTCCAATTGCAAAAGGTGGAACGGGTGCAATTCCAGGTGGTTTTGGAACAGGAAAAACAGTTAGTCAACACCAACTAGCAAAATGGTCCGATGCAAAAATAGTCGTTTATGTAGGCTGTGGTGAAAGAGGTAACGAAATGACTGATGTCCTCAGAGAGTTTCCAAAACTTGTAGATCCATATACTGGTGGACCCCTGATGGATCGAACAATATTGATTGCAAATACTTCGAATATGCCAGTTGCTGCTCGTGAAGCAAGTGTATATACTGGAATCACGTTAGCTGAATTCTTCCGTGATATGGGTTATGACGTTGCTATGATGGCAGACAGCACTTCACGATGGGCGGAAGCTATGAGAGAGATTTCATGTCGTTTAGAGGAAATGCCGGGAGAAGAATCGTTCCCAGCTTATCTTGCTTCAAGAATTGCTCAATATTATGAGAGAGCTGGAAGAGTATTGACTCTAGGTTCAAACCCGAGGGAATCAAGTATCACCGTTGTAGGAGCAGTTAGTCCCCCTGGTGGAGATTTCAGTGAACCAGTAACACAGAACACATTACGTATAGTAAAAGTCTTTTGGGCTTTATCAAAAGATCTTGCAAGCAGAAGACATTTTCCAGCTATTGACTACTTATTAAGTTACACTCTATATTGGTCAGCATTAGAAGACTATTACATAGAAAATGTAAATAGTGAATTTCCAAAACTACGTTCTGAAGCATTAGCTCTATTACAGAAGGATAAGGAGCTTCAAGACATTGTTGCTTTAGTAGGACCTGATGCTTTACCACCAAGTGAAAAAATAATTTTGGAAACAGCAAGAATGATTAAGGAAGATTTCTTGCAACAAAATGCATTCCATGAAATAGATAGTTTCTGTAGTCTTGAAAAACAATACCTTATGTTAAAAACCATCCTTCGATTTTATGAAAAAGCATCAGATCTCTACAAAAAGGGTGCAATAGTTGCAGATATCTTCAATCATAGTGCAGTAGTCAAAATTGCTAGAATGAAGTATATTGACAGAAGCGAAATCGAAACTAGTTTAAATGAACTGATGAAAGAAATCGATGGTTTAACACCTCAGCAATTTGGAATGGAGGAAGACAAGTAAATAGGTGATAATGATGACAATAAAAGAGACATACGAAGCAAGAGAATTCAAAACAGTAACAGAAGTGTCTGGACCTCTAATGTTTGTTGATTTGAAAGGGATGGGTGGTGTTTCATATGGGGAAATGGTTGAAATCCAAACAACTATGGGAGAAAGAAGAAGAGGACAAGTGTTAGATGTTTCCAAGGATTTAGCAGTTATTCAATGCTTTGAAGGAACAGCAGGTTTAGAGACCAAAGACACAATTTGCAGATTCTTAGGAGAAACCATGAGAATAGGTGTAAGCCAAGAGATGTTAGGGAGAGTCTTCAACGGAAGAGGTACTCCAATTGATGGTGGTGGTGACATAGTTCCTGACAAGATATTAGATGTTAATGGATCACCTATTAATCCTTCAGCAAGACAATATCCTAATGAGTTTATTGAAACGGGCATCAGTACAATCGATACGCTTCTTACACTGGTTAGAGGACAAAAATTACCTTTATTCAGTGGGAGTGGTCTTCCTCACAATATGCTTGCTGCTCAAATTGCTCGCCAAGCCAAGGTTCTTGGTACTGAAGAAGAATTTGCCGTTATCTTTTCAGCAATGGGAATTACTGCAGATGAAGCTCGTTTCTTTAGAGATGATTTTGAAGAAACTGGTGCATTGGATAAAGTAGTATTGTTTCTCAATCTAGCAGATGATCCAGCGATTGAACGTCTTTTAACACCAAGATTAGCACTAACTACTGCCGAACATTTGGCATATGAACTCGGATACCATGTTCTAGTTATTCTTACAGATATTACTGCATATGCAGAATCACTTCGAGAAGTTGCAGCAGCGAGAAGCGAGGTACCAAGTAGGAGAGGATATCCTGGTTACATGTATTCTGACTTTTCTACAATATATGAAAGAGCTGGTAGAATTTTTGAAAAGAAAGGTTCTATCACCCAATTGCCAATTCTAACACTTCCTAATTATGACATTACACACCCTGTTCCAGATTTAACAGGATATATTACAGAAGGACAAGTGTTTATAGATGTAGGACTAAATCGTAAAGGTCTTTATCCCCCTATTAATCCATTACCTTCTCTTTCGAGATTGATGAAAGATACGATAGGTAAAGGATCTACAAGGGACGATCACAAATATGTTGCTGACCAACTTTATGCACTGTACGCTACAGGTCGAGATTTAAGAGATCTTGTTGCAGTAGTAGGAGATGAGTCTCTTACTGATACTGATAAAAAAATCCTTGAATTTGCAGTATTATTCGAACAGAAATTTATCAACCAAGACTATCACGAAGATAGATCCATCTTTGAATCACTAGACATTGGATGGGAACTTTTGAGCGTCTTTGATGATCCCTACAGAGTTCTAAAACGTATTCCAGCTGAATATATCGATAAATTTCATCCAGATAAAAGAGATAAAAAAGTTGACTTCAATAGTGTAGACGTTTAGAGAGGTGAGAGGTGGTTAACTAATCACGCAAAAGGATATTCCATTCATCTCTCTAAATTCCTTTATTTCTGGAACATCATTTATTTTACTAAGTTTAATGGCAAAATCTACATCATCTGCAAAACCAAGTTCCACTAGTGCTTCACCATTTGGGGAGTTTTTCAATAGATGACTTAGAACGTATTCGTCCTCAGTAATCTCTTTTGTTTTGGAGTAAAAATCACCTTCGGAGATGTCAACAAAGCCGAATTTTGTAGATAGATTGCTTGCTATTAAAATCCCAGTTAACCAATCCTCAATAACGTACATTGTTTCATCCCAAGAACTTCCTGAAGGAAGGATAAATATATCACATTCTTCTTTTTTTGCAATTTCTGCTACTTTTGCTGTTATTGAATTAAGATTTAACAGTGATCCAAGAAAAACATTATTTTGAGCTTTCAAGCCAGTAATGGTTTTAGCACCACTAGAAGAGGTAAAAATTATTTCTTTTCCTTTGAAACTTTTTCTCGAAAAAATAGAAGGGGTGTTCCCATAGTCGAACCCTTCAATCATTATTCCTTTGCTTTCTCCAATTAAAAGAGCATCCGGAAAGAGTAGCGCTTTCAATTTTTTCGCATTGTCTCCATTGTCTGTGATATAAATACTTGATGCTCCTGAATTCTTCAAAGTCACAATAGAACTAGTTGCACGAAACGTATCGACAACAACAAAAACTGCTTTTTTCTTCTTTTCTAATTTTGCAAAAGAAAAAGTGCTAATGACCCTAACTTTCATCATACTTTTCTAACAAGATGGAGATTTATACTTTTCTTTGGTGATTAAACAGAACTATGTGATGTCGGAATTTTTTTAATTAAAAAAACCCAATATAAACAAAATAAAGGTAGGATGGTCTAGCTTGGTAAGATTTTTGCTTCGGGAGTAAAGGATCCAGGGTTCAAATCCCTGTCCTGCCACCATTTTCTCTGTAACTAATTTCATAATTCAACGCATTTCTTGTAAATTCCTCTAACATATGTTAAAAGATCAGGGTATTGTTCAGAATTCCATTTCTCGTCCATATGGATTGCAACAACCTCACCTAGAAATAGGTCGTGAGATCCTAATTCAATTATCTGAATTACCTTGCATTCCAGACTAACGGGACATTCTTCAATATGAGGTACATTAACTACTTTGCTCTGTCCTTTTGTAAAATCGCATTTTAACCATTTATCTATGTCCTTTCCAGATTTTGTACCACAGATTTCAACCTTATCAAGCATATTGGTTGTTGGAATGTTGATAACAAATTCCATAGATTGTTTAATTATATTGTGAGAATGCCTTTCCTTTCTTATTCCAAGTGACATAATAGGAGGATTAGAACAGCTGTTGCCAGCCCAAGATAAAGTAATTATTGATTCCTCTCCTTGATATTCAGATGACACCAACAAAACAGGATTTGGATAAAGACCTGCCGAAACACTATCAAGTAACTTCTTCATAATGTACGGATAAATTTTACAAAGATAAGTTTTTTTCACAATGCCTTAAGCTTCACCTAACCTTTCCGTTGATTTCATCAACTCATTAATATTAGTGGGGGTGAAGAAACCATCAAAGTCACCAAATCGTTGAATATATTCAATAATATGATTGGCAGTATCAGTGGGTAAAGTGAAAATCTGTTTTATTCCTTCTTTTTCACTACCAATTATTGAATCTGTGGTAAATTGAACGCCTCTTTTTCTTTGAATTTCAACCACTTTATCTATGTTGTTTACAAGATATGCCAAATGATGGATTCTCCCACCAAATTTCTTCACATATTGTTCCACAACTGAATCCTCAGACAATCCTTCACTTACAACGATAACAGGTAGAGTGTCATGTAGCTTTATAGCACTAGTTACAGCATTCATAGATGCTACTTTGAATGTTTTATATTCCTTATAAGGGACAAGATTCGCTAGTTCTGCCATTGCTTTTTCTCCCTCTCCCTTTTTTACGCGATACGCAATATGGTCTAGTTTTATGATTAATTTATCCAAACCAGCTTCTTTTATTTCTTCTTGAGTTTTTATTACTTCTGGAAACATTAAAATTCCGCCTAATATAAGTTAATAAAAAATAATTTTTAAATAATAAAACTTTACTGAAAGAACAATTCTTACTGCAAAATAATTGTTTGTGAACTATATAGATTTTTAAGGTTAAATACTACCTCCATTTTGAATACAATGCAGTTTGATGAAATAATGCGGGAATTCAAATCTAAATCTAATCTTGAATCAATTGAAGGGATGGCAAGGTTTGGTATAACTCCTGACAAAACTTTCGGAATAAGGATACCAGAACTTAGAAAAATGGCAAAGAGAATAAAAAAAGATAGAGAATTAGCTCACAAATTATGGGATACGGGGTATAGGGAAACAATGATTTTAGCTAGTATGATTGATGTTCCCGAACAAGTAACTGAAGAGCAACTAGAAAAATGGGTTAGAGATTTTGATTATTGGGAAATCTGTGATCAAACTATAATGAATCTCTTCGAGAAAACAGAATTTGCTTACACTAAAGCCTTTGAATGGAGTAATAGTGAAGAAGAGTTCATCAAAAGAGCGGGTTATGTAATGATGGCAAGACTAGCTGTAAGCGACAAAAAAGCAGAAGATCAGTCTTTCATTCAGTTCTTTCCACTGATTGAGAAGGGTTCTACAGACTCTAGAATAATGGTAAAAAAGGCTGTTAACTGGGCATTGAGACAGATTGGAAAAAGAAATCTTAAACTCAATAAAGAAGCTATAAAAGTTGCAAAAACAATAGCTCAGCTAGATTCTACAGAGGGAAAATGGGTTGCTAAGGATGCAATAAGAGAATTGGAGAGTGAATCTGTTCAAAAACGTCTTAGTTAAGAGCGATTAGATTTTTACTTCTCGCCCTTCATAATCTTTTGTGTTTTTTCTCGGATAGCTTCAAGTTCAACTATTTTTTCCTTTAGCACCTTAATTAATTGGTCATTCTCAAAGGCCTCCAATCGTCCTTTGCATGTTTCACATTCAAAATTATTATCCATTGCATTCTGGAATGTTACACGAGGGCAATCGGGATTATCACAAGTGAAGAACATATTAGATTCTTCATAAATCAAACGAGTTTGGAGTTTTTCTAAAACTTCTAGTTGTTTTTTCTCTACAAAGGTATCTATTCTCTCAGGATGTAAAGTCCAAAAATAAACAAACCAGCCAGTTGATTTATCTCTTATTCTTCTAAAAGTAGCTAGCTGTAAATCATACAGTTTGTATAATGATTTTCTCACTTGATTAAGTCTCATATCTAGCTTTTCTGAAATCTCTTCATCTGTGGTTTCTTCATCTGCATTCAATAAGACTAGAGTTACCTTCTTTACTTCTTCCCCAGCTATATCATCCACTACTTCAATGAGTGTTTGCCTTTGCCTTTCAGAGATATCAACTTTTGACGCCATTTTAGAGTTAGCGACGTCATCTCCTTTCTCCTTTCCATTAATTTCGTCTTTTGACATGATGACCTCTCTTAAGTTGATATTTTGATAACAGCGGACAATAATGTTATGTATTTAAAGCTTCTTTAACTTTATCTTATTTGGGTAAATCGTTTTTGAATTTACTTATAATGTAAATAAACACATGTATATCAACATGTTTGAAAGTTGAGCAAAACTCAAATAAAGACTATATAATTTCACATCAACATGAACTTAGTGAAACAAAAAACAGATCAAGCCATAAGTATTCTGAAAGAACTCAACATAGATATTTGGTTAACTTATGTCAGAAAAACTTCAGAGATACATGACCCCAGTCTATATTTCCTTATGGAAGATTCATGGTTGACCTGGCAAACAGTTCTTATAATAACAAAAACTGGAAAAAAGATAGTAATTTGTGGTCGTTATGATGTTCCAAACTTAGAGAAAATGGGTGTTTATGATACAATTATTGGTTACGATGAAAGCATTAAAACTGATTTGTTAAAAATCCTAGATGAAATAGACCCCAGCTCTATAGCAATAAACTATTCAATAGATAATGTAGCAGCAGATGGTTTAACTCATGGAATGTGGTTAAGATTAAACAAATTTCTAGAGGGTACACCTTACATTGAAAGACTAATCTCCTCGGAAAAATTACTTGCTGCTTTAAGAGGGAGGAAAATAGGTTTGGAAATCGATAAGATAAAAAAAGCAGTTGAAATAAGTGAAAATGGACATAAAAAAGTTACCGAGTTTGTTAAGCTTGGAATGAGTGAGGAAGACATAGAAAAAATGCTACTGAAATTTACAAAAGAAAATAGCGTAACTGTTTCCTATCCTCCATTAATACATGTAGGACCCACAACCTCCATAGGACACGGAAAAGCATCTTCAGATATTAAAGTCAAAAAAGGAGACCTCATAAATGTTGATTATGGTGTATTTTACGAAGGTTATGCCTCAGATCTTCAGAGAATGAATTATGTATTAAGAGAAGGAGAAGTTATACCTCCAAAAGAAGTTGTAAGAGCATTTGAAACTGTAGTAAAAGCAATTACTACCAGTGCAGAAAAACTGAAACCAGGAATGCATGGTTGGGAGATAGATAAAATAGCAAGAGACATTGTAGTTAAGGCAGGATATAAAGAATTCAAGCATGCACTAGGACACCAGATAGGAAGAAATGTTCACGATTCAGGTTGCCTCTTAGGCCCTAAATGGGAGAAATACGGTAATTCACCTCTCATGCTTGTTGAGGAGAATCAAGCTTTCACCTTAGAACTCCATGTCTATGTTGAAAACCATGGTTACGCTAGCATTGAAGAAGACGTATTAGTTACTAAAGACGGTTGTGATTTCCTTTCGAATAGACAACTAGAACTGTCACTTTTACTATTATGATGTATAAATAATATAAGTGTTTGAACCACCA
>BPTM01000362.1 GCA_023705945.1 Candidatus Heimdallarchaeota archaeon
GAAAGAGCATAGTAACAGGAGTCTCACCATTGACAGGTATAATTATAGATTCTAACGCAGGAGGGTATTTTGGTCCATTTCTGAAATATGCCGGATTTGATGCTCTTGCTATTCAAGGTAAATCTGAAAAAGAGGTTTCAATTTATGTTAATGGAGAAGAAGGGAAAATAATTATTGATGATGCGGAAGATTTACCTTCTGAAACTTATAAAATAGGAACCATTTTAACAGAAAAATATGCTGACGATGAAAGAGACAGAAGAGAAATATCTGTTGTTTCAGCTGGTCCTGGAGCTGAAAATGCCTATTGTGGTTGTTTGAACTTCAGCTGGTTTGATCTAAAACGAAAATACGTTAGATATAAGCAAGCGGGAAGAGGCGGAACAGGTACTATTCTCAGAAACAAGAAAATCAAAGCAATTGTCGTTAAGAAGAAGAATGTCAGAACCCAAGGTAATAATCCTGCTGATTTAGAAGCTGTAAAGAAAGTTGGGAGAAAACACACTGATGAAATGATAAAACTTGATTCAAAACAAAATGAAATGCGAACTCTGGGAACAGTCCATTTAGTTCCTATTATGCATGAATTTGATTTGCTCCCAACTAAGAATTTCAAGTATGGTAGATTTGATAATCATGAGAACATTGGTAAAGAAGTATACCGTGCAAAGTTCAATAAAGGACCCGATCCTTGCTGGAAAGGTTGTGCTGTTGGATGCAGTCATGGAGTCAGTAATTTTGAGTGTAAAACAGGTCCATATAAAGGACAATTAGTCTCAGTAGATGGTCCTGAATATGAAACTCTAGCTGGTGTGGGAAGCAATTGGTATGTTGATGACCCTGATGTTGTTATAGAAGTTAATTTCTATTGTGACACATATGGTTTAGATACGATTAGTATAGGAACAGGAATAGGTTTTCTAATGGAGCTTTATGAGTATGGCATCCTCAACAAGGAAAGAACAGGCGGACTTGATCTATCTTGGGGTAATTCTGAAGATGCTCTAGAACTCATTCATCAAATTGCTCGAGGTGAAGGTTTTGGTAAAATCTTTGGAATGGGTGTTAAGAAACTCAAGAAATATTTTGTTGAAGAATATAACCTCTCTGAAGATGAAGCAAAACTAGTACATGACATTGGAATGGAATCCAAAGGTCTGGAATTTAGTGAATATATGACCAAGGAAAGTCTTGCTCAACAAGGAGGATATGGTTTTGCACTAAAAGGTCCTCAACATGACGAAGCTTGGTTAATTTTCGAAGATATGGTTAGAAATAATATGCCTACTTTCGAGCAAAAGGCAAACGCTCTTTGGTGGTTCCCAATGTGGAGAACATCATTCGGTCTCTTAGGCTTATGCAAACTTCCATGGAACGATATAGTGCCTGAAGATAATACAGACTTTGCTACAGGAGCAATAGAAAAAGAAGGTATGAAAGTGCCTGATGATATTGCGGATCCAGCAAAAATCCCTGAGCACGTTCTGAATTATGTGGAATACTATAATGCTGTCACTGGAAAAAATTTTAATTCGGTTGACTACATCAAGATGAGTGAAAGGGTTTACAATTTCCAAAGATCTTTGAATTTACTTCTAATACCAGAAGGTGTAACATATAGAGATTTAGATTCTATTCCTTATAGAGCAATGGGACCTGTTACCAAAGAAGAATACTTATCCAGAGAAGACGAGTACTATCTGAAACAACTCAAAGAAGAAGCTAGAATAGATGTAGAAAATCTTTCAACTGAAGAAAAGATGAAAGAGCTAAGAAAATTAAGAGAAGCAAGATATGAAAAACTAAAGAATGCAGTTTATAAGAGACGTGGTTGGACAGATAAAGGTGTTCCCACTCTTGAAAAATTGAAAGAACTTGGGTTGGATTTCCCAGAAATATATGATCTGGTAAAGAAACATCAATAATATAAATTATTTTCTTCTCTCTCTTTTTACTTTTTTTAAAGTATAGAACTTTCTAGAATTGCATTACATATGGGCTATATTAGGTGGAAAAGCAATTGCTGGTGAAATAATATTTATAAAGTGTCTAGAAACAACAATGGATAGGGGTAAAAATCAATTAAGAGTATATTGAATATTCTAGTGATTTTTCAAACAAAATTAGTAGAGACAAAGGGGTAAAAACTAGATGAGTTTCT
>BPTM01000363.1 GCA_023705945.1 Candidatus Heimdallarchaeota archaeon
TAGAATTTTAGTTATACCGAACATACCGAACACATACCGAACACTCGGTATTTTCTTATCTATTATCTTCTTGTAGAGTTTCTAATTCATGATTAGTATATACCGAATAACCGAATATAGAATAAGTATGTATAAACTTATTATATTAAACAGTATTGATTATCAATAACTAGCTAGAAGGCGTATATCTACCACAAATACCATTATTTCAATTGTGCTTAAATTCTACACAGATACTTTCCTAAAAGGTAGGTTTTCCATTGGTTATACAGGTGTTAAACAGGTGTTAAACAATTTAAACCCTAAATTTCCTCTGGACTAATGATCAGTTGTTTTTCTAGATTGTTATCTAGGATTGGTTGGGTGACAAGAAGGTGTATAGTTGTTTTAGAAGCCCTAAAGCTCTCAGCCTTACATATTCGAGTGTCACTCTTATAAGAAGTACTCTTGTTAGATGGGGTTCTAATTAAGAAGGGAGTACCTTGACTTCGAGAGGAGATTGTCTCCTATCGTCAAAGGTAAATTCTAAGAAACGTGTGTTAAATTTTGGAAGATGGGTGAGTTCTAATCTTTGGCGTTAAAGGAGAGATTTCCAGAAACCTTCTTATTCAACAATTGGAACAATAATCTTTAAAAATAATTCAATAGGTTTCGAAATTTATTTTTATATTTAGTAGGGAGAAAATTTTACTATTTCTACTAAGCCAATTTAGATACTCAATAGTTTTATCTCATGTGACATATTGTGAGCAAAATAGCTAAGTTCACTTTATTAAGCTTCTAATTCTCTCTCAGCTAGTTTATTGAGTAGTCTCCTCTAGAGATGTTATAGAATCCTTAGTTCCTGGTATTAAATCAATAGTTAGAAGAATGTCAACTTCAGTTCCTTGTTTATTAATGAACTTTGTTTCATATATTTTTGGTACTGATTCAGGATCGATTCTTCTTTGTTTGTGTAATTCAAGTAATCTTTGTAATTCTGGCTGAGGAATGTGATTTGTCCAGCTTATTTTTCCTTCTAACTCCTCTTTGGTAAAACCAGATATTAGTTCAAACTGAGAATTTATTTTTTTTATTATCGTATCTTCACCAAAGACACATATAGCAGATGTACTAATTTCGAAAATTGATTGATAGAGATTGCGTGATCTTAGCAATTCATTCTCTGCACTTTTTTGTTCTGAGATATCTCGGAATATTCCTAAGAGGTAGCTACCATCATTAGTTTCAACAATATTAGAACTTATACTTACTGGGATTCGTTCATTGTTTGCAGTTATTAGCTCAGATTCATAGATGAATGTTTTTCCAGAAGCATGGGTGTTAAAAGCTTCCATTGTCCTATTTATAAGGTCATCTGGATGAAGGTCATCTGCATTCATATCCGTGATCTCGTAATAAGTTTTACCTATCAATTTTTCTGCTTGTTGGTTACAATCTATCAATTTTCTTGTAATTGGATCTGCTACAAAAACGGCATCGGGAATTGTTTCGAATAGATTTCTATATTTTGTCTCGCTAGCAAATAATGCTTCTTTTGTTTCCCAACTATCCATTATTTTCATGATTTTATGGTAGAGTTCTGTGAATTGACTTTTGAGATCTCCCCCTTTAACTATGTATCCTGCTGCACCTAGAGTAAAAGCTTCAACAACAACTTCTTCCCTTCCTCTACCTGTAAAAATAATAAAAGGAATGTTAATATTGTGACTTTTTAATTCCTTCAGAATTTCCAAACCACTTATTTTAGGCATAAGATAATCACAGATGATAAGATCGTATTTGTTCTCTTTTATTTTTGTTACAGCTTCTTCTGGATTAACCAGAGTATCAATCTCAAAATTGACATTAATTAACGTTGACAAGTAATTTTTACTTATGACTAGAAAATCTCCATCATCATCAATGTGTAGAATTCTTTTTTTAATACCAGTTTCTGTTTGAATTTTATACCCATTATCTGACATTTTTAAACATTTGGCCTGAAATTATTTCAAGTATTTGCGCTAAGCTAGGCTTCCTTAGAATTAAGACTTGATAAGTTTTACCCAGAGTGGAACCATTAATTTAACTTGGTATATTGATCAACTCAGGATTTTTCTTATTCAGAATCAAGCTTTCCAATTATTATCTTCGAAAAATATCGTTTTTCTCCTGCGATACATCATACTACTAATCAGTAACTCCTAAATTCATTCTTGACTATTCTTCTTGAGAATTTTCGTATTTTGTAAAGAAATAATGTTAATAAATCTCTCAGGGTATGTTTTCTCAGTTAGTTGTGTGGTTCTTTGAGATTCGTAAACGTCA
>BPTM01000364.1 GCA_023705945.1 Candidatus Heimdallarchaeota archaeon
ACATCCTCTATAATTTGTAGAAATTTTACCTCGTTTTTTTCGAGTTTTTTAATTTCTTGTTCATAATATTTTTCATCTTGTATAATTCCTGCCATTATTAATCTCATTCCGGATTTGAGTGATATTTCAATTGCCTCTCTAGCTCCTTTATCGTTATGAATCCTTCCAAAAAATAATAGATATTTACCGATTTTTTCCCTAAATGTGAACTGATTAAGATCGATTCCATGATGAACGGTAGCAATATATTCAAGTTCATGACTACGATCTGCCTCACTAATAGATGCATAATAACAATTTTTATTATACTTTTTATATACAGGTAAGATTTTTGGGGAAGAAAATCCATGAATTGTTGTTAATACCGGAGTTTTTGTCATCTTCGAGTAAGTTAATGGAAGATAATCAAAGTTATTGTGAATAATATCAAACTCATCACCTCTTTCAAATACTTCTGAGATATGTAAACATTCCCATACTTTTGGTATCAATTCTTTATCTTCTTCATACCCTTGAGGGCACACTCCAACTAGACGAGCTTTAGTTTCCGAGTCTTTAGTCGCAAAAAGTGTTACTTCAATCCCTCTTTCAACAAGCCCTTCAGTCAATAATGAGACAACAGATTCCCAAGGACCATAATGATGTGGAGGTGTACGCCACGCAATGGGGGAAAGCATTGCTATGTGCATTTTTTACCCCCTCCCAGAGAATTATGATCCTTAATCGAATTTTCAATTATAAATCTCTCATTTTTAAAATTGATATATCATTCATCCTCCTTTGTTATTATATCAATTTCAAGTATGGTGTCTAGGTGATACATATTTAACAGCGAGAGTAACCAAGCTAAGGTGGATTCTGCTCCTTGATTTCTACCTTTTCCTGTGGCTGATAACCCATCACTGCATCCTCCAGTTTTATAATCATAAATAGCAAGGTTCAAATCATTACGTCCTAAGAACCATTCTAAACAGCGACGTGCTTCATTAATCCATTTATTATCTTGAGTGACTTTAAAAGCTTCAATACATGCTTCAAGGATGCTCTGGGCTTCAAGGGGTTGTTGATCAAATCGTGCAATCTCACCACCTTTAGGATACCATCCATTATTGCCAATAGGAGTGAGGTGTCCTTTTTCATTTGTTTGAATTTTTAATAACCATTCTAATGACTGCAATCCAGCTTCAACCATATCTCTTCGCTGTAACCATTGTCAAGACATTAATAAAGCTTGTGGAATTTTCCCATTATCATAAGCAACAATATTTTCAATCCAAGGCCAATCATCTTGAGCGTTTTGACAGTACATCTCAAATAATTTATTTGCTATCTCCTTTCTATGCCGTTTCATTTTGCGATCACCACTAAATCTTGATAAATAGGCATGAATTCCTATTAAACCAAAAGCTAAGGCACGAGGAGAAGTAAACGTGGATAAAGTTTCTACCGCTTTTTCAAATATTTTCAATGGTACATTTTCAAATTCTTTAATATTTGATATCCCAATAGTGAAACCTAAACTCCAGATTGCACGCCCATTACTATCTTCAGATCCCATCTCTTCCATCCATTTCCGATCATAACTCATAAAACTTCGAAATCTGTTATTGGTTTCATTGAAAGCGTGTAAAATAAAACTCAAATATCGATATCCATAATTATTTATAAATTTGTCCTCGGATGATAGATTTTGTGCAAGTAAAACAGTAATTATTGCCCTCGCGTTATCATCAGTGCAATATCCATGATTTCGATTTGGTATTATATAGTTAGCATGTTGCAGAATACCTACATCATCGGTCAGACGATATAAGTGATCAAATTTTGGATCAGGCATCTCAAATGGAGTAGATCTCAGAGATTTTCTCTGTGATGAAGATTTTGGATGGTATGATCTCTTTTGTACGAGATCATCAAATATTTCTAAGTAATTTCTAGCAACTTCCTTCCAAATCATTTGTCTGGAGAATACATATGCTTGTTTACGCATAATATGTCCTTCTACTTCATTATCTAATAAGTAAATAATTTTTTTTGCTATAGAATTGGAATCATTGAATGGAACGATAAATCCCCTTCCATCAGCTAAAATCTCCTCAGCATACCAATAAGGTGTCGATATTATGGCTTTACCAGCACCAAGAGCATAAGCTA
>BPTM01000365.1 GCA_023705945.1 Candidatus Heimdallarchaeota archaeon
GAATACCTATTATCTTACTAATGAATAAAGACCATCTGATTTTAAGACCAGGCAATTCTTTACAAATGACTGAACTTGCCCGAAAAGAGGGTAAATTTGATCTGGGATTCATATTACAGGGATTTCCACGCATTAACGGTACTTTGATTTTTTCTTCTAAAGTTCAAACATATCTTCAACGAGGAGCTAAAATCAAAGTTTTAATTGTTAGAAGTAGTTCAGCTCCTAGCTATAAGTTACGTGTATCAGTAGTTCTAGAAGGTACCTCAAGTGTTTTTACGTCTACTCGATTAGTTAATAATTACATAAAAAAGATAAAAGTAAAGAAAACAAAAACCCTTGGTTTAGACATTAATAGATTAGGAGAGCACATGCTAGCTTTTTCATCTAAAGTTAGTCTTCCAGATGAATTTAATTTATTGATAGATAGATATGAAAAATTAAGTTCTGCTGTTATTCCTCAACTAAGTTATAGTTTAAGTGTAAAGAGTAAAATCAAAAATTCTTATGATTTTGTAAAAACCAAAGGAGAACTAGTTCGAGTTTATCACAAGAGAAAAAAAATCCTAAAAGCAATTAAAGATCTTGTTCCCCATTTCATTGCAGCTGTGATAATCAAAAGTGGGTGTAAGGTTATATACATAGAAAATCTAAGATCTGATCCAAGAGGTACTAGAGGAGCTTTGGCAAAAGCTATCTACAACATGCCTGATGAAATGAACCTATTTGAGAAGGCAGTAAGTTTAGCTTCTTCACTTTTGGGATATGAAGTTCAGCTTAAGCAAGTTGATCCCCGAAATACAAGCAGGTTTCATAATGGTTGTGGAGGAACAATTCAACGAACACCAAAATCATATGATATTGCTCAATGTAAGAAATGTGGTAAAACAGTGAATACTCATATCAATGCCGCAAAAAATATTAGGGATAAAGGAGAGAAAAATTCCAATTTAACAATAGTCCCCTTTCCGCATACGAGGGGTATGGATAGTATATCCACCAAGAGTACCTAAGTCTACGATTTAGGACCTTCATAGTATTGCGATGACAGGATTCGAACACAGTGGCGCCACTTTTACTCTTTTAAGATATTTCTTGAAGACCAAGTTTTGTTAATTATCTTCCATTTTGAGTCGATTTTCAATATTGATAGATAATCCATACACTCATAGATTCTTTCTTTATGTGTAACAACTAGTTTCACCTTTGCCATAGCAGAATTATGCCAAACATCAATAGATTCAATAATTATCTCTGCTTTTTTCATAAATTCTTGATCTGGTGGACTTTTACATTTCTCTTCCCAAAAATCCATTGTTTTGAACCAGAATTCATTTTGTGGTGTTATTCCCACATTTCTTGCCTTATCCCAAAAAGCTTCTTTAAGCAGATTGAACTTTCGTTCATATAAACCTTCAATATAAAGATTTACTGTTTTCTCAATTGTTCTGATTTCCGAACTGTTTTTCATTTTGAACACCATCTACTAGAAAAATCAATTTTCAATTCGCTCTACTTTGAAAATCACTGGTCTTATTCCATCTGGACATGCTGTGTATATCATATTTTCACCAGTCCAATCAGGAAATCCCCCACCATTTTTCAGTACGCTTACATTTTTGTATAAACCATACCAAGCATGGTGACAAAATCCTTCCGGCATGTTTCCTGTTTCATTAACAATGAACTCCTCTCCTACCTCAAACCCACAAGAGACTATGGGTTTTCCACTAGGTCGAATGAAATCATGTCCCAAGATATCTTTAGGTTCGAATTTTTTTATTACAGTTAATTTTACTTTTGTCATTTTATTCACCTTTTCAAAATACTCTTTCAGAAATTGTCATATCACTTATAATTTTCCATTCATTATTTTCTTTAATCCAAGAATAAACATACTTCTTCTCATAATTCATTAGATCTTCTTTAGATTTAAATTTAGCAGAGTATTTCCCTATTTCCACAATCTTATTTTCTAGATGATGGTATTGTTCAGCTACATACTCTTGTTCAATAATTTGATTAAATCCAAGGAAATTGTCTCTAAAACTTTCTTTTCTCTCTAATGAATGTTCATTAGGAAAAATGAATTCAGAATTGTCTGTATATATACTGAGATAAGAACCCAAATCTTTCGCACAAATTGAAACTAGCATCTGTCTTTTTCTTAACTCTAGTTCTCTTCTGGTTTCTTCTTTTACGACTGTGGTATATTGTTGTTTTATTATCTGTTCCCAGCTCTCTAGTTTGTTATCATAAAACTTCTCTAATTTATTGTTTTCCGATAATTCTTCTGGTTTCTTACCCTCTCTATATAGTTTTTTCATAACTTCAAACAGATTTTCAAAGTATTCTCGAATTTTGATCATATGACCCTTTGAAATAGCTGGACCGTGACCAGGAACAACAGTATTGGCGGGAAGTTCTTCAATCTCCCTTAAAACCTCTAGCACCCTGTTGTTTAAACCCAATCTGTAAAATTGCATTGAATATCCTAAGGCACCTTCTTCTTTCCTTTCTGGATCTATAGCAAGATTATCTCCAATGAAAATGACATTTTCAGATGGGATGTAAACATAAGCAGAACACTTAGAGTGTCCACCTGTAACTTTGAAAATCAGCTTTCTCTTGTTACTGCCAAATTCAAATTCATCAACTACAGCTTTGGTTGGTGAATATAATTCAGCTAGAGAAAAATACTTCCAGTGAATCCTTCTGCTTTCAGAGATATCAAGTTTCTGCTTCTCAGTTTGTTCTTTCCATTTTTCCACATATTTTTTTCTTTTATCCTTAGTCAAATGATAGTTTATATCTGCAATGAATTGCTCGTAATTGTTTTCTGCTGCGACAATTTCAATATCTTTGAATGCTGAAATTCCACCGTAATGATCAAAATGGTAATGAGTTATGAACAGATGAGATGCTTTCTTGTTAAATCGTTGTTCCATTTCATTTCGAAACTGTGTTGCAACATCATACATTCTACCTGTATCAATGAACACTAGACTTTCTTCCATCTCTACGCAGATGAGATTTGCATCATGCTTATTTTCAAGTATGATGACATGTTTGCCAATTTCAGAGTATTTGTTAGTCATAACTAAGAACTTTTTGCATACACCTTTAAAAACATTTTTACCGTTAAACTATTTTGAATGGTAAAGGTTATTAATGTATAATTTAAATAAATCAATGTAGAGAAAAGGAATAGGTATGTTGTGATTTTAATGAGTGAACCAGAAAAAACGCAATTCAATCCTAGAGATAGGCAAGTTCTATATGATTTTTGGAACAAATTACCACCCATTAAACTAGTAAAAGATGCTGAGAAAATATATTATGCTCACACTGTAAGAATTCTTATTTTGAAATCTCTAGGGGAAGGTTTGAGTGAAGCATCAGAGAGACCTGATAGCCAAAAAATTATTAGAAGAGCATTAAGTGCACAAGAAATCTATCAAAGAGTTCAGCATTATAAGGAAGTAAAAAGACAAATTGATGGCGTTGACTGGAAAGACTTTGAAGTAAGCCTAAATAACTTGTATTTCCATATCCAGAAGATGGAAGAGGCTAACTTAATTCAAACTATAGCAATACTTCGAGAGGGGAGACACAATGTTTCATACTATGGAAGAACTGCTCAGGTTTTGGTATTTAGAATTGATTATGAAGAATATGAAAAAGTAAAAAATGCCTTTAGTGCTATGGTAGAAATTACTCCTCATATGGATAGTGACCTTGATCCACAGAAGATTCAAGAGTTCTATCAACGCTATATTTCAATTGGACAAAACTATACTAAGAAACTATTTGAGAACTTAACACATTATGAAGAAGCTTTGAAAATAACTGCAGTAGACCCCGGAGATATCCTTAATTTTCTTGAATTACTTCATACTGTAAGTCCGGAATATATCGAGTTGCTTAAGGAAATGACAGATTATCTTGATCTGCAATTGTGAACAATTTCTTAGTTTAGTGTGAAAGTTTTTATTTCTTCTCTCAATTTGAAATTTGACAATGCAAAAAGAAAAGAAAGTTAATGTTCTTTGTATTTGGCAGCCAAATGAAGAACTAAAACAGTATCTCACTCTAGGTCTGGAAGACTATCCCCAGGTTAATTTGATCTTCCCTCCTGATATGGAGGAAGAGACTTTTCTGAAATTAGCTCCAGATGCAGACATAATAATGGGTTGGAGACCAACAAAAGAACTTCTGCAAGCTGCAAAGAAAGTTAAACTATTTATCAATCCTGGAGCTGGTGTACAACACCTAATATCTCTGTTCCAAGAAGTTACTAAAGAGCGATCTATAATTTTAGTTAATGGTCATGGTAATTCTGACAATACAGCTCAACATGCTGTTGCTCTTTTACTAGCTTTAACAAACAAAGTTGTTTTACATCATAATTGGATGAAAGAAGGACATTGGAGGAAAGGAGATAATGAAGCAGTTTCAGTGCCTTTGCAAGGAAGAAAAATAGGTTTTCTAGGTTATGGAGCAGTCAATAGGAAGGTACATAGGCTATTATCAAATTTTGATGTAGGGTTTTCAGTTCTAAGAAGAGATTGGAAGAAACAAGCATCTTCTCTCCCAACGCTTGTAAAACAATACAAACCTGAAGAGTTTCCTTTGTTTCTAAAAGCAATTGATACACTTATTGTAGCTGTTCCACTTACGGCAAAAACAAAAGGAATGATAGGAAAACAAGAGCTTGAGCTGTTAGGTAGCAAAGGATTAATCGTTAATATGGCAAGAGGAGAAGTGATTAATGAAGAAGCATTTTATTATGTGTTAAAAGAAAAGAAAATTTTAGGTGCAGCCATTGATGTCTGGTATAATTACAAACCAGAACCCAATGAAAAAGGAGAAAAGCATCCTTCAGTTTATCCTTTTCATGAGCTAGACAATGTCATTCTCTCTCCTCATAGAGCAGCATCACCTTTCAGTGTATTAACAAGATGGGATGAACAAATCGAAAACATAAGTAGATTTGCTAGAGGAGAAAGAGAGTTTCTAAATGAAGTAAATATAGAAGAAGGTTATTAATTCAATCAATTCTTTTTGCTTTTTTCTTTATTTTCCTATTCAAAATTAGGATGAATGGCCAACCAAAGATATAGAGAAATAATTCAAATAACAACGATCCATTTTCTGGTGGTTTTCCTTTGAATCTACTACCAAATGCTTCAACCGTGTTACCCAACAAATTACCCACTGTAACCATCTTGATAAGCAACATGATGTCATTTGCCTTTTGAATATTATATTGTTCAACAAGTTTATTCCATGCTTCATCAGTTGGGTTTCCATTTGTTTCAGCATAGTGTTGTGCGAAAGCTAAAGCAATAACTTCTTCTGGATCACATGAATCAAAATCATTTGCCATAATTACGAAAATTTCTTCTTCTGTACATCCAGAATTCAATGCAGCTTTAGTGTGTGTCCATTCACAATATTTACAACCATAGACAGCAGTAACAGCAAGCATAATCCTCTCTCTGAACTGATCACTTATTCTACCGGATTTCATGACTTCGCGAATATGTGAGGAGCTTTTCATTACTTTAAATGCGTCATGAAAAAAGCTTCGGAACCCATAAGTCTTTTTCTTAAAATATTTGTATGCTAGCATTCGTAATCACGAGTATATAGAAGATAAATAACTTACCATATAGTACTATATTAGTATTTTATAAAATAAAAAGAAGGAAAAAAGGAGAAAATTATATTTCTGGAAAGTGGCATGCCACAAAATGACCTGGTTCCAATTCATCCAAAGGTGGTGATACCTTAGAGCATATCTCTTGAGCTTTGTAACATCTTGGGTGGAATGGACATCCTGATGGAGGATTAACTGGACTTGGAACATCTCCTTCTAAGATGATTCTATCCATTTTTATATGTGGGTCAGGTCTTGGAATGGCTGACAGAAGAGACACTGCATAAGGATGAGCAGTTCTCCTGAATAGCACGCTAGTAGGAGACATTTCCATGATTTTACCTAGATACATAACAGCAACACGATCAGAAACGTGTTTGATAACGCTTAAATCGTGAGCAATGAACATGAAAGTCAGATTAAATTCAACTTGCAAATCATGTAGAAGGTTAAGTATCTGAGCTTGAACAGAGACATCAAGTGCGCTTACGGGTTCATCCAGTAACACGACTTCAGGATGGATAGCTAAAGCTCTTGCAATACCAATTCTCTGCCTTTGACCCCCACTGAATTCGTGAGGATAACGCAAAGCATGGTAATCTTCTAATCCTACTTTAGCTAGAATTTCAAGAACTCTAGATTCCTTTTCCTCATAGGTCATATCAGGAAAATGAATGTCAAAAGGTTCTTTGATAAGATCAAGAACCATTCTTCTTGGATTCAAGCTGGAATATGGATCTTGGAAAACCATTTGTAATTGACGTTTAATTGCTAATACTTCTTCTCTTGTCATAGGTTGGAAAATATCTATGCCTTTAAAGTAAATAGATCCTTCTGTGGGTTCTTCAAGTTTAACAGTAACTCTAGCAGTAGTGCTTTTTCCACAACCAGATTCACCTACAAGACCAAGAGTCTCTCCTTTATTCAAGAAAAGATTAACTCCATCTACAGCTTTAATTTGAGCAACAACTCTGGAAAAGAGAATAGATTGCTCGCTAATGGGGAACCATTTCTTCAAATTGATGAGATTAATAATAGGCTCTATCTTAGGATTCCATTCCGAAAACAAATCTACTGTTTCATATTCTTCAAAAGTACTTACCATCATTAGGCCTCCTCTTTAACGCGTGTTCTTTTTTGTACAGTTGTATCATCAACATGTAAATCTAACTCCTCAAAGTGGTGACATTGAACACGACGACCTCTTTGCTTATCGATAATAACGTCAGGAGGACGATCACGCATACAGATTTCAGTAGCGAATTTACAACGAGGATGAAAACGACAACCCTTGGGAGGATTGATCAGTCTTGGTACGAGTCCAGGAATGGTGGCTAAACGATGTTTATCTTTTTCAAGAGAGGGGATAGAATCGAAAAGAGCGCGAGTGTAAGGATGTTTAGGGTCGATGAAGATGTCCTCAGTAGGACCAGATTCGACTACACGACCACCGTAGAAAATGTGGACACGTTTGGTTGTTTCTGCGACGACGCCGAGGTTGTGGGTGATAAGCATCATAGCAAGACCGTGCTTCTTTTGCATCTCCTTGATGAGTTCAAGGATCTGAGCTTGTATAGTAACATCTAAAGCTGTTGTTGGTTCATCGGCTATCAGAAGACTTGGTTGGAGTGCTAGAGCCCTCGCAATTAGTACCCTTTGCCTCTGTCCTCCGCTGAATTGATGTGGGTAATCTTTCACTCTTGATGGTGCATCTGCTATTCCTACTTGTTCCAATGCTTCTATTGCATATTCCAACGCTTCCTTTTTACTACAGTTTCTATGTAGCGCGATTACCTCTGTCATTTGGTCGTCTATTTTGAATATTGGATTTAGACTTGTCATTGGATCTTGGAATATCATTGCAATTTCCTTTCCTCTTATTTTTCTCATTTGCAAATCTGGAAGCTCTAGCAGATCTATTCCCTTGTAGAGAATTTTACCTGCTACTGTTTTACCATTTTTGTCAAGGATTCTCAGAGTTGATTTCGCTGTTACTGTCTTTCCACAACCTGATTCTCCTACAATTCCTACAGGTTCTCCTTGATTAACATCAAAAGACACTCCATCTAGTGCTTCTACCACTCCTGATTCGGTGTAAAAATATGTGTAAATGTCCTGTGCATCTAATATTGGTTTTGCCATTTTCATCTACTCTCTTAATCTTGGATCTAGTGCGTCCCTTAATGCGTCTCCTAGTAAGTTAAACGCTAATACTACAAAGAATATTGCAAAACCTGGTAGTAATGCTAATTCTGGATTCGTTTTCAGCACTGTTTGTGCATCATTTACCATCTGTCCCCACGATATTGTCGTTGGACTTCCTAAACCAAGAAATGTTAATCCTGCCTCTGCTAAGATTCCCCCTGCAATGTTTAGTGTTGCAATTACGATTATTGGTGCTAAGATATTAGGTATAATGTGCACCATAATTATTCTCCGATTACTTGCCCCAAGTACTCTTGCAGCATTTACATAATCTAGATTATAAATTTGTTTCGTATTTGCGCTTACAAGTCTCGTTAGACCTGCCCATCCAAATATCCCCAGTACAAGAATAATAACAATTGATTGTGGTATTTGACGAAGGAATACTAATCTTCCTCTTCGGATGAAGGATACAGCAAGGATTGCTATAACTAAAAAGGGTAGAGCGAGGAACATATCTGTGATTCTCATGATAATTTCTTCATTCCATCCTCTATAGTATCCAGCTATTGCTCCCAAGGTAACTCCTATGACTACTGATAGGACACTTGAAAACAAACCTACAGTTAGAGATACTTCACTGCCGGCTAATAGTCTTGAGAATTCATCTCTTCCTAAAATATCTGTTCCGCCAGGGTACTTAAGATTGGGATTTGAAAGAGCTCCTCCTCCATTCCATCCATCAAATAATGGTGTTGTTCCAATTGGACTATATGGCATTAAGAGTGGGTATAAAACAGCTATTAGAATTACACCTATCACTAAAACAGCTGATAACGTTGCAATTTTATTTTTCTTATATCTGCTCCATACTAATGACCATTGAGATGGACTTCTCTCTCTCAATGTTCCATCCCTAGCTATGATCACCGTATCTTTTCCTCTAATTAACTGTTTTAGTTTCTTGAAGAAGTCAGTAATGGCAATATATATACAAGCAATAAAGCCAACCCAAATCATAGAATTTGGTAGCCTCTTTTCTCTCATATAATTGTCCAAAGTTTCTCCGAACTTTTGTCTTTTTGTTTCTATTTTTTGCATTTTTGACCGCCTACCTTTCTACAATTCGATTCTTGGATCTACTGCCACATAGACTATATCTGTTATTAGATTCCCTAATAGAATCAGTATCGTCAGCAATGCCACCGTGCCGAGTATCATTGGGAAGTCGAGAAGACCGATAGCTGATACATATTTGAATCCTAGTCCTGGCCATGTGAAGAGTGTTTCTGTAATTGGAGCTCCAGCTAATGCTGTAG
>BPTM01000366.1 GCA_023705945.1 Candidatus Heimdallarchaeota archaeon
AGGATTATCTGGGGCTCGATGATATAAATGGAGTAGGGGTCGAGGTAGGATGCGGTGCAGGTACTACTTTGGACTTGTTTAGGAAGGCAGGTTTTGACGATTCAATTGGCATAGACTTTACTCAACAGTCGATGGATCGATGTAAACGTTTCGGGTTTGCTGAGGGTAAAGACGTATTTCTCATGGATGCCGGAGAAACCACCTTCCAGGATCAGCGGTTTGATATAGTCTTCTCAGAGGGATTATTTTACTCTATCCTCAAACCACTCCACACATTTTTGGTAGAGTGGGCAAACTTTATTGAAGGATTTATCGTATCATGGATGCCATTTTTTGTAATAATATGTTTCACGCTCGTGGCTGGAATCATTGCTAGTTTATTTGTGAAAGAGAAAACGGAATTATCACATAAACACGACAAGTGGGTAGTAGACGCAATTGTGAGGGCATCAGTTGTTGTGGGGACACTTGTATCCCTGACTATTTCTGCAAAGGGGTATGATGCTCCGTATTTTATGTATCTTGTGGGATGCATCAAAGAGCGAGGTCTTATGTTCATACTCGAGACTGATAGACCGCTGTATTATCTTATCACTTATGGGGTTGGAGAAATAGCACATGTCTCTAGTAGGATTGCAGTGTCCCTGTCGGGTGTTGTAGGAGCTGTATTATATATGGTGTCCATTTTCTTGTTGGTGAATACCATGTTTGATAATAACTATATGGCTTCTCTGGCTTCACTTATTGTTGCGGGCATGTATTTGACAAGACAACTTGTGATATGTTTTATTGGAAATGTCTTCGGAGTGGCTATAATGATGCTCTACCTTGTAGCTATGTGGAAATATTTGAGGTATCGATCGTGGAAATGGATCGGATTATCAACAATCATTCTGATATCAGTTGGGTATTGCCATGTTTTTAGTGCTATTTTTATAGTTATAGTCATGATTGTCTTCTGTGCTTGGTCTTTGTTAAGGGATGGCTATGCTAAGTACTCGAATCCGTTTCTATTAACGATTGGCCACGTTGCGGTGGTGTGCTTAATCATTCTCTCTTTGCCAAAGAATAGAGTTGCTGTTCCAAGTCTGATAGGTCTTATGAGTTTGTCCTCTTTTTCGTTCTTTTATGCAATACGTCTTCAGTGGTCCAGTGAATTTGTTTGGGTACTTATCCTCACAGCATTCGGTCTGTTCTTCATGATACAGGACCGGAGGAGAGATGCTAATCGACTGGTTTTATCATGGGTAGCTGTAACTCTTCCCCTAACAGTTGTTGCGGGCGTTCTATCGGGCAGGGTTATGGTATTTTTCCCGTATCATGTACTATCGGCTTACTGCATAGTATATGTAATGTCGAGAATTGGCCAGAAAAGAATTGCTAGGTACGGTGAAATCACTTTAGTAGTATTCCTAATCATGACACCCGGTCTTTATTATGCATGCATAACCAGTCCCATGATGGCACGTTATTTTGATCGTGGACCATTTGTGTGGGATATGTACAATGCTGAGGAAGAGCAACTTGTTTGGATCGCTGAGAATTACAATATTGAAGAGGTTGTTGTACTCACAGATACTAAATGGGGTAAGTATTGGGTCTACGATCTACACGAAACTCATCCTCATCTCAGGATAGGTATACATTTCAGGATATTGGGAGAAATCGGAAATAATATCTATGTTGGGCGTTTGGTAGATCTCATCAAAGACAACTATACCAACTATGGATGGATGGACACAAAAGAGGCGGGGCCATTGGTAGGTTATCTGGACAGATCCATTCCTAAAGATTTGAGGAGTAAAACAATAATTGTCCCATCTACAGTTTACAACATTGATCAGATCGAGACGGAGATATTGATCGAAACATCAATGGATGGTGTTTTCGTCCTGAAGGACATGTCTAGAGAAGAGGAGTTGGACTGGATAAGTAGAATACCAAAAATCAAGGAGGATGAATAAAAAATGGAGGCTAGGTACCATGTATTACTCTCAGCAGCACTCTCATTACCACTCCTCTTCATCGGTGAGTATTGGATGGGACTGGCATGTCTCCTATCCGGCATATTCATTGATGTCGACCATCAAGTGGACTACTACGTGTCACAGGGTAAATTCACATTGAGTATCACAGAATTAT
>BPTM01000367.1 GCA_023705945.1 Candidatus Heimdallarchaeota archaeon
TCCCTTTTTAACAGTTAAGGAAAATATTGAGTTTCCAATGATTATAGCAAAAGTAGAAAAGGATATCATAGACAAAAGAGTCGAAGAACTTGTCGAAATGCTTGAAATTGAAAGATATCTTAATCAGAAACCCTCATATCTAAGTGGAGGTGAACAACAAAGAGTTGCAATAGCAGTTGCTTTAGCAAATAACCCTCGTATAGTGTTGGCTGATGAACCTACAGGAAATCTAGATGTTGAAAATTCTCTGATGGTTTATGAGCTCCTCTCACAGATGTGTATAGCCTACAATACAACATTAATAACTGTATCTCATGACCCTGAGGCTGTAAAATATGCAGATCGTGAGATTATATTGACAAAAATAAAATCGAAAGATTTATAGATAATTATTTTGTAAATTGTTTTTAAGAGCTCAATTTATTTTCAATACTTCATTTCGTGGAGTAAATTTAATAAGTAATAATCTATGCCAAAAGAAAGATATATTAGCAATTCGAAAACTAAACATGGATATTGTTATCAAGCCAATTGGTCATATCGAATCTCCTTTCGAAAAAAATGATGATAATATACCTATCCAACCTGGTTTCTCTGAAGCTTTTGGAACCGTTGTTGTTAATCCAGAATATCTAGAAGGTTTAGACGAACTCGATGGTTTTTCTCATATCATACTTCTCTATTGGTTTGATCAAGCAACAGAAGAGAAACTCAAGTTTCAACCTTTTCTAGATGATGTCCCCAAAGGTATTTTTGCTATTCGTCACCCTAATCGTCCCAACAAAATTGGGTTATCAATTGTTCAATTAGTTAAAGTTGATGGGAATAAGCTGTTAGTGAAAGGGATAGATGTTTTCAATAAAACACCTCTACTAGATATCAAACCTTTTGTACCTGAATTTGATATACATGGTATAGAGGATACTCAGATCGGTTGGTTAGCTGATAGACTACGAAATAAAAAAGACGGTGATTAAGATTTCTAATATAGATTGTGCAGTTATTCTAGCCGGGGGAAAAGGAACAAGACTTAGACCTTTGACTACCTACAAACCCAAACCTCTTGTTCAGATAGCATTAATACCAATGATCGATTTTGCTATTCGTCAGATAACTGATACTGGATTAAAGAAAATTGTTATAGCCGTTAAGTACTTGGGAGAACAGATTCGAGATTATGTTACTGAAACATATTCCAGTGAAGATTTCGAAATAATTATTCCTGACATGGATCCTGTTGGAACAGCTGATGCAGTTCGTTTAGTATCAGATATTATCGAAGGAGACTTTGTTGTTTCTATGGCTGATATCGTCAGCAACTTACCTTTACAAAAAATGATTGACTTCTTTTCTTCTACTGATTCTTATGCTACTATCAGTCTCAAAAATATTGACTTTCCAACGAAGAAATTCGGTGTGATTCTTCTAGACAAGGAGCAGAACATAGAAATTTTCTTAGAGAAACCAAAACCGGAAGAAATGCTTTTTACAACTCTTGCTTTCGCATACAGACCAGTATCTGAATTTCATCAAAACTTAGTAAATACCGGTGTTTACATTTTCAAACATAGAGTTTTAGAAATTTTGGAAAATTTTAAAGATATTAATGACTTTGGACAAGAACTCTTCCCTTATTTATTGCAAGAGAAATTTAAGATTAACGGCTATGTTGATGACTATTATTGGATGGATTGCGGGAACGTTCGTAGTTATCTCTGGGCTAATTGGGACATACTTAGAGGATTTGTGGAAGGAATCGTTCCTCCTGGTAAGAATATTAATGGTGTCTGGAAAGGAGAAAACGTTGATATTTCTCAAACTGCAAAAATAATCCCACCTGTGGTGTTTGGAAATAACATCAAAGTGGAAGATAATGTGACAATAGGACCTTTTTCTATAATAGATGATAAGGTAAATGTCAGAGCTAACTCAACAATAGATCACAGTGTTATATGGAAATCTTCAGAGATTGGGAGTGATTCTTTCATTGAAAAATCTGTTATCTGTGAAAATGTAAAAATTGAAAAGAAGCGAAAAGTAATAAATTACTCTGCTATAGATTAGTTACACTCAAATCAGGTATTGATTCTCATGGGTACAAAAAAACATCTATTATATTCAACCATAATTGTTTTTATGTTATTCATATCATTCATTTACACATCACAAGGCGTTTCTACTTCCATTCCTTTTACTAATATTAATATGGAAAATGATGATGTTTTAAATTATGAAGGAGTAAGGATAGTTCTTTTCTTTAAATCAAATTGCCCCTCATGTCACAATCAAATTGAAACTCTACAGGAATTAGAAAATAATTATACTCTCTCAATAATTGCATTGAATGTTGATTCTGAACCAACAAATACTACATTACTTGATTTAATTGCAGATCTTTCCCTTTCAACTAATTGGACGCTGGGATATGCTTCTGCTCAAGCAATATCCATTTTTGATTTAGAAGAAAAGAACTATCCTAGATCGGAAGAGCA
>BPTM01000368.1 GCA_023705945.1 Candidatus Heimdallarchaeota archaeon
CGTTTATAGTGGGATTGATGTACCAGATAGGAGTGGTGAAATCCCAGCCAGCATCGGTAAAGGTAGACCTAGCCTTCATTTCTGCTGTAGTCTTGCCAGTTCCGCCATCACTGATTTCTGTGCCAGAAGTTTCGGTATCCCAGAAGCAGTTAGTGATTGTTGCTGAACCATACCCACAGAATCCACCATTATAAGCACCCCCAGTAGGCACACCTGTAGAGTAACAGTCGTCCAAAGTGCAACCAGCATAACCACCACCTGCGAATCCGCCACATCCATAATAACTGCCGATATTAGTAGCATTACCCCTTGCATAGCAATTAGTAATAGATGTTCCATCAGCATATCCAACAAAGCCTCCAGTATCATCAACGCCTATTACATCGCCTGTTGAATAACATCGGTCTATAGTTCCACCAGCAAAGTAACCTACAAAGCCTCCAACATAATTGCCTGTCGATGTGATATTACCAGTGTTATAGCACCCAGTAACTGTACCAGTAGTCATATAGCCTATGACTCCACCTGTATAGCGGTCTGAGCCACTGGTAACAATAGTGCAGGAAGAAGAACAACCAGTGATTGTTCCACTATACAATCTACCAACTATACCTCCATTGTAGTAGCCATTTGTAGTAATTGAACCAGATACAACACAATCCGATAAAGCAGTCGTATAAGCCCTGTAGCCAACTATCCCTGCTCCACCTGCATTATCTGCTGTAAAGTTAATGTCTGCCAAAGTTACATTCTTAATGATAGCTCCCTGGGTCCGCTGAAATAAACCACATTCTGCATAAGTTCGCTTCATGAAGAGGTTACTGATAGTAAATCCCTTGCCATCAAGCCTTCCTGTGAAGTAACCACCAGCACCTATCGGAATAAAGCCTGTTCCATCATCATCTGACCACCCAGAAGTAGCAGACGCATCAATATCGTTAGCCAACTCGTAGTAACCTACCAGGTCGTTCTCCATAGCCTGGAGGTCGTCAACATTGTAGATTATGTAATGGTATGGTGCTATGGTAGTAAAGGTTTCATCACTACCATATGCAATACCCGCCATACCTACAGTGAAGGCTCTACAATGATAAGTTGTTTCGGGACTTAGTCCTGTTATGTCCGATGTAAAGGCACCAACTCCGGGAGCTACTCCTTTCCAAACAGTATTTGTGCTTCCAACAGTGGGGTTCTCCGACTCTCCCCAACAGTGTCCATACTGATAGACATAAGCACTATCGCCCAGTGATATAATGTCACCATTACCAGTGGCAGTTGTTGGTTCTATATCAGAAACAGCTTGCGTGGTTACACTGGAAGGACTTGGCTCACCGTTCCATTCCTCAAACATAAAGTCTTGATTACCTGTGGCAGACCACTCCTCATAACCTCCACCACTATATGAGTAGCATAAAGTCCCCAAAAGATAAGACGCTTCACCATAATAGCCAGGAAAGGCTAGTACCCATCTATATTGGTTAGATGAGTCGCCACCCTTATGAAGAACTATTGCATAGTGCGTCAAAGCAATAACATCCAAAGGAACATCTAGGGCAACAACAATGCCTGGGTTATTAACTGTTGGTCCAGCTTGCTGTGGAATAGATGCTGCGGGAACGATGGCAGATGCAAGGATAGTGTCATCGGGCCAGAAGGCTGGTGGTGAACCTACTGGCCATGTGTAAGTGTTTCGGATTTGCACAGTCAGGTCGCCCGGACTGCCCCACTTATAAACTCTAAGTGTTAGATGGGTAATAGTATGGTTAGTCTGGGGAGTAAATGTCTGGGCTTGCCAATATGTTACGACACCGTCGCTTCCAGTAGCATCAGTAATATAATGCTCATATCTAGTAGCCACTAAGTTCGCCTCACTATCAAAGTCAAAGTAACTCTAGTAATTGTGGTGCAACTATCCACATTAAAAACCAAGTAATCTCCCAAAACAAGAGTTTTCGTCCAACCAGTAAGAACCGCATCTATACTTTCTTGAGCAGAACTAAGAGTTGGTGGAGCACTAGCTGCAACAAAAGCTAAAGTTGCCATTACTTCCCCTCCATCTCCTTTTGTAGATACCGGATGACACCCTCCACCTCTTCATTGGTGAAGCGGGCAAACTCCGCCACAGTCACCTC
>BPTM01000369.1 GCA_023705945.1 Candidatus Heimdallarchaeota archaeon
TTCCAACTTTTCGAATACCGAACTCTATGAAATCTCTTCTTGTTGGAGTTGAAGATAATGAGAAAGTGGCTTCACCTACTCCCGGGATGGAAAAGATAACAAATTGTCCTGGTCTATATTGGAAATTTTTGTTCATAGAAATATCTTTACATCTCAACTTGAAATATCTTGTATCGTCAGTTAAATCTTGAATTGCTAAAATTTCAGCTGGTTGAGTCTTATAAGTATCGATTGTTTCTTTACCTTCTAATACTGTCATTGGTTACAAACCTCCTGTGTTTCGCAAACTTCTTCAAAGAGTGCATTTGAAACGGTTATAACGTTTATGTCAACTGGACAGAAGGCTATACATCTACCACATCCAACGCAGCTTGGTTGTCCCCATCTGCCTATGTATTCTTTCAATTTGTGAGTATAATATAATTTCAATCTTGAAGTTCTATCCGGTCTAAAATCATGATTACCAGCTACCATTGAGTAATAAGGTAGAGTACAACTGTCTAGCATCCTTTCTCTTATTCCTTCTTCAGCATTCATCATTATTTTATCATCTACATGAAAACAATTATATGTTGGACATACTAAACTGCATGTTCCACAGGATAGACATTTTTCCCCGAATTGTTCCCATACTTTACTGTCATAGTTCAAATGTATGATATCTGCAAGATACTTGTATGAAGGAATTGAGGTCTTGAACATAGTAGATCTCTTCTGCTGCCATCTAACGTATTCTTGGATTTCTTCTTCAGAAATAGTTTCTTCAAGCAAATTCTCTGCTTCAATAGCGATACTAAGACCTTTATCTGACCCGACCCACAAGAGGTAGTGGTTATTCAATTCTGTCAAAAATAAATCGAAACCATCTTCAACCATGTCTGTGCCTGTTGATTGACAAACACATTTATCGTCTGGTAAACAAGAATGTCCAATAATTATGAGATTTTCACGTCTTTTGGCATAATATGGATCTTTGATATTTCCTAAGAATAGTCTGTCTAATATCTTAATTGCATGAATATCACAAGGATGAACACCCATTACTATTTGTAGTTCATCATCTGGAAGAATCTCTGTTTGTCCAAATTTTACATAACGTAAGGTTGTATATTTGGCAGGAGTAATAAACTTTTTCGGACTAATGATTGTTCTTTGGTAATCAAAATCTAATTCTGAAAAATCATTAATTTCTTCAAAAGAAAATTTCTCTTTTTGTTTTACTGGCCCAAAGAGCTTCCCCTTATTTTTAATTAATTCTACGAATTCTGAAAACTTCTCTTTAGGCATTTTATACGTTTTCATATCAATTGTTTTTCTAGTACTATATTTATAAGGTAATCTAAATCGACATCTTACGATACAAATAACATTTGTTTGAATTAGTATACTTAAAAACTTCATTTTAAATGTGCTGAAACTCAAGAATTTCCCGGTTTAGAGACTACCTAACATAAGTTTGCATAGTGCATATTTTGAACAAACAAACTTAGAGAAAAATAACCTATTAATTAATGGATATATTTATTCGTCAAATGTATGATGACTATGCCATTTAGTTTAATAATTGTGTGAACAATTATACACAAAATAACTCTATTAATTATTATGACCTCTTATTGTTTAATTCATCATATGTTTTTAAAGTAAGAAAAACTTATAACAAATCTAAATCTAATCTATTAATATAACGATTCATAGGATGCTTGAAAAGGCTTACTTAACCACTTTATGACACAAATAACTGTTGTGTCATAGCCCTACACTTCTGAAATCACTTTATTACTTCATTAAAATCTACTACATCTATTCCTACAAGGTGAATAAATGAATATAGAAGAAATTGAAGA
>BPTM01000370.1 GCA_023705945.1 Candidatus Heimdallarchaeota archaeon
GCCCGCCCCCGCCCCTCCCGGAAACCCGCCGAACGGTGGCGCTCTCGGGGTCGGGGTCAAAGAACGCAACACGTTCACCACAGCACCAGCACAAAGCCTTGTGTTGCAGGGTGGCCCTGGTGCACGTCTACTTTTTTGCTTGCAAAAATGGGCTGCCGTGCACCAGGGGCACCCCTGCGAAACTTTGCAGCCCCAGCAGAGTGGGCGTCCAGCGTAACGCCAGACCGTGTGGGAAGTTTGCCAAGGTGTACACGCTCGGGGGCGGCCGTCCTCCGGGGCTGGCGCCGGGACCCGCCGGCTCGGTCCGGGCTTTTCGGTCGAAAAGACGCAGCGTTCCTCGAAAGAGATGAGACAGGGTTTCCGTGTCCAGAAAAGGAACAAAAAACTACGTATTATTTTCCTGTTTGTGCTTAGTACCAACACGCTGAAAACGTCGTCTCCTTTAGGCAATTTGGCGCTCAGGGGGTACCCCCGGCGGGGTGATCGAGGGAAAACCGGGGAGTAACCGAGGGGTCCCCGGGAAAAAGCTGCTGAGTACCTGCTGAAAAGCTGCTGAGTAACTGAGGAGTAACAGGGGAAAATGTTTCTTCGGTATTTCTCAGAATTCGCTTGAAATGCGTTCTGTTCTACGTAAACTGGAAATAGAGGCATTCTGCGAAGGAACACCATGCTGTTTTTCCTTGACCAACTCGAACCGCGCCCACCTGGTGCGGCTTTTTTTTCGCCTTCGCAGGCCGCGGCGGACGGTCCACCGCGGGCAAATGCACCTCGTCCGGCGCCGGCCCGGCGCCGGACAGGTGTTTTCTCTTGACTGCGAAGGGAGCACACCATGGACCCCGAACTTGACGACGCCCCGGATCTCTCGAAGTACTTCAAAATCACTGACGCCGGCGACGAGTGGCACCTCGACTGCCTGAAGTGCTGGAAGGAATTCTCCATCCTAAAGGCCGACCACCGCCTCACCAACCGCCAGGCGCTCTTGCGCCACGCTGCGAGTCACCAGACCTCGGCAGAAGAGGAGGTCGACAGTGATTACCGTGATTAGGCACTACAAACCGCCTGCAGGTTCGGCTGTGACCAGGCCTTCGGACGCGCTTGAGTGTCCTGACTGCAAGTGCATCACCTGGCTCTGGGCGGACCAGGCCTGGGGCCGCTGTCGGTCCTGCAGCCTCGTGTTCCACAACCGCGACGGCAAGTGGTACCTCCGGGGAGAACGCCCCCCCAAGAAAAAAACCGTCAACCCCGAAGGTTGACGGTCAACACCACTCAAGTGAGTGGAGGAGGGTTTTTGTGCCAACCTACACGGTCAAAACCAAGCGCTTCGGGGACGTCCTCAAGGAGGCCGACTCGATCCGCGAGGCCCGGAAATGGGCGACGAAGGCTTTCCCCCGGGAAGTCCTCGGCGTCACCAGGCTTTATTCGCGCCGGCTCTGCGTGGTGTGCGACAGCAGGCCCTGTGTCTGCCCCAAAAAAACCCATTAACCCCGAGGGTTAACGGCTTGAAAGGATTCGCCTAATGCACTGCCGAGATTG
>BPTM01000371.1 GCA_023705945.1 Candidatus Heimdallarchaeota archaeon
GAAACTATTTGATATAGGGAAAAATGAAAAAAATCAGCAACATGAAATTTCACAAAAGTATGTAATAAGAAATATAATTCAAAGTCTATTGTTTTCATCATAAGTTTCATTTGTATCTGCTATATGTAAAGACTGTTTAACTTTAAGCTGTTTCTTCTTATCTACTTTTTTATTTTTTTGAAAAATAGGATTAAAATTTCTGTTGAATTTTTTTATTTTCTCATGGATCCCTTTTTGAAATTTGAAATCATCTAAATTTAATTGTTTGTTTCTTGAATCCACTTCAATACCTATTTCCAAAGGAGAGTAATGCCTCTGTACAATTTCCTTATATTTAGTTATGAGTTTTTCTGAATGAGAAGATATAGAAACTTCAAGCAACTTTTGATCTCTCTGAAGACATACTAAGAAATAATTAACAATAATCCTTTGAATTACATTAATTGCATGAATAAAAAAAGTCAATTCATGTGTGAAAAGTATTCCAGATGCTAAATTATAAAACTGAAACTTGTTATTAGATAATTTTTTTTGTTTCGGTAGTATGAATTGATAAGAATAACCTTCGAGATGAAGCAAATTCCCTTTTTCAACATTAGAGTAAGTTTCCATTGGAATATTTGGAAACCATAAAGATGTATGAAAATAGTTGTTACGGATATTGTAAGTTAATTTAAATAAATCAGGTAAGATAGTAAAACAATTGTCTATAAGATTTAATTCAATATCATATACTTGATGAACAATTTTTCTTTCTTTGTTTGACATATTCAACTTGTTTGCAATGTTCTTGTTATAGATTCTTTTTTTAATAATAGAAACTGGATTATTCATATAGAAATCGTAGATATCTGAAAAGGAAATGTTTTGTTCAATATTTGAACATATAGAAGGAATGGAAGTAAGGTTTAGTGAAATGATTAAACGGGCTAGAAGTTCCATTTCTCGGAATAATTTTGCATAAAGATCTATAGTCAAGTCAGTCTCGAAAATTTTAGATTTATAATAAATTGATTTTGCTTCTTCCTTTTTAGATTGAGAAATTGTGTTGGATCTAAGTTTCTCCAACTTAGAATTTTGAACTTGACGGTTAATTTTTGAAATCCAAATAGGATTATCGAAAAGAGTTTGTTTAGTTTCAATAGACATTAGTAGGAGCATCATCAAATCATGTAACCGCTGTTGTTGATTTTTTTGTTGGGATATGAAAAAAGGAAAATGAGTCGTCTCTAAATCTGACCATTCTTCCAATTCTTTTTTTTGGGATTTTGTAAGTTTTTCCTCAATTACACAAGTTACAAATGAATTGGTTATGGGATCATATGACAACGCCATTAGATCAACATCGTAGCTCTTTCGGAAAGAAGTAGTATCTTCTACAAACTCAAAACCAAGTTCTATTATGTTTTTAGGAGATTTGAAATGTTTTTTGTTCAATTCCAACAATACAAAAACTGAATCTTGTACTATAACAAAAGAATATTCATTAAAGTTATTTAAAGTAATTAGAAATTTACATAATTCAAAAGTAATTGGCATAAATTTCTTTAATAAGTCTATATTGATTCTTTTCACAATCTCACCCTATGTTATATAATTAGTTTCTAAAACCCTTTCTTCGATGATAGATTACTGATTTATCTTCCTCTCTTAAATAAGCTCGTATTTCTCTTTAATTTAAGTTCTAACCATATCCGTGTTGTTTCTCATTATTAATTCTTTTTTCACTTAAAGAAAAATAGCTTTTTCTTCTAAGGAAAGTTCTACGCTGATATTGATTCCTTCTTCATAAGTAATAATAGTTGCGTAATATGGAGTATATATTTGTTTTTTAGGTGGATAATTAGTAACACACCGTCCTTTTATAATTTAGTCAAATTTAGCTAATTGAATAATATAGAGTGTCATTTGTAAATATTTCTGAAATTTTTTTGATATCAGTATAATCTCTCCCTTTATTTGACTTGAACAGTCTTTGTTAATCAAACTTTGTCCAATCTTATTACTCCATTCATCGATTGTTGCAGTTATTTTTTCTAAAGGCTCTCTTTCGATATTTTTATCTAGTTTGTATTGATTATTTATTCGATTCACATAAGTTTCAGTTGCGAATCCCAACTTCCAAATTCTGGAACTAACATCATAATGCCTTGTTTCCTCTAAAGGTTTGTAACACCATGCATTCCATGCTCTTATTGCTTACCCTGATAAACTTGCTAAAGCATTGTATTCTATAAACATTTTATCTCGTAGATCTTTCTCTAGTCTATTTTTTTGGAATAAATTTATTGTATATGTAGCTAAAAACCACCCCAATATCACAGCGGATAGATTTAACAGTTCATATATTTTAAAATATATCCCAAGAGCGATCACACAGCTTGAAATAACTAGAATAATTAGGATTCGTATAATTTTATTATTATTTCTTATCTTTTGCAATATTATATCTTTTAACTTCTTTTTTTCTTTTTCAGACATTTCTTCATCCATTCTTCTTATCCCAATCTTTAAAGTATCATTTCTGAGATTTTGATGTTTTTAATCTTTATCCAACAAAGAGTCAATTGTGTTACACTATCCTTTTACAAGATAATTGAAATTCTTTTACCTACGTTAACAATTTTGGTTATTATCGCATTAATAATTAGTATAAATTGTAAACCTGTTTCAAGGAAGAAATATTATTGCTGAAAAAGTAAGTCATGAAAAAATGTTGAATAATAAAACAAAAAAAGGGAAAAAAATCCTCTCCCACTCCCGGAATAGAAGAGCCAAATAGACCCAAAAGTAAATAAATCTAATTTGATTGAGAAACTTCTACTTCATTCTTAGAACTAGCTAAGAACTCGAAATTAGCGCGAATATCTAGATCTAAATAATAGTAAACAGATCTCTGGAAAAGAGGAGCTAGCCCAAAAAATTATGACGATTCTTTGGTGAAGTATGAATTACTGAAAGCAGAATTTGTAAATAGGAGAGAGAAACAGCTACAACGAAAAATCTGGTGTACAAAAGAACACTGGGAAAAAAGCAGCTGGAAAAGAATAATAAATCTGTGGGCTAGAATGAAGAACGAAGAGAAGAGAACAGAATTGTTAGAGAAACTGGGGACAGAGGTAATGGAAGAAGGAATGAAGGCAGCCAAAAGAAAAGGGATATGCACACAAACTGGAAGATTACAAGATAAGACCAATACTAAGGACATTAAGTTTCTTCAAAGTAAATTAGTTATAAAACTAAACATGTGGGTAAGTTAGAAGAACCGAAAAAAATTGGACCTTCATGAACTTTTATGTGAATTGAAAAGTGATCTTATTGATGAAAAATTTTCTTCAAGCAATTCGTGATTATGAAAATGGACTCATAATTCTTTAGATTTTAGAAATTCTGATAAAACTTCATTCCTATCAATGAAATTCTTTATATCATCTTCTTTTACATCTTCAAGTGCAATTCTATTAAATAGATAACCAAGTTTCCACCCAAGTTTCTCTCTCCAAGGACTAAATAGGGAGATTAACCGGTTTGATCTAATTTCATCATAATATTCTAAGGGTAGATTAGATATCTGTCCAATGTCTGCATAAGCAGGATGATTGTTAAAAATCGGATTAGGTGCTAGAAAGAAATAATATTTTGGTATAAATTGTAATATTTTGTAAATTCTACTTTTTAATCCTTTCTTCAAGTTTTCTGCACTT
>BPTM01000372.1 GCA_023705945.1 Candidatus Heimdallarchaeota archaeon
CGAGATCGTTTCACGTGACTGGAGTTCAGACGTGTGCTCTTCCGATCTAAAGAACCACACCGGAAAAGAAAAGAAGAGTGGCTGGGTGTTGCCCTGGTTGCGGGAAGAAAGAAGTTGAGTGTTGCTTGAGAAAAGGTGTGATGAATACCTCTAATAGAAAAAAGAAAGGAGCGAGGGGTGATACAAAAGTGATGCCTTGGGCGTCCCATAGAATAGCTTTAGAAAAAAAGAGATGAGCTTAATATCAACTAGGAGAAAAAAGCCCCGTAGAAACGATTCTAGAGCGAGTGTTTTAGCTTCATTTTGAGAAAAACCTGGTTTTAAGGGTTTTTAGAGAAAAAGTGGGGCTGCTGGAAGTTTCCTATATCTCACTCTTTTAATTACGGGGGGCTTCGCCCCTGTATTCTCCCCCCGAAAACGTCTGCCGCGAAAAATCCGTCGTCGTTTTTTTTCCACAGGTTATCCACACCTGTGGATAACTAAAAAACCCTCAGTAAAACTAAGGGTTTTTTTTCATTTTTTACAAGGAAAAAATGCTATACAGCGGGTTTGAAGTCAGCAACCATGAGTTGAATCTTCGCCTCATCCCAACTAGCTAACGCGGTTTTGTAGGGTTCTGCATTAAATTTCGTGTTGTCTAAGAGATACTGGTCGCATGCGTATTGAGCCAGCACATAAAGCTGTAAACCATGCCCGAAACCAGTTACCTTGTCTTTGTAGGGAAGCGTGAAATCTGTTAGTCCTAGAGCAAGTGCCTCAGAATAGAAAGCTACATTTGCTGTGTGCAGTGCGAAAGCTGCGATATAATCTACATAGTCATCCGTGCTTTTCATGTAGGTATTTATGATGTACCTAACATACTGAGAAATCCAGCTTTGGCCTGACGGAGTAATTGCTTTACAGAAGTTGTAATAAACCTTTTCTGACTGAACGTATTTTGGAGAACGACCCATTCCACCTAAAATAATTCGGCGGTCACCCTGGTTTCCGCTTTTGGGGTTCGCGGGCTTCAGCCATTCTCTGACAACATTGGTTCCTTTCCAAAAGGAATAAACAATAGCTTTACCTAAAGAGCCTCTTGCCCCCATTGAAAATAAAGGTCCTGTAACTTTAGCCATAAAACTTTAAACTTTTAATTTTGTATGACACCTACTCGACACTTTAATTAGAAAATAGGTATTCTGAAATGTATAAATTATAACCAGAATAATTTTCGTACTGTGCTAATTTATTGTATACATCTTTCTGTTCAGGTGTCAAGGCCTGCCAGCCGGCCACTGCGTCAGTGAAGATTTGACGTCGTGCAAGTTGAGCTTCAGTTTGTCGATAAGTAGGCCAATAAAAAGGCATTTTCTCTTGAATTACTTTTCCTGCTATATGCCTGACTCTGTAAATACCGTGAGTCTTAGCGCCTGCCGCGTAATAAAAAGCCCCGTACCCTCTAACTCCGTAAGCTGAAGAAGCTACTATCTTTTTTCTGATTTTTTTTCCTACTCCCTCTTTAATGCCCTCTAGTACGACCATAGATTTTCAAAATAAAATTTTAATCTCTTGACAATTTTTTCATCTTGTATTATAACAGAAACTTCATAATTTGTAGTAAAAGCAGCCTCGGTGTAGTTGTGGCTTCCCAGAATGGCTATTGCGTCGTCTATAATCATGAGTTTAGTGTGAAGCGTTCTGCCTGATGAAAATTTTTTTGCCTTAATCTTATTTTGCAATAAAATATTTAGAATCTGGTTGGGGCCTATGATAGCTCTGACTCTTACGGCTTTTTTTGTGGCATCTACAATGGCGTTGTTAAATCTTTGTGCAGCTGCACCTGTCTGGTCCCGGTACCAGTACCAATTAAAAATTACAATGTCAATAGAATTTTTAGCCTGTTTTATTAGGGGAATCACCTTTTCCGGAAATTCCTTGCCTATTATTGTTTCCATTAGATTTCTCTTGACCAGAGAAGATAAGACATATAATTATAAAAATTCACACCACTTTTAGAGAGAATCATGTAGGAAAAAAGCATATCTGTATCCATTTCTGGTATAAGGGTTGATTCTGTGTGCCTTAAAACACCGTCAACATAAAAGTAAATATTTAGTTCAGGTGGGTCACCGCTTACACC
>BPTM01000373.1 GCA_023705945.1 Candidatus Heimdallarchaeota archaeon
AAACCAAATCCACCATTAACGGGGTTTGAAGCGATGCTCATGGTAGTCTCTTCTCAGATGGTTGATAAACGAGAGCATAATAAAGCTTTAGAAGAACTTTTACAAAAACTTCCGACTAGAAGTCTAGATGAACCTGGTGAACGACTTATGATATTAGGTTCTGAGGACGATGATACTGAGTTTATAGCCATGGTTGAGGATTTAGGTTCGAGAATTGTTATTGATGAGCATTGTACTGGTACTCGATATTTTTATGAAGAAGTCAATACAAATGGAGATGTATTAACATCGATTGCAGAACGATATGTAAAACGTATACCATGTCCAAGCAAAGACTGGCCTAAAAGGACAAGAGTTGACCATATTGTTAAATTAGCTAAAGAATATAACATTCAAGGAGCTATTGTAATGCAGATGAAGTTTTGTGACCCACATGAGTTGGATACTCCTGCAATTAAGGAAGCTTTAGAAAATGAAGTTGGAGTTCCTACAATATTCCTTGAATTTGATGTTACCGTACCAATTGGTCAATTTAAAACTCGGGTAGAGGCGTTTTTAGAAATAATAAGAGAGGAGGATCTTTTTTAGGAGATATAAAAATGACAGAAATAAAATATCCAATGGAATCACTGAAGTGTTGGAATAAAGCTAAAACTCTAAGAGAGGATTATTATAGAGATTTTGCTAAGGCTCATGAAAAAGGTGGAATCCGATGGGTAGGAGGAGCCTGGGCTTTTGATGCTATTCCTGCTGGTTTAGGAGATGATGTGTATTCCTTAACGGGAGAGCCGTATGGTGCAACTATTGCATATAATAATAAACTTGCTTTAGAATGTCAAGAAGCAACTGAAGCTAAAGGATATGCACGAGACTTCTGTTCCTATATGCGTAACTATTGGGGATCAATTCTCGTCAATAAGTACGCTTGGCCACAATTTTCTGAGGAATTTCCAAAACCGGATTTCATATGGCAGGATAATATTTGTTGTTCTCACACTAAATGGTATCAAGTAGCAAGTGACCTTGAAGGAGGAATTCCTATGTTTAGTATTGATGTATCAGTAGGGCCGTATGAAGAAATGACTGAACATAAGATCAATTATATTGTAGGTCAGATGCATGATGGAATCAAATTTCTTGAAGAAGTTACTGGGAGAGATTATGATGATGAACTTTTAATTAAAGCTGTTCACAATGAATTTCGCACCTGCCATTATTGGTCAGCCATATGTGAACTTAATAAAGCAATCCCTGCTCCTCTAGATGAAAAATCAATGTATTCTTTATACGTTCTCGGTACTTTAAGAAAATCAGCTCAATGGACAGCAGATTTTTATGAAAAGGAACTTTATCCGGAAGTACAGGAGCGTGTAAGACGAGGAATAGCCGCTGTAGGAAATGAAAAATGTCGTATTATGACAGATACTCAACCTCCATGGGCTTTTTTGAGAATATTTCGCTATTTAGAGCAGTATGGATGCGTTTCAATAGGAAGTCTTTATACTTTTGGTCTTATTGGATTATGGGAGGAAAAAGAAGATGGAACTTGGGGTCCAAAGACTATTCCTGAGATTGAGATAACTAATCGAGATGAGGCCCTACGAGCTCTAGCAGATTGGAATTTAAGCAAACCAGAATGGCAACATTTTTATCATCCAAAACTCAAATCTGAAATGATGATGCGAATCGTTAAAGAATGGAAATTGGATGGAGTATTTCTGCATTATAATAGAGGTTGTGAAGGATTAAGTCTTGGGATTGCTGAAAATCGTTTAGCTATTCAAAAAGCAGGGATTCCAACCATGCCATTTGAAGGAAATATGGGAGATGAGAGAGAATTCGATCTTGAACGAACTATGAAGCGTGTAGATGCTTTTATGGAATCGATTGGAATGGAGAAAATGAAATACTGATCATTTAATAGATGTTTATTAATGATTTAAAGTTAAAAATTAAAATAAAAAATGGTTTAATATGGTTACAGCTGGAATTGATTGTGGATCAAAAAATACAAAAATCGTTCTTTTGAAAGACAACCGTGTTTTGTCAACAGCCTTGGTATTAAGTGGATTTGATCAAGAAGAATCAGCAGAACAAGCGCTAAACAGTGCTCTTGAAAAAGCAGGGATTAAACGTGAAGAAATTAAGCACATTACGGCAACTGGAGCTGGAATGGAGGCAATTTCTTTTGCTAACGATAATGTTACTAATATTACATGTGACGGTCGTGGAACATTTTTTCTTTTCCCATCAGCCCGTACCATTATCGATATCGGAGCAGAAGAAGGACTGGTTGTAAAAATTGATGATAAAGGAAAGGTTAAAGATTTTGGAATAAATGAGAAATGCGCTGCAGGAGCAGGTGCGTTTATAGAAGCTATGTCTAGAGCATTGGAAGTAGAAATCGAAGATATGGGAGAACTTTCTTTAAAATCAACAAAAAAAATACCTATGAATGCGCAATGTACAATTTTTGCTGAATCTGAGGTAGTTTCATTGATTCACCAAAAAACCTCTAAGGAAGATATCATCCATGCTGTACATGATGCGATTGCTGATAGAAATACAAGTATGGCACGTCAAATAGGTATTGAGAAAGAAGTTGCATTGATAGGTGGCGTTGCGAATAATATTGGATTTGTAGATGCAATGAATAAGAATTTAGGCTTTGAACTCTTAGTACCAAAAGATAATGTTGCCCCAGAATATGTGAGTGCTTTAGGAGCAG
>BPTM01000374.1 GCA_023705945.1 Candidatus Heimdallarchaeota archaeon
TTGTAATATTTTGTAAATTCTACTTTTTAATCCTTTCTTCAAGTTTTCTGCACTTCTTTTACTATCCCAGTTTAATTCGATGAAATCAGTAATTATCACTTCAATACTGAACACAGGACAGATATTGATAGAAGATAGTTCTTTTTGATTGACTAAGTCACAAGTGTATGTAAGAACTATAAAACCTAATTCCACTGGATTAATTTTAGGTAGGAATTTAGTTTCAAATCTTGAGAAAATATCCCCCTGAGTTAAGGTCTCAGGAAGGGAATCTAAATACATCTTTGGATAAGTCAGCTTAATCTTCTCCTAAATCATCAGATTATAAATCATCAATGTCTTCTTCATCTTCTATTATCCAAGATTCTGGGAGTTTAAATGTTCTTGTTCTTGCTTCTTCAAGTTCCTTGATACTTTTCGTTAATTCTTGAATCTTCTCCTCAAAACTCCCTATTGTATCATTTACCTCTCTGATTAAGCTTTGGTGTTCTTGGTTTAATAATATCAGCTTTTTCGTATAATCTTCGATTCTCAGTTGCAATCTCTTATTTTCCTCACGCTCACTGTAATATAATCTCTGTAAATTCTGTACATCTTCTAATGTGAGTGAGAACGAAGGTGTAACGGAGAAAGTACCACTAACAGGTAATATAACATCTGTCTCTTCTGCTGTAATGGATCCCTCTATCACATTAGGAAAAAATTCTTCCTGCCCATTAATGAGTTTAGTGCTCGCATTATCAGTTTTTTCACTATTTGAAGACAAATCAGATTTCCTCCATATCACCCTGTTTTAGTTTCTTAATAAAGTCGTCTGTAACATTGCGATAAAATTCATCATTATTTAACTCGTGCAATTTGTTAATATGATTCTTTATTTCTTTCTCTTTAGTTTTAGCTTCAATATAACTATCAATATCAATTTGATAAAATAATTTTCCATCACTTCCTAAACCAAAACTGTTTCTGGTTGCAGTTTTATAATTATCAAATTCTTTTCGATAATCTATACTAAAGGTAAATGGCGGAAATTTCTTCAGAGCATCTTCTTGGATTAAAGATTTAAACCATTTTAAAAATTCTTCAGGGTTGATTTTCTTTCCTTTCAAAGGAACCGAATTGACGTGTCTAAATCCTATTCTCGTAAATTCTGTGATCTGGAAAACATCAATAAAAGTTTTAATGATTTTCTCTAATTTTCTCCAATAATCATTAAACGTTGAATAAACTCTTGAAATGAATGCTATTTTTGCCATTCCCATACGTATGACATCATTCCCATCATCAGATGTGAATACCCACTCGATAAATTCTTCCTGAATTTTGCTTGATACACCTGCAATTTGAAATCCTTTTTCTAGTTTGGGATACTCTTGTCTAATTTCTTTTTGGAATTTTCTAATTTCATCTTGAATTATTAGCAATGGAACAAATCTTATTTCAAAAGAAACTGATTTTAAGTAGTTATTTGGCAATGATTCATATTTTTTTTCAGTCATACAACCACCAAATGATTAACATTATGTAATATTAGAGAGCATCTCTATATAAAGTGATTTCTCTAGTATGATAAGTGATTTACTTGTTGCAGTTTATACTTGGTGATTTACCGATTTTATTTATGTAAATTGCTTTTGGTAAACTGAATAAAAATACGTGTAATAATTTCAATAAATGAAATTTTTAATTTTTCAATAAAAATAATCAAGTTTGAGAGTAAAATCCTTTCCTAATTTGAAACCAGAGTCATATTAAAATGTAGTCTCAAATCTAGCTTTAGGCATACTATTTTCCTTTATATTTTTAGATCCTTAACATTCTTGTTGAAAAAAATCGTAGGTTTTGACAGGACACTTAGTATATCCAAGAAATTATTCATATTTTTAAGAAAAATGGTGGAGATTTGCATGTAAAAACAGTATTCTAAGAGTGAAAAGAATGACCTACGCGAAGCTAACCAAGGCATGTAAAGAGCTGAATATGGACTATTCACCAATAAAGAAGTCAGTAGAGATAAAAGAAGATAAAATAGTACTGTACAGGGAGAAATTGGTAGTAGAGAAACATGTAAGCTACAACGAAGTAGATGAAATAATAGAGAAACTACAAGAGTATTTTAA
>BPTM01000375.1 GCA_023705945.1 Candidatus Heimdallarchaeota archaeon
TAGCCCACTGTAACCCCTCTTATTTAACTGTCACCAATGTGGGTGGAGTTAACAAGAGAATTTTTTTCCATTAAACAATTAGTTTTTCAAACTAGTCAATGTTATTCCAGTTCTGGAGATAATCTAATCCTGAATAATTCATTTAGATGATTCTAAGTGAAAACTGAATTAAATTGTTGAAATATCTTAGTTAATAAATCTCTGAATCATGTTTAAAAGAAAACTTTGAGCATTAAGGGATAATAACTGTTCTAAAATCCGCTCTAAACCCTTTTAAACTGTTATGAACTTCATTGATAGCTACAGCTTTAAGAGGAACTGTTTTCGTCACTACTTTACTTAAATCTAACTTTCCTTGTTCAGCAAGGTTTATTAGAAATGGCAGTTCAGACAATAAATGATCAGAAACACCTATTATCTCCTTTTCTCTACATATTGCTTCATATGAGCTGATTTCAAATACATTTGTTGTGATACCAACTAATCCTAATCGACCAAATCGAGCTAGTGATTTAACTCCTTGTTCCATAGTTATTGAGAGACCAATAAGCTCCAATGCAACATCAACCCCTTCTCCAGCTGTTAATTCCATTATTTTCTTCACTGGATCATTCTTCTTTGCATTTATTGGAATTGCTCCCATTTCTTTTGCCGTCTTAAGTTTTCTTGAATCAATATCTATTGCATAAATTACTCTTGCACCAAATATTTTAGCTAGTTGCATAGCAGATATTCCCAATCCTCCTAAACCGAAAATAGCAATAGTTTCTCCTGGTTTGAAGCGAGTTTTTTTTAGAGCATGGAGCGAAGTTGCTGATGAGCACATCATAACAGAAGCATGTTCAAATGAAATAGAATCAGGTATTCTATAAATACCTCTTATAGGCACAGCAATATATTCTGCATATCCACCATCTACATCTTTCCCTATCATTTTTCCTTGTTCACAAAATTGCTCAGATCCTCTGACACAATATTTGCACTTCCCACAAGTTATCATATAATTAAGACAAACTCTTTCCCCTATCTGGAAATCAAGCACACATGAACCTAATTTCTCTATTATACCTGAAACTTCATGTCCCAAGGAGATTGGGCGATACCCGACTGAGGAAACTCCATCTCTATAATGAATATCAGAATGACATATACCCGCTACTTTAATTTTAATTAAAACTTCGTCAGGTTTAGGTACTGGAATTGGTATTTCTCGATCTTCTAAATCTTTGCCGATTTCAATTAACTGAACAGCTTTCATGATTCGACCAAACATCTCCCCAAATTAAAGTTTTTTCCCACTTAGAGTTACCTTTCATGCAATGAAACGTAAAAGAAGTAATTCTGAGGATTATTTGCTATCAAATTTATCAAGAACTGAGTATTTATTAATAGGTTACACAATTTTCTATCTAAGTTAAAAATTTAAGCGATTGGAGTTTTATTTAATCTTAAAAGAGTTAGTAATTTCTGATTGGTATTTTTAATTTGGGTTGAATACACAAAGTATCTCAACCGAACACATAAAATTGGAGTTAATCCAAATGAAAGGAACAGTTAAAAGAATAATGTATGAAAAAAACTTTGGTTTCCTAAGTGTTGAAGATGAAGAAAAAGACATCTTCTTTCATCGTTCTGGAGTTAAAGAAGAATTTGATGATCTAAAAGATGGAGATGAAGTAGAATTCGATCTTGAAGACACAGATAGAGGACCACAAGCTACAAATATTGTGAAAGTTTAAGATTTCCAATCAGAATTTTCCCAAGAAACATACTTCAAAGTATCTTTGAAGTTACTAACTGAAACAAAGAATTTTGTTTCAGACTTATTTTTTCTAAAATTATTAATTTTGAATAACTATATCAAATGACTTTATTCAAAATTTCATTAGCAAAATCTTTTGCCTTATTGATTCTTGTTTCGTCTGGTTGTCCTTTAATTTTAGAACTTTCCTGAGCAAAATAACGCAGGGTAGGACTATCTGATTTACTCATAGAATCTATAACAAACTGTGCTACATCTCCTTGACAGTTAAATAAACCGAGTAATTCTGTAGAGCCATCTAGACACTTTTTTGATTCTTCTAACCAAGGCGCAAGAAAATCACTGTACTCTGGTGAGCCATGAGTAATGAATAAGGCTATTTTTTTGTTAGCAGAATGTTCTTTCAAAAAATCTTTTACCTCTTGGTTTGGTCCATAGCTTTCAATCGGGAAACCAAAGAAGATTAATTCATATCCATCAAGATTGTCCAATTCCTCTATTTTTCTTATTTCCTTCTTGAATTCAATCTCTCCATAAATAGCTTCAGCAATTATTTTTGTATTATTAGTTCTTGTAGAATATGCAACTAAAACTTTCAGATTTAACACCTCATTATGGTTTTGATGAAATTACTTTTAAAATATATAAAGGGTACCGAATCAACTGGAAAATTAAAATAACTTGGAATGGATTTTCCTGAATTATATCTATAATAATGAACAATCATACAGTATAATTTAAAAAATGAACAAGTGAATTCTTTAAAAAAGCAACGTTAATTTGATATTGTGATATAGTCAAATTGTAAAAGAGTTAAAATCAAAAAAAGTAAGAACTAGTTAAAACTAGTTCAGCTTAGAATTTTTCTTGCGAGTTCTAGTAATTGCAAACAAGACAACAAAGGCACCCAGTATTATGCCTGAAATTATTGCATATTCGTTTAATGTAGGAAGTTTATATTCAATGTATTCGCAATTGGAATGAGAGCTGTTTCTTACTCCGTCACTAGCTACAATAACATAGAAGTAATATCCTTCCGACGGAAGCGTGTCGACAAAGGATGTTGTAATGACGGTATCAACTGGAGTTAATCCTTCAACTGACCAGATATAGGAATCAGATCTGTAGATATAATATTCCGTTGCTCCATCAATACTATCCCATACTAAAGAGATACTGTTTACTTCCGTAGGATTAGGTAAAATAGGAGTTAATTCGGGAGCTTTAAAATCAGGAAAAATCACTTCGACATATTGACAATTGGAATGAGAGCTGTTTCCAGCAAAATTTCCTGCAACAATGACATAGTAAAAGTTTCCTTCATAAGGTATAGTATCAAAGTATCCACTTGTGATTACAGTAGCTATAGGGTTGAGCTTTTCTACTGACCAAATGTAATAAGCTGAGCGATATACATAGTAAGTAGTTGCTGTAGTTACATTATCCCAATCTAAATAGACGGTATCAATATCAGTTGGATTAGGGACAATGAAGGCGAGTTCAGGAGCTAGAGGAGGACCTGTTAAAAATTTGTAGAAAATATCAATATCTGTTCCAGCACCATTATAATCTGTTATATCTTGCCATGCTATATGGATGGTACCAGTAGAGTTAACAGTAAGAGATGGATTGGTAGAATCACCTGTACTCTCTGTAGAAACCACTTCAGTAGTAGTCCATGTGGAGGTAGAAGTATCCCAGCGCTTATAAAAAACATCACTATCTGTTCCACTACTAACATAATCAGTTCCATCATGCCATGCTATGTGAATGTTCCCTGAAGAATCAACAATAAGAGAGGGACTACGAGAATAACTATCACTCTCAGTAGAAACAACCTTTGTAGTGATCCAGGAGGAAGAAACTGCGTCCCAGCGTTTGTAGAAAATATCTTCATCTGTTCCAGCACCTGCATAATCAGTTTTATCATACCAAGCTATGTGAAAATTACCAGCAGAATCAATAACAAGAAAGGCAGACAGAGAATAATCTGTACTTTCTGTGGACACAACTTCTGTAGTTGTCCAAGAAGAGGAAAAAGCTTTCCATTGTTTATAGAAAATATCTCTATCTGCTCCAGCACCTGCATAAACAGTATTATCATCCCACGCTATATGGATAGTACCAGTAGAATCCACAGTAAGAGACGGAAAACTAGATCTACTTGTACTTTCTGTGGAAACGACTTCTGTAGTGATCCAGGAGGAAGTAGAAGCGCTCCAGTTTTTGTAGAAAATATCTTCATCTGTTCCAGCACCTGCATAATCAGTCCAATCCTCCCACGCTATATGGACAGTACCAGTAGAATCCACAGCAAGAGATGGATAGGTAGAATCAGCAGTACTCTCAGTGGAAACCACTTCTGTAGTAGTCCATGTGGAGGATGAAGCAACCCAACGTTTGTAGAATATGTCCCGATCCGTGCCACTGCTTAAATAATCAGTTAGCTCATTCCAAGCGATATGTACATTTCCTTCAGAATCTATAGCCATTGAAGGAAGTCTGGAATTTTCTGTACTCTCAGTGGAAACCACTTCTGTAGTAGTCCATGTGGAGGATGAAGCAACCCAACGTTTGTAGAATATGTCCCGATCCGTGCCACTGCTTAAATAATCAGTTAGCTCATTCCAAGCGATATGTACATTTCCTTCAGAATCTATAGCCATTGAAGGAAATCTGGAATCATTTGTACTCTCAGTGGACACTATTTCTGTCATATTCCATTTCCATTCAGATCGATCAAAGGAATCGATAATGTTGTGATTATATTCTCTCTCTTGTAGAGCTTTTGTGCTAAGGTATTAAGAGAAGAAGAGCTAAGTAAAAAACAAATAATTAGAACACTCAAGCTCATAGAGAGTTTCATTTTCTTTTTTTTCTTTTTCATAATAGCAACCTTTTGAATTTTTTATCCCGTTCAAGTTTAAACGAAATTTTTCGAATTGTATACAATAGGTGTTAAAAATAAAAGCATTTTCCCATTTTTTTGGATTTTGTTAGTGAATTGGGAGAACAAATTGATATAGTCTGTTCCAAAAAGACGCTAAGAACTTTGATTAATAAAGGAGGAAAAGAATCAAAAAAAGAAAGAACTAGTTAGAACTAGTTCAGTTTAGACTTTTTATTACGAGTTCTCGTAACTACAAACAAGACAACAAAGGTACCAAGTATCAAACCAGAAACAATGCCAAACTCCCACAGATGGGGGAGTTTAAATTCAACATATTCGCAGTTCGAATGAGTACTGTTTCTTAACCCATCGCTTGCTATAATCACATAGAAGAATGTTCCTTCTGATGGAAGGTTATCAACATAGGAATTTGAACCAACAGTAGCTATTGGAGTTAAACCTTCCACAGACCAGATATAAGAAGTAGAGCGGTAGACATAGTATTCTACTGCTCCATCAATACTATCCCATACTAAAGAGATACTGGTTAGCTCTGTAGGATTAGGCAGAATAGGAGCTAATTCAGGAGCTTGAAGATCAGGAGAAACAACTTCTACATACTGACAATTGGAATGAGAGCTGTTCCCCACGAAATTTTCAGCAACAACAACATAATAGTAGAATCCTTCAGAAGGTACAGTATCAATATAGTCACTAGAAGAAACTGTAGCAATAGGTGTTAAACCTTCCACAGTCCAGATGTAAGAAGTGGAACGATAAACATGGTAAATAGTTGCTCCAATCACATTATTCCAATCAAGATAGACAGTAGTAAGTTCAGTAGGGTTAGGTACAATGAACGCTAATTCAGGAGCAGCAGGAGGTCCTGCTAATTGTTTGTAGAAAATGTCCTGATCTGTTCCACTACCAGCATAATCATTATTATCATCTTCCCACACTATGTGAACATTCCCTGCGGAATCAGCTGTAAGTGAAGGATTGTAAGATTGACCAGTGCTTTCAGTGGAAACGACTTTGGCAGTAGTCCAATCTGAGTAAGAAGCGTCCCAGCGTTTGTAGAGTATAAGTGGATGTCCAGCTCCAGTATAATCAGTTTCATCTGTCCATGCGATATGCACATTCCTTGCAGAATCAACTGCAAGGGACGGCACATAAGAATTACTTGTACTTTCGGGAGTCACAACTTCGGTAATGGTCCAAGCGGAGTAAAAAGAGTCCCAGCGTTTGTAGAAAATATCTGCATCTGTTCCAGCACCAGCATAATCAGTATCATCTGTCCATGCGATATGGATATTACCTAAAGTATCTACAACAAGAGAGGAATCTTCAGAATCCAATGTACTTTCAGTGGAAACAACATCGGTAATGGTCCAAGAGGAGGAGGAGGAGTCAAAGCGTTTGTAGAAAATATCTACATCTGTTCCAGCACCAGCATAATCAGTCAAATCAAACCACGCAATATGGATATTACCTAAAGTATCTACAACAATTGAAGGAGTAAAAGTCCAACTTGTACTTTCGGTGGAAACAACCTCTGTTGTGCTCCATGAGGAGGAAGAAGCATCCCAGCTTTTGTAGAAAATATCTGCATCTGTTCCACTCCCAGCATAATCAGACCAATCTTGCCACGCGATATGCACGTTCCCAGAAGAAGCGACAGCAAGAGAAGGATAACCAGAAAAGTCTGTACTCTCGGTTGAGACTAATTCTGTTGTAGTCCAAGTCTGTGATGAAGCATCCCACCGTTTGTAGGAGATTTGGTGCTCACTCAAAGTACCTCCTACATCAACACTTTGCCATGCGACATGGATATTACCTAAAGTATCAACAGCAAGAGAAGGAAAAACAGAACTGCCTACACTTTCAGTGGAAACCACTTCTGTTGTAGTCCAAGAGGAAGAAGTATCTTCCCATCGTTTGTAGAATATATCCTCTTCTGCTCCAGAGCCAGCATAATCAGTCATATCAAACCACGCTATGTGGACATTCCCTAAAGTATCGACAGCAAGAGAAGGAGTATAAGAACTGTCTGTACTTTCGGTTGAAACTACCTCTGTCGTATTCCACGTCCAACTAAGTCCATCAAAGGAATCTAAATTGTATTGATCATGTTTTTCCTTGAATAGAGCTTGTGTGCTAAGAGTATTAAGAGAAGAAGCAAATAGTATAAAACCAATAAAGAGAACACTTGAACTCATAATGAGTTTGTTTTTTTTCTTTTTCATATCATCAACCTTTATTTAATCTTTGTTCTCGTTTAGTACCAACGAGATTTTTCAAATTACAAACAATAAATGTTAAAAAATAAAAGCATTTTCCCATCTTTTTCCACCTTATTGGGATTTTTCAGTGTTTTGGGAGAAAAAGCAGTATTGCTTATTCTAGAAAGATAGAAAAATTAATCTTCAAAGGTAGGAAAAAAATGTAAGAACCAGTTAAAACTAGTTCTCTTTAGTATTTTTCTTGCGCGTTCTAGTAATTGCAAACAAGACAACAAAGGCACCTAGTATCAAACCTGAAATAATGACAAACTCGTTTAAAGTTGGAAGTTTGTACTCGACATGTTCACAATTAGAATGAGTACTGTTTCTAACTCCGTCATTAGCTATAATGACATAGAAATAAGTTCCTTCTGATGGAAGCGTATTGACATAGGAATTGGAGCCAACAGTAGCTATGGGAGTCAAACCTTCAACAGACCAGAGATAGGTGTCAGATCGATAGACATATTATTCTGTAGCACCATCAATATCATCCCAAACTAAGGAGATACTGGTTATATCTGTAGGATTGGGTAAAATAGTTGCTAATTCTGGAGCATCAAGATCAGGAAATATCACTTCAACATATTGACAATTGGACAGAGAGCTATTTCCTGCA
>BPTM01000376.1 GCA_023705945.1 Candidatus Heimdallarchaeota archaeon
GATTTTTATCAGTATAGTAGAGCTGATTGCATCTGTCATGCATTAGAAAGTATGATCTCGAAGAATGCAACCACCGAATCAAAGTTCTACTCATCGACCGCGCTTGAATTAATCAACAAAGGCACTTTGGAAGATATCCTAATAGCGAGTCTACTTGCTGCAGATGCCTTCGAGATCACTGGAACAAACCTCCTGCACGCTCTTTCTTATCCATTAACAGCGATTTATGAGATACCGCATGGAAAGGCGCTTTTGTTTCTGTTGTCAAAGATATTGCCATATGTGGAAGATATGCTAGAAAATGATATAAGTATTAAAAAGATCGATATAGATATAGAAATAGATATGACCATGATTATAAACGAGGCTCTTAAATACTCTAAGATATTTGAGACAAGGAAGACAGTTAACAGAGAAATATTGACATCCCTCCTGGAGGCCGGTTTAGATGATTGAGGTAGGTTGTTAAGGGGGTAAAACGATGAAGAAAGTATATGTCGGGATGGCCGCCGATTACCTGCACGTTGGACACATCAACATAATCAACGAGGCAGCGAAGTACGGAGAAATAATAATAGGGCTACTGACTGACGAGGCAATAGCTTCCTACAAAAGAGTTCCAGTGACAACGTATGAACAGAGAAAGAAGGTGATCGAGAATATCAAGGGCGTGGCTAAAGTCGTGCCCCAGTACACTCTGGATTATGTCGAAAATCTTCGCCAGCTAAAGCCAGAATATGTTGTTCACGGTGATGATTGGAAAGACAGCTCTCAGAGATATACTAGGCAACGAGTGATAGAAGCCTTAAAGGAATGGGGTGGTGAATTAATAGAACCTCAGTATACAAAGGGAATTTCCTCAACACTTTTAATAGAGACTCAAAAGCAAGTGGGTGTGACTCCAGAACATAGAAGAAAGATGTTGAGAAAACTTATCAATCTTAAACCAATCGTAAGAGTAATAGAGGCTCATAGTGGCCTCTCGGCAATTGTAGCCGAAAAAACCAAAGTTAAGGGAGAAGAATTTGATGCTATCTGGGAGAGTAGTTTCACTGATTCATCTTCCAAAGGTAAGCCAGACATCGAGTTGGTGGACTTCACCTCTCGAGTTAGAACAATAAATGAGATACTTGAAGTAACTACAAAACCACTAATCGTGGATGGAGATACCGGCGGCCCCATAGATCACTTTGCCTATATGGTTAAGACATTGGAAAGACTGGGAGTATCGGCTATAATCGTAGAGGATAAAGTCTTTCCTAAACAGAATTCTCTTCTAGAAAACGCAGAGCATAGACAAGAGACAACTGAGAGATTTTGCCAGAAAATAAAGGTCGGGAAGCATGCAAGAGTTACACGGGACTTTATGATCATAGCTCGAATAGAAAGTTTAATCCTGGGTGAATCGGTTGAACACGCCTTGATGAGGGCGGATGCATACATCAGGGCAGGTGCTGATGGGATAATGATACATAGCAAGGACAGGAGTCCGGCGGAAATTCTCAAATTCTGTGCTGAGTATAACAAACATGGCTATACCGTCCCGCTTGTAGTTGTACCTACAACATACAACACCATTTTAGAGCAGGAGCTGATTGATGTAAATGTATCGGTTGTAATCTATGCGAATCACCTAATGAGAAGCAGTTATAAGGCAATGCTGGAGACTGCCAAGATGATACTTAGCACAAAGAGGGGATTAGAGGCCGAGTCAAAATGTATCGGAATTCAAGAATTTTTCAAGGTGATCGATACATGATAAGAGCCCATTATTATTGGGAAGTGTATGTGGGAGAGGTTTTTGAATGTCTAAGGTAATGCTTGTAAATCCTCCTTTCACTCAGAGTGCTAAGGCAGCAAAAAGATGTGTACAACC
>BPTM01000377.1 GCA_023705945.1 Candidatus Heimdallarchaeota archaeon
GACCACCGAGATCTACACTCTTTCCCTACACGACGCTCTTCCGATCTCACCTGAGACAATTGGTCTGAATTTTTTATTCATTATTGGAACTGCAAATCCCCTAAAACCTGGCTCTTCCGCTATTCCTGCGAATATTATATTAGTAATTATAACAGAGAGGCTAATTCCCCATGTACTTACATCTAGATAATTATTATCTGAAGGATTTCCAATAATCAAGTTAATTAAGATTGGAATAGAATAAACAACAATTGGCATAAAGAACACAAGGAGATACCAACAATATTTTACTTTGAAGTTTATCAGTCGTTTTGCGAATTTCTTCAAGCCTTTTTTTCCTTCAAAATAAGCAATAGCAATAATAGCTGCAAATGCTGGTCCAAAACTCTGAATTCCCACAAAAATAGTGCTTAATATTCCTATGAAACTATCATATCCTCTAAGTTGATATATATTAGAAAACAAATATATTATCATAAATGCCCACCCCCAAGTTATTACATAGGTTAAGAGAAAAAACAAAAATACAGAGAAAATAGTTTTATCTTGCTTCATGTCCTTCAAGTGTGTTTGCTCAGACATTTCAGTATCTAACTCATTTATTTTTATACTATTACACTAGATAAATGCTAAAATCAGACATTAATATGTTTTTTTCATTAAATGAAGATGTTAGGTTAAATCTTAATATTTGGAAATCATCTTCAAGTGTTTCTAAACAATATAATTAGAATATCCCTTAATTCACATAAGAAAGCTAAAGTTAGTTTTTAGCTTTGATTCAGGATTAACCTAACATTAAGATCAATTTCTTCCCCTTTCTTTGTGAGACCTGTAACATACAGTGTTTCATGGTTTCGTATTCCTTGTTCTTTCAATGTTGAATCCATTTGTACATCTACTGGGTCCTTTTTATCAATTAACCAAAATGAAGGTAAAAATTCAAGATCATAACTATATCCTCTGTTTTTAATAATTGAGAGTAAAACATTGATAGTTGCAGTTGCAGGTATTTTTACTTCTTCAATTGCAGTAGCATTTTTACCACAGAGCATACATTTCTTATTTGGTGGTTTTTCTATATAGAAGAATTTCCCAACTAATCCATTATAAATAACATACTCAGGATTTACAGTGCCTAGTTCTATTCCTTTGAGATGGTGCATAAGTTTTAATGCTTCTTGCGATTGTAAGGAGGCCATTACAGCATTAATACTTATGATTGTTGGGTCGTGTTGATCAACCATTTTCACAGCCTCATCTAAAGAAAATATAGTTTCAGAGGGAAAATGCTCTTTAATTAAGTTATTTGCATAGTTTATTACAAGATTCATTTCTTCCAAACTTGTCGTATCAGGCGGTCTATTGTTCTTTGATTCAAAATATAGTTGCCCTTTCAACAAACAATGAGATTTCTTTCTTGGTATTCCTACCAGTGTACAAGCTGCTAAAGTTTCTCTTTCGCGTTCTTGTTGTGGATCACATTGAAGGCATGCATTTTTGCCTGGCAAGTATGTGTAAACATGACCATAATATGTTGCAGTTCCTCCGTCAATCATCGGTTTCTCAAACTGAACGGCTCTTCGTATTAGCTCATTCCTTGCTGTAACAGAATCTAAGCCAGAGATATACATATCAGCGGTAGCATAAACTTCTGGATCAACATCTTCTAGATTGGAATGGTGCCAAATATATTTACTATAGGGATTTATCTTTTCCAGAGCTCTTGCTGCAACTTTAGCTTTAGGTTCTCCTTCATCTGCATCTGAGAACAGTATTTGTCTATTTAGATTGGAATATTCAATAATATCTAAATCAATAAGGTGAATAATCCCTACACCTGCCATAGCTAAGTTCTTAGCTATTTCTGTTCCTAATCCCCCAACTCCAACAATTAAAACTGTTGAATCTTTCAAAGCTTTCTGATTCCATCCTGGTAATCTAAGTTGCCTATCAAATCGTATTCTCTCATCTTTTGAAAGGGTTTCATCGAAGAAATTAGATTTTTTTATGTCTTTTGCGTTCATTTACAGCACTCGTTCCATCTAGCTATGTTAATTTAATGATAAATTCTGTGTTATATAAATTTAAATGTAGTTTTCAGTAGAAAAAT
>BPTM01000378.1 GCA_023705945.1 Candidatus Heimdallarchaeota archaeon
CAGCTGGAAATGCTAAAGCAGTAGTAAACAAATTAAGAGAGAAAGGAGAAAAAGTTGGAGCACTTAAAATCAGATTACATAGACCATTCCCAATCGACGATATTTATGATGCTTTAAAGGGTATAAAATCTGCAACTATTCTCGATAGATCTGCTACTTATGGGTCTCCTGGAACTATAGTGCAAGGAGATGTAGCTACGGCATTGTATGGTAAAAAAGACGTTCCAACTTTACATGGATTCATTAACGGTTTGGGTGGAAGAGTATTAACTTTACCTCAGATTATCGAAGCTTATGAAAAAGCAAAAGTTTACCACGAAGAAGGGAAGACACTTACCCAAGAGTGGATAGGATTTAGGAGTTAAGGTGAAGATAATGTTAGAATTACCAAGTATATCTGTAAAAGACTTACAAGAATGGTCAAAACTCGGTGAAGTATTGACAAGTGGTCATAGATTATGCTCAGGATGTGGTGCTGGAACAATGGCAAGACAAGTCACATTAGCTGCAAAAGCTCTAGGTGACCCAATAATGATAGTAAACGCTACTGGTTGTCTAGAAGTAGCAACAACTATTTATCCTTACACAGCTTGGAATGCTCCTTGGCTGCATAATGCTTTCGAAAATGCACCTGCTACAGCTTCTGGAGCAATTGAAGCAATGAAAGCTATGAGAAGGAAGCAAAACAAACCTGATAGAAATGTGAATATGATCATTTTTGGAGGCGATGGGGCAACATATGATATAGGTTTACAGAGTCTATCTGGAGCTATAGAAAGAGGACATGATTTTCTTTATGTATGCTACAATAATGGAGCTTACATGAATTGTTTAAGTTTAGATACCCATATTATGACAGAAGATGGACTTAAACGAGTAACAGATATAAAGATAGGTGACCAAGTTTATGCGTTCCACCAAACAACTGGGAAACTTGTGCTAAAAGAATGCAGTGGAATATTTGATAATGGTATCAAGGAAGTATATGAATTAAACACACTTCATCACACAATTAGTACTACAATTAACCACCCGTTCTTAATAGTTCAAAGAAGTAGAAAAAGCATTGAAAACAAGTTAATTTGGAAAACATTAGGGGAGCTAAATATAGGTGATGAAGTAGTTGTCTTAAAAAGTTTATCAGAAGGGAAGAGTTATACTTTTGAAACAATCAAAATGTCCAAATTAGGTGATCACAAGGTAAATAAACTAAATGAAGTTGTTTTACCAAAAGAAAGCAATCCTGAACTCATGGAGTTTCTTGGGCTATTTATTGGTGATGGATGGGTTAGAGTTCATAAAACAGAAGTTGGCTTTTCAATTCCTAAAGATACAAAAGAAAGAAAAAGATTGATTGAACTTACTCAGAAACTTTTTGGAATAACACCTAGCGAAGTTAGTCCAAATGATGTCTATATTTATTCTGTTAATCTAGCGAAATTTATAGATTCGTTAGATATTGGAAAAGGTGCTAAAAATAAAAAAATTCCTTCGTGGATTTTCACTCTTCCTTTAGAAGAAAAAGAAGGCCTAATTAGAGGTTTGTTGCAATCAGATGGCTATACCATTGGCAAAAGCAATAGATACGTTTCTGCAAGCATTGAACTACTAAAAACAATGAGATTACTTCTTCAATCAATGAATTATCGTGTAGGAAAGATCCATAAACAACAAAAGAAAAAGGGTACATTTGTTGTGTATAGAAAATTACTTGAGGACAGTAATTATGGATATATATGCTTCAGTAAGAAAAAGGAACCAAATGTAGGAAAGTACCTTTCACAAATAAAACAGAGAGATTTCATAGCTGAAAACCCTCATTTTAAAACTGAAAAAATAATTTCAATTAACTTCATTCGGGAAGAGCCTACAATTGATCTTAGGGTTGAGGATGAACATAATTTCATTGCAGACGGTATAGTAGTTCACAACACAGGAATCCAACGTTCTGGGGGTACACCTCAAAGTGCTGCTACTACAACTAGTCCTCCTGGAAAGGTTATTCCTGGTAAGATTAAATGGGCTAAACCTTTGGCTGAAATTATGGCTGCTCATGAAATTCCTGCTTTTACTGCAAATCCTGCTTATGTCAAGGACTTAATGGCTAAGG
>BPTM01000379.1 GCA_023705945.1 Candidatus Heimdallarchaeota archaeon
ATCCCCCCACTGGATCAACCGAAAGAAACGTGGCACTATGATACAGACTTCATATCTGGTAAGAGGGTTCTGTTAAAGGATGGTCAGTTACCAATATGGCACATACACCGTCACGACGATTTAAAACATTACATAGATTTCCTTTACTGGGTACTCATAGAGGGAGGAGAGATATATGAAAAGGATTCGTAGTGATAACAAAGGAGTGGCGGTAGTGTACGAGAACATATTAGTATTGAGACTGAGGACAGGAGGAGGAAAATAGGATGGGAATTACTGTTGGTATAGCGACTCGTAACGCTGAGGAGTATCTACCTAATTGCCTCAGATCTCTAACAGCACAAACAGTTAAACCAGATGAGTATGTTATATGTATAGGCCCCAGCAACGACAAGACAGAAGAACTCGTACACGAATTTGTAGAACAGACCTCAGTACCCACAAAGATCATATACGACAGAGACGGAATAGGGACAGGATACGCGAGGAAGGCCATAGTTGAGAATTGTACCCAAGAGTATATCGTTTGGGCAGATTCGGACTTTCTCGTCCCGTCGAACTGGATCGAGACTCTGGCAGAGATAATGAAGAGAGACAAATTCGATTACCTCGAATACTCTACCGATGATAATACCATTACACAGGATGAGGCGATGGAAATGAGTAGAGCAATGAGGTTACCGTATCCCATTGATGCATCATCACTAAAACGAAAAAATACAAAACCCTTTAGCATCCTTGCAGTGAGACAGGAGGCGGCAATAGAAGTGGGTAATTATGACCCATATTTCGTCCGGGGTCAGGGGATGGATCTAGTCATTCGATTAAATGCTCGTGAATACAGGGGCATTGGATACAGAGGGATGAATGTGTACCATGTGTGGGAGGGCAAATCGCTTAGGAAGTCCCTTACACGGTCAACATATTTTAGGTTCTTGTATAAATACGGGCTGGGTTATATGTTTCTCGGTGGGAAACAAACTGAACATACAATGGCTTTCTTGTTACGTTCCTGTGTTGTATTCTCACTCCCACTTCTCGGTCTTTGTCTTATCACGGGGTTACAAATCGCCCTCCCTCTGTTGATGTTATTGGGGGGTTATGGGGCTCTTGTGGGAGGACTAATTATAAATCGCAGGTCCTCTCTGTCATCATGCATCAACCAATTCGTGAAATGTTTTGGTGAGTACTATCTACTTTACAAGATCCTGACTGATAAAAACAAGCCAAAGAGAGGATACGGCAAGAAATTCCTCAGGAGGAGATAAGGTGACCATGTATCTAGTGGTGGGGACACGACCGCAGATAATTAAATCCGCTTCCATAATCCACAAGAGCATTGAACTAGGTCTGGATATGGAGATCATCCACACCGGTCAGCACTATGATCCCGAACTCTCCCAGATCTTCCTCGAAGAGCTCTCAATACCCGTACCCGTAGTTAACCTGGGAGTCGGCTCAGGTACACACATATTCCAGATCACGGAAATTATGTTGAGACTCGAGAAATATCTACGTAAGCATCCGGCATCTATGATCATAGTCCCTGGTGATACTAATTCTGCCTTAGCAAGTGCATTAGCATCCCATAAGATCGGTACACACATTTCACATGTCGAGGCTGGTCCCAGATGTTATAACATGAGACTACCTGAGGAAGTTAATCGGAGGATCATCGATCATTGCTCAGACATACTATTCGCCCCAACGGATAAGTGCATGATTAACTTGAAGAACGAGTCCGTGATAGGCGAATGTTTCCTGACCGGTGATGTCATGTACGATGTCTTTTTACAATTCAGTGATCGAGTTGATGAGTGTGACATCCTCGATAAATATGATCTCGATAAAGAAGAGTACATATTACTCACTTTACATAGGAGCGAAAATGTGGACTCTCCATCGAGGATACGAGACATCATAACAGGAAACATTCGAGATCGGAAGAGCACACGTCTGAACTCCAGTCACGTGAAACGATCTC
>BPTM01000380.1 GCA_023705945.1 Candidatus Heimdallarchaeota archaeon
GTACTAATTCCTTTTTTACCTAGTTGAATTATCAAAAAACCTCTGGTTGCATCTTTCTTTGTTGAAAAACTTGAACCATAAAGCTGTTTTTGTTCTAGAAGGCTTGATATTATTGGTTTGTCATCATAAATATCAATGGAAACCAATTTACAAGGACCTCTTACATTTTCAAATATTCTAACAAAATTACTTAAATCTGTCTGATAGAAAGTTGAAGTAGTTAACGAACCAAGCATTATATCGCAGAAAATATTAGCTATTCGATCAGTAAACTTTGCTGATAACTCACTCAAACCCATTGTTGGATTGGCTTTCACAAGCATATTTTCATCGAAGAGGATGAAAGGAATGTTAATTGAGTCTTTTATATTCATGATAGTATAAATAAAAGTAAGCACACTAACAGTTTCACTGAGAGCACCTTCATCATCTGGTAAACTTAGAACCAGAACGGGTTGAACATCAGTGTTTTCAAAAAATTTGAGCAGAGGGTGAAGCATTCCTAATAAGAAAGCATTATTTTCTACAAAGATAAATACAATAGAAACGTCTCTGCGCAATCGTGATAATCTATCATCAATTCTGTCCTTGTTTGCAAGATACCATTGATTACCCTGAAAGAATGTTTGATCTTCCAAGGTTTTATCTGGAACTTCAATAAAAGGAAGTCTATCATCGATACTCTCGTATTCATTTAGAGTTGACACAATTAGTGCTGGGGGGAAGTTTTCTCTTATACGTGCCTTCATTTGAGAAAGGATATTGATCCCTGTTTTTCCAGCAAAAATATAACCGAACGAAGAATATTTTGTATCAGTTTCCAGAAACAAAGTATCTGATTTTTCGCTGCCAATTAAAATCTCTTCTGATGTTTGACTGTTTTTGACTATATTTTGATGATTAAATTTGTATAATCCATTGAAAAAACTTGGTTGTTCTTCCTTTTCCTTTCGTTTTTTCTTTCCAAATAACGAACCTATCTTTGTCATCTCTACTTCAATTACTGATATTTCTTCTTCCTTTTAAGAGTTTTCTACTTTATTGTAAAAAGAATAATTGAAGAGAATTAATCTAACTCTCTAGTGTTTCTTTAACGTTGAGAATTTGTATTGTATTAATCCTTCCAGGAAGTCCAACCACTGAACCAGCAACTACAATTACATCATTGTTAAGATGAAGGAATTTTTCAGAGTGGAGCTTCTCAATTGTACTGGATATCATCTGATTAAAGTCACCAGTATGAGGATGATAGAGAGATTTTACTGCCCACAATAGATTGGTTCTTCTCATAGTAGATTCATCAGGAGTAACAGCATAAATAGGGAGAGGGACTCTGTTTCTTGAAATCATTCTTGCAGAGTATCCTGTTTGAGTAACAGCAACTAAGGCATCAACAGATAATTTTTGACCAAGTTTAACTGCTGCTTGACCTATTTCTCCCCCTTTTGGAAGTTTCGATTCTGAAACAAAGGAAGTGTTAAAGGAAAGATTGTTTTCAGCTTCTTGAATTATCTCTGTCATAGTTTTAACAACCGTGGACAACTGACGAGTAAAAACTTACCCAATCTTGTTATGAGGAAAAATGAGGAAAAAAATTTTGAGCAAAAATAATAAAGAGAGATATGTTAGTGAGAATAGGGATAGCAGCAAAGTTACAAGGAGTGTCAGCTAGTACGTTAAGACGATGGGAAAAGGAAGAGAAGTTCTTACCAGAAAGACGAACAAGAGGAGGACATAGAAGATATAAACTTGTGCAAGCGATGAATGGAGAAAAAGAGAGAATGGGAAGGAAACAAAAAAAATAGTAATTGGATATGCGAGAGTAAGTGCATCGAAGCAACGAAAAGAATTGCAGAACCAGAAAGAACAACTGCAAAAGTTTGTCAAACAACAAGGGTGGAAGATGGGAAAAATGTTTGCTGATATTGCTTTAGGGATGAACGAACAACGAAAAGGGTTATAGAGACTATTAAATGAAGTGGCAACAACTCATCCTTTTGCCGTCATCTGCACCTATGAAGATAGATTGGCAAGGTTTGGAACAAAAGTGATCAAACACTATTGCCAAACATTCTCGACAAACATCATCGCGATGCATAAACAATTACAAACTACCAAGGAAGAAAAACTGATAGAAGATATGATAGCCTTGGTAACCTCCTTTGCAGGAAGATTACATAGACAAAGGAGAGGGAAAGCTCCTCCCAGTTAACTTTTCTTCGCGTTTATATACCATTCTGTGGATAAGTAGGTGAAGACGATGGTCTCACAAGCAACAAAGAAAGCACAAGTAGCTGTCAACCCTCACTCAAAAACAGTGATGCGAAGCTACCAGGTGGCGATAAAATGTGTAGACCAGCACCAACGAGAAGAGATCAACCAACGTATAAGAAAGCTAGAAGAACAGCAACTGCTCCTCCTTTCTCCGCAAATAGTAAAGAAAGCTGAAACGTTATACAGTTTCAACCCTAAGGAAGGGTTCTTCACCCGTCAACTATGTAAAGAAGTGGGGAAGAGTCCTAACATAGCAGAAAGTGCTTTCCATTGGTTGCATATAGCGATCAAAGGGAAAAGAGATAAGGAACAGAAAGTGCAAGGGTTGCTAAACTTTCTCCTGAAAAATCCTCAACAACTTGTAGAATGGATGATCTTTGGTAGATCACCTTATACTGAAAGCAGTTTAGGGAACTATT
>BPTM01000381.1 GCA_023705945.1 Candidatus Heimdallarchaeota archaeon
TAATGAAGGATGGACAAAAGGACTTTCATTTGATGAACTGGATCAGTTTATCCAGAATCAAGAGAAACAGATTTTTCAGCATCTAGTAACTGAAGGAATTCAACCAGATTTAATTGGTTTTATGTCATATGCTGGATGGGTTCTTTACAGTCTTTCTAATGAAATTGGAGATGTAACATTACTTATTCAATCTTTGAGCATTCCCAACTTTGTAATAGCACTTATTTTGATTTTTGTTCTACAAATAGGAGCTTACAAGTTAATTAGAAAGGATGGGAAAACATTGTGGTCTCGAGGAATATCTTCTTTCAAGCTTAAAATTCTTTATTGGTCATTAGAGCTAGTAATTGATCTTCTTGGTTTACTTCTTGCCCAGACTATTTTCTCGACGATTATTTTAGTATCCGGTCTACAGAATTATCTTCATTCTTATTTCTTCGTAACTTTCTCACTTCTAACAGTTGTTTTTATTCTGACGAAAATTTATCGGTTCTTGAGAATAGAAAGAGAAGTTTTTACATTTGGTCATGCTGAAGAACGAGATGAGATTAAGATTATGTCAACCAAACGAAGGTTAAGAGGTACATTATTTCGTAATCTTACCTATGGTTTCCTGATAAGTGTGATTCTTCTTCAAATTTTCAGGATTTTTGAACCACTGTTTTGGTACCCAATTTTTTCCGGTACGTTAGGAGTCATTAGCGATTGGTTCACTTATCTGACTTTGGTAGCTGTGTTTGGCAATCTTGTTTTCTCTATCAGTAGATTTACAGTGAATCTTGATCAAACCAAAAGTGCTGCAAATATGATAAGAAGGATATTTAAGAGTGGGTTGAAAAAACTAAGAGTTCAACGAGTAGCTAGTGTTGCAATATTTAGCCTGATAGTTTTTCTGTTGATATTTGAAGCGTCACTTAACAATTATGATGAAAATCGATTCGTAAATGAAAATCAGTTGAGTGATATAATCTTCAGTGATAAAATATTCTATGGTTTTGATTTTAATAATGTCACAAATCTTAGTGAAAATATCCCTGAAATCAAAGAACTTTATCCTTTCCAACGTGGGCAGTGCTCAATTATATCTAATGGGGAGATTATTAATGGTCAAGTAACGGTTGTTAATGGTTCTAAACATATAAACCAAGATTTAGGTTGGAATCATGTTGTTGGAGTAATGAATCCTCAAGAGCTAAATAACATCCTAGCAAATTTCTCACAAAATTCGATAATTATTAATCAGAAAGCTGCAGAACTGTCAGGTTTTCGAGTAGGGGATTCTATCTCAATTGTGATAGGAATTGATTATCTGTACTCTAATCATTTATCTGCGGAAATAGAAAATATGACAATTGAAGCAATAGTAGACACACTTCCCTTTACTACAGGCTACAATTTAAATCACCCTCATGTGTATATAGATTTATCACACGTTTTAGACATCTTGGAAGATAGAGCTATAAATAAATTCATTTCTTCTTTCGGAGTAGACTTGGTATTTAATGAAACTGCGACAAATAATGAGAAACAATTGATGGTTGAACAAACTATCCCAAAGATTCTATTTGAGCTCGGAATGTCTTCACTAAATATGTTCATAGATTCCAAATATGCTTCAGCTGAAAATCAGCAGTTTCCAGCTATCTCTATGTTTATTACTTTCAACACTGTATTTGCAATTTTATTTCTTCCCCTTTTCGTAATAGTTTTCAGCCGTTCTGCAGTAAAATCGGTTACACCATCCATTAAACAACTTATTACAAGAGGATATTCAGCAAAGAAGTTAAGAAACATCTACTCAAAAGAAATTTATCTTTCACTACTATCTAGTATAATGATAGGAGTTGGATTAGGATTAGGATTAGCCTTGACTGTGATAAAATCCATGAATCCGTGGATGCTATTGGCAACAGACACTCATTTTCAACTTTCAATAGGTTTAAGATTAATTGCAATCATTCTTGGTGGTTTACTGTCAAGCTTAGCAGTAATTCCATTTGTTGTTCGTCCATTGAACAATGTTTTAGAGAAGTATAAAAAGGAGAAAGTAAAGTATGAAACAGATTGAGATAGAATCATTATATAAAATTTTTACAGAAAAAGTT
>BPTM01000382.1 GCA_023705945.1 Candidatus Heimdallarchaeota archaeon
GACAGATGGAGATACTGTTATGTCTCTATTCACTGATCCTGGTGACGAAATAAATTCAGAGATTGATAGAAATGATAATTGGACTGTCGTTAATGGATTTTCTAAGATTGTACAAAATAATTTGCCTCCGGGTGTTTATTACATAAAAATTTGGGAATATTGGGATAGTAACGAAGTACTCAATTATACATTACACACTACGGGAACAAGTGACTATGATGTTGATTTAGAAGGACCCGAAATAACAGTATTTGCTCCCTTCCCTTCCACATTCAGTTCCTCAGAAATCATTTTAACTGCTTCTGCTATGGATGCTTCAGGCATTGATTCGGTTCAGTTACACTATAAGCTCAATGATGCTTCTTGGGAAACTATTGATATGATCCACGATATGGTTGAATACTTTGGAATTTGCATTGGACCTCTTGAAGTGGGAGATGATTTTTCTTATTATGTTACAGCTATTGATAATTCGCCTGATAATTTTTTGACAACAGAGGATAACTCTGGTCTTTATTATAATTTCATTGTAAGTTCTAATGATGTCTTTGATCCATTGGAAAAAGATGATTCTCTGAAATATGCAAGAGGCATTGATATCAATTCAACAATTGATAGAAGAATTTTTCCAGTTGGTGAAGTAGATTATTGTACATTTTATTTGATAGATGAGTACAATATTGTGATAGAAACTTCTGGAACAAGTGGTGATACTGTACTATTTCTATATGATGAAAATCTTACTCAAATAACTGTGAATGATAACAGTGGAGTGGATTCGTTTTCAAAAATAATCTTGAAACTGGATACTGGAAATTACACCATTAGAATTGTGGAAAACGGAGACGATGAAGTAATAATTAGTTATTCAATAACACTAACTGCTTATGAAATCCAAGAAATTCACGAGTTTACAATACAACTGTCACTATCTGTAATTTTGTTAGTTTTCGTCTCAACTATCTTACTTTCGAAAAACGAATGGAAAAGAAAATTGAAGAAATAAGAAGATAAAAAGAAGTATTAGATTCTTTTCTTTTTCCATTTCTTATTTACTATAGTTAGAACTATTAGTATTGAAAAGACTCCCAATAATCCCATCATACCGTCAAACAAGAAAGAGGATTCATCTATATCTTCGATTGCATAGAAGAAGAATGTTTGGTTATTGTTTAGTTCTACAACCTCATCAATTTGGTTTTCAGTATCTAATAAAACAGAACAAGTGTATGTTCCGTACTCCGATGTATTCCACTGAAATTTATAATTAAATTTATTTCCAACATTTAATGCTGGAACAGTTATATCCCAATAAGCCCCCGTAGATACTTCAATCCTAGCACTTGTTTCTTCAGTGATGGCAACTTCCCCGACATTTGCTATTGTGATTGTAATCTCTTTTGTCTCACTCTTATTAAAATAGTAATTCATAGGTAGACTTTCAACACGTAAATCAGGTTTGGATTCTTTGTTTATGTAAAATCTATCAATAATAGAGTGATCTCCACGAAATGCTTGAAAAGCCAGTTGATTTTCGTAAGTCTCAAGATATATAGCATGATAAACTGATTCAGCAATAATCGATTCGGGTATGGCATATGCAGAAATGAGGGAATATAATGGCGCACCTGATGATCCAGCTACTACATAAGAAACATCATTTTTTTCCAATCTCTCATACCAATGGTCATGACCAGCGATTACCATATCAACGCCATAATCTTCGTAGATTGGTACTAACATAGAAACAATATCCTCATAATCACCGTTATAGTTTCTTACTGAGGATGAATAAGCTGGTCTGTGTTGTACAACAATTTTCCAAGGGTAGTCACTATGGGCAATCAAATCGTTTCTCAACCATTCAACTTGTTCATCTAGAGACCCACCGTAATCCTCAACACAAGTGTGTAAAGCAACAAAGTGAACGGGTCCATAGTTGAATGAATAGAATTCTTCTCTTCCAGGAAGTGCGAATACATTATAGTAATTTGAATGATTTTTCTCATGATTTCCAAGAACTGGCATAAATGGAT
>BPTM01000383.1 GCA_023705945.1 Candidatus Heimdallarchaeota archaeon
AGATGCCTACATACGTCCGAGACAAACTCTTCAATGTGAGCATAAGGTCGAAGAGCTTGCGCATGCCATTCAAAGGCAAGGAAGGATCTAAATGAGGAGGAAACTAAAGGATAAAAGAGAATTGTTCAGAGTGCAGTAAACGACTGAACAAGACATCTACTGGTTAATTAATCAGTAATCTATATCACCACATCGATAAATTTATAAATTATAAAATCTCTTATAAGATCGATGGAAGATGACAAAAGCCAAGAGCGCGAATAAGTCAATGACTCCAGACGAAGAAAAGAAGTTCAGGGATGAGATGATAGGGGTGTACAAGGAACGAGAACTAACGGAGCCAGGATTTCGAGAAATCCGCGAAAGTTTCATAAGAACCATCAGTAAGCCAATCTCGTGCCCCGATTACACTAGAGAGTGCATCTTCAAGGTCGGCGTTTACTCTTGCTGGGATCTAGAGCATCACGAATACCATTGCCCATTGATCAAATATAATAAGGAGGAGGCATAGATGGAGACAGCAAGAACATCAAGTGTGGAGGTTCGTAGCACCCACATTCACCCAGAACCCGAGGTAACCCAGAAGCGAGACAGAACCCAGATACATGCTAATATCCTCCAGGTATGTTTACCCAGGGCCAGGATAACTCAAATTGTTTATCAGGCAAATCTGAACTTTAAGATAGCTAAACCTTACCTAGAACGACTCATTTCCGCTGGACTACTCAGACAGGAACTATCAAATCATAACATAAAGTACTGGATCACCACCGACGTAGGCAGAGAATATCTGTATCACGCTGAGAGGGTGATCATATGAAGACAGCACTAGTCATGGAACATCCCGATTGTGACTTCTGTAAATTGGAGGGCAAGACAGAACCAGCCGAGTACGATGGTCAGACTGGTATCGGGCAGTGGGCATTTATGTGTCAGTATCACTTCGACCAATACGGAGTCGGGTTGGGGACGGGTAAGGGACAGAAGTTGGTCCTCTCGACCAATTACTCCGATGTGATACAGCGTAGAGCCGATGAACTATGCGAGAAGTGCGGTAAGGTCTGTGGAGATGACAGCTGGAACAAAACCGTGCGTAGATATAGGATTCTCGACGAACCCATCAAGATTGAGGCAATGATCAGTCTAGGACTTTATTGTGAGGAGATTGAATAATGAGTAGAACGAGGAACCGGACAGTGAGACCGAAGGGACCACCACCCAAACCTATAATATTCGTTCCCTTCGGGGTAGAGGGACTCAAGACACTAGTAGCGAAATGCAAAAGGGAAAAAGTCTCCGCAGAGGAGGCATTACTGGCTACAGTGATCGATCAGCTAAAACTCGGTCTATACACCGAGAAGGACATCGAACGGGTCCTGGAGGAAGACGACCTAGCCGAGCAGGTCAACACGTGGGTGAAAATGAACCGAAAGATGTTAACATTCGGACGGGGTGGGATCTACCAGACGCTAAAGTTCTCTGTCTCACCTAGGGACGTAGAGGGGGCGATTTGATGGAACGAAAAAATGGACCTTATAAGGCCGAACTAATTGAGGAACTCCCCAACGGGACACTCAGATACCGGGTTGTGAGAACCAGACCCGCGGATGAGATCGACGAGGAGATCATGAACGTACCCATCCTACCCTTGAAGATAGATCTCTCAAAAGAGGGACTTGATATGATGTTCAAGGATTATGAAAAGATCATGATCCTGTATATGTGGGAGAGCAATGAGCCCGCCGGTTCTAGGATTCTAGATAAGACGGTGAGTGAGCGTCTACCCGAGAACAAGACCATCAGTAGGGCTTCGGTGATCTTCGCAGCCAATAGGTTCGTAGACAACGGGATCTGGGATTATGTGACTCGTACCGGGAAGGGAGAGATCGGAAGAGCACACGTCTG
>BPTM01000384.1 GCA_023705945.1 Candidatus Heimdallarchaeota archaeon
GGAGGTTCAGGTAACTCTTTCTTCTCCTCTGGAGGTTCAGGTAACTCTTTCTTCTTCTTCTTAGACTCACCTTTTATGTATTCATCGTCCTGTTCATCTTTTTCGAAAATACCTTTTTCCTTCTTTAACTTCTTAGCTTTCTGTTCAATAATGTCAGTGAGTGTTGATTTTTGCATTTCAATTCCTTTAATTTTGTTGCTAATTTCTTTCTCCTTCAGAAGAGATTTATTCTCTTTAGTTTCATCTATACCAAGCGAAACAACATAATCTCTCATCATGGTTAATCGCATATTGACTGTTTTATAGGACTCTTGATCATTTATTGAACTTATTGTAGGATCGAATGCTTGTAATTCTAACAAGTATTGTTGCAATTGTACCATACTACTGTCCAATATTTTCATTATATCAGATATTTTCTGCTTGTGTTCTTTTTCTTCCTTAGCTTCTAACTTAGCTATACCTTCAGCTTTCTCTTCCTTTGAACCTCCCCCTATCAAGATGTGCACTTTCCCATAAACGAATAATAGAAAAGGTGTAGCGAAAATCATGATAAAGACAGGAATGAAGTTTATAAGTGGAATAGCTAGAAATACCTCTAAACCTTGGATTGTTTCCAAGAATAATGGTTCAAGTGCTCTGTTTAAGCTTTGAATGGAATTATGAAGAATCAAAATTATAGCACTATAGAATATTACAATAGGTATTGCGATTAGTAGAGATTTCAATAATGATCTTAGCATATTAAATGTTGTTTGGATTGAAACTTCATCTTTATACGAATAGACACATTCTGTTACCACAAATAATTCAACTAGAATTGCTAATGGAATTTCGAAAATAGCTAGAATTAGCGCGTTCATACTAAATAAGGCAATTATGAGCCCACTGAAGACAGTTCCAACTATTATAGCAAAAATACTCTGATTAAGATTACGGGCCATTCTCTCATGTGGCATAATTATGTTTATGACTTTGTCTCAAAAAAAGGTTTTGCATCGAGGAAATCTTGCGCACTCCATATTTCTGAAATTCAGTAATATTTTTCAATAAAGACATATTTATATTTAATATGAAATTGAAATCTGCCATAACTCTAGTATTTTGCTTTCTCTTCATATCTTCTTTAATATCATTTAATGGAAACGCCAATAAAGTTGTAGCTGAATCTCAAAATCAAACCCCCTTAATTGGGTTAGAAGAAAGCTATAATGCAACTTCCTCTGAAGAATTCTTCAATGAAACCTCATTTCCACGTTATTATTTAACTGCTCGACTTTTCGGTTTAATACAATATCCAAATAAGGCCAATCCAAAAATAGCTCTCTTCGGAGAACAGATTAATATCATTGTAAAAACCTCTGCAGATGTAGATGATTGGAATTTTACTTTAGTGAATGGTAGTACAGAAATTTCTTTAGATATAATTAATCTAGAATTTGACAATAATACGTGGCATTTCAAGACATTACCCTCTAGCCAAATAGAGGGCTTGTATGATCTTAAATTAGACTGCAGTGCAGGTACTGATTATCAAACCCATGCCGTAAAACTTGTTGAGAGCAAACAGTATCCCTTCAATTTTATTCACATATCGGATCTACATTTCCCAGCAGAATTAAGTGAAACTAACACAACCGATATCAATCTTAAGGAAAAAGAAGGTATTTTCCTGAATTTTTCTTCAACTTTTTTTGTTTTTATTGGTCAAACTTATAATGACATACACTATTTGTAGTTTGTTTGAATGAGGGTTCAATATGCTTGAGATAAGTAGATATGAAACATCAATGAAAAAAGTGTTTTCAGAACAAAAGAAGTTTGAGCTTCAGCTTCTTGTTGAGAAAGAATTGGCATATGCAAATTATAAGGTGGGTAGAATACCAGAAACCGCTTTTGCAGTTATCAAAGAGAAGTGTTCCCCTAGTGTCGTTAAACTCGAAAGAGTTAAAGAAATTGAAAAGGAAATTCATCATGATCTGATGAGTGTAGTACTAGCAATATCAGAACAGTGTGGAGAAGCAGGAGGGTATGTTCATCTAGGTGCTACTTCATATGATATTCAAGATACAGTCAGAGGTTTACAACTACTCGAAGCAAAGGAGTTGATTCTTGAATCAATTACAGAGACCATGAAAATTTCAGCTGAATTGGCATTGAAATACAAAGATCTTGCATGTATTGGGAGAACACACGGCATTCATGCGGTTCCTACGACCTACGGAATGAAATTCACTAACTTCTTAAACGAATTAAGTTTGGCAAAAAAAACATTGGAGAATGCCGATATAAGCTTTGGAAAGATGTCAGGAGCTGTGGGTACTTATGCCTCATTTCGAACTATGGAAATTGAAAGAATAGTGTTAAAACGATTGGGATTAAATCGATTACCTATTACAACACAAGTTGTTAGTAGAGTTGTATACTCAAATTACATTTACTCACTAGGACTTATCGCAACCGTTCTAGATCATTTTGCTAGAGAAATTAGAAATTTACAAAGAACTGAAATTGATGAGGTTAGAGAATCCTTCATTAAGACTCAGGTGGGATCTTCAACAATGCCTCAAAAGAGGAATCCTGAAAAAAGTGAAAGGATTTGTGGATTAGCGCGCGTTATACGAGGTAATATTCAAACAGGACTTGATAATATCTGTTTAGAGCATGAGCGAGATCTAACTAACTCTAGTTCAGAACGAGTTATTTTGGCAGAAACATCCATCTTAACTCACTATATTCTTCTTCAAATGAATAGTGTTCTGAAGTCTTTACATCTAAATTCTGAGAAAATTAAGGCAAATCTCTATCTACGTAAAGGAGCTCAATGTGCTGAGAATCTCATGATAGAATTAGCTAGTAAATTAGGCAGGCAGCAAGCTCATGAACTGTTGAAGCAACTATCAAACGAAGAAAACTTCATTGAAGCTGTAAAAACCAATGCAGTTATAATGGAATTTTTCACAACAGAAGAAATAGATAGAATTCTTGATCCAATAAACTATACTGGTTTATCTTCTCAAGTTGTTGAACAGGCTCTTGGAAGTTTGAAAAAATAGAATTTCTTCTTTTTATTCTTCTTTCAGCATACTTTCCAAAAGGCTTTTTTCTGTTCCTAGTAGTTTTTCAATTAACATAGCTCTTGTAGAATCCTCCAAGAATTCTAAAAACGCTTCTTCTTGAGAGGTATATCTTTTTGTTATACCAAGTATCTCTTTTAATCTCAAATCCTCTTGATTTTCCCATAATCCAATATTGTATTGTAGCACTAAAAGTTTGCTTCCAAATGTCTCAATACCAGTACTTGCATAGTATTCAGAAGCTTGCACTAAAATCTCATTATAACTCTTATCTCCTTTTTCTATAACTCTCCACAGTAATTCAACAAGGAAGCCTAAGCCTTTTAAATAGAACTGATTGTATTCATGCGTAATGCTACTGATGAAACCAAAATAATTATTTATTTCTTCTGTAACAAAAGCTTCTGTTGGACTTTCAATGTTTAATTTGACTATCACAAAAATCAAATTGAACAAAATGCTTGTAGACATTAGATGATCGTTTTCGAATGTTTTTTGTAATACTTCTATTAGGGGTGAATAAGCTTCTTTGAATTGTTCCATCTTAATATGCTTTAAGGCATAAAGGAACTTCTTTGTTAGTTTAACTTCATTCTTGTCTTCAAATTGCTCTTTAATCTGGTTGAGTGTCTCTTCAAATAACTCAAAATCACCGCTATAAATATAAAGTAAGCTCTTTTCAACAAGAACTTCATTAAGAACCTCTGTAATATTGTGCTCAATTAAGAAGCTTTCAGCTTTTTTGTACGATTCTAAAGATTCTTTGAATTTTTCTTCATATAAGTAAATCCTTGCTTTATTTAGATTAATGATTATATTTTCAGTTAGGTTCTCAGTCTCTCCTATCATCCCTTCAACTTTTTTATATCTACTAATACTCTCTCTGAAGTCTCCCTTAATTGCTAAAATGTCTGCGACTTTTCTTAAACATCTAACTCTTCTATTTCGATCAAATATGTCAGAATAGTGACTGTACGCGGAACGGAGTTTAACGAGAGCTTCATCAAATCTACCTTCTTCTAAATCAAAAGAGGATTGCAGTTCTTTAATTTCTGCAATTTTCAAGCTTTCTGATATTTTGAGATAGAAATTCTTTGCATTCTCTAAATGTGTAGCAGCCTCATTTATATTACCCAATCGAGTACTTGCTTCTGCTATTAAGATGTCACAATTTGCATTGCTTTCTTCGTCACCAACTTCAAGATATAGAATTTGACAAGCTTTGAGAATGAAGATTTGCTTCTTAATATCTTCATTTAGACTTATAGCAATTTGAGCTCTTAATCTAAGAGCATCTGTTTTACCTTTTTGATACAGAATTTCTTCAGAAAGTGTTTCAATTTGGTTAACTCTTGTTATTGCACTTTGAATGTTTCCTTGGCGAAAGTCTCCGATTGCAATTTGTACTAACGCCTTAGCGAATTGTCTTTTATTAGCAATATTAACAATTTGGTTGTAAGCTTTATCGTATAATTCTTGAGCTTTTTCTTTTTCATTTATTGAAATATAATTATCAGCGGTTGCAATTAGGGAAAGAAACGCTCTGTTATAATCTCTATATTGTTTTGCTAAAGCATAGGATGTATTAAAATTATCTCTAGCCATTTGGTGGTGACCTAATTTTGCTAAGATTCTACCTCTAGCAAAATGAGCTTTTCCAAGATAGTATTGTGACATACCTTGCAACCTATCAATTGTCTGTGCAGATAAGATGTTTCCAGTTTTGAGTTCTCCTTTAAGGTAATGGACATGGATTAAACCTACTTCAGCTGCACTAGTAAGAGAAACATTAGAAAGATTATTTCCAAGTTGTTTTGACCTTGAATAAATTTTCTCAGAGGAAATGAAGTCAGACGAATCTAAAGTCTGTTCCCCAAGGGTGAGAAGGGCTAATAGTTGCCAATACTGATCAGACACTGCTTCTCTATCGGCCAAAAAGTCTTCAATGCTCTTCAAACCCGAAATATTATTGGCAGATTGCAATTCAATAATTCCTTCAATAAAATTTTTGATTTGATGAAGGTGTTGAGGTAATAGTCTAACATTCCTTTCAGTAAAAATCTCATTCAATCTATTTTTGTAAGATTCTAGATTTTCTGTATCTCCTATAAGATATTTTATGTATACTATCCAGAAAATTGCTTCTATCAGAGGCAAAAAATCAGTATTCTCATTTTCAATCACATCTTGTAAGTTACTGAATGCTTGATCTATTTCCCCAATCTCAAAAAGAGCGACACTGCCCCATACTTTAGTACCAACAATGGAATCAGTTATACACTTTATAGCTAGATCATATTGACCAACAATCACTCCAATCTTGCTTGCAAGGTATTTTAGTTCTTCATCCCCCTCATAAACAGGATCATCAACAATATGCCATAATGTCCTGCCTAATTGTACAGATGCATCTGAGGTAAAAGTTTCTTGTAGAGTTTCTATGAGAAATTCACGTATTTCTGGGCTGATTCTGTTTTGGTGAGCTAAAATTTCAGCAGGAAGAGTTTTTGGCATTTATAGTGTCCTCTGTTAATAACAATAGAAGGAATGATAATTGTATAAAAAAACTTTATGTATGTCTTTTTAGGTTTGCATCTCTTCTAAGTTGACGTTTACAACTTGTTTGACGCCAGGAACACGTTCCTTTAGAACTTTTTCGACATAACCTGTTAGTGTTAGTTGACTATAGGGACAACCTCTACATGCACCTTGAAGCTCAACACGAACTGTTCCTGTTTCCTCATCAACTTCTTTAAGCTCTATATCTCCGCCATCTTGCTGTAGAGCTACTCGGATTTCGTTTAAAGTTTCTTGCACTTTGTCTTTCATGATATCACACATATATATTTGTTTGAGCATCACATATAACATTTATAAAATGTGCTTTTTATACAAAATTTTCATTTTTTTTGCATTCAAGTGCTTGTTATACTTTCGATCCTTCTAAAAGTTGAATTTACAAATGGAACTAAAGCTAATATAATGTCTCGTTTAAAAACATCTTTTCTCATAATTCTATTATCGGTAAATATAGCTGTACTTCCACCTTTCTGCTTTATATTATTCTCTTCAATTAATTCATCCATTATTTCCCCAAGCTCTCTTTCTGGATTGTTGATGAGAGTATCATAAATAATTGATGGTACGGCCATCCTACCTCCGCCTGCAATAGATTCCTTCCCTCTTTTGTTGCTCACACAAATATACCATGTGAGAAAGGATCCATACACATCTCTGTCCAATCCTCCTTCAAGACTCACATAATAATCCGCTTCTTCTAATGTTCTTGCGATTTTTATTCTACTTAAAGCTGATTTCAGAGTTTCTTCAGATGACATTGGTTGACTTGAAACATCCTCATAATGACTCAAATCTAAAGTTTTGTACTCAATTTCTGTGAAGTGAGATTCAAAAGCTTCTTTAACAGCTTGAATTTTCACAGGATTTTTCGAACAGATGATGATTTTTTGCATAATTATATATCTGCAAAAGATTATCTTTTTTAAGGATAACCTCTTTTCTATCTTAAGAAAGGTGAATTATATGGTAGAATGTCATTACTGTAGAAACCCCGTTCAATCTCAATGGAATTTTTGTAGAAAATGTGGTGCAAGATTAGTTCACAAAGAAGATCCAGAGGAATTTATTGTAAAGGATGAAGTAGTTGAAATAGCCACTGAAGATCCTGAATCGCCAACTGGAATGCTTTATGAGCCTTTAGAAGTTGAAGAAGTCAAAGTTGAAGAGGAAGAGAAGAAAGAACTAACAGATGACGAGCTAGTAGAGCGCATTGCTGATGTCATTGTTAAAAGAGAAGATTATAATGCTCTTCTTAAAAACAAAGTCGATTTAGACGATGAAATCAATAAACTACTTGATCGTGTTAAAAACAAACTTATTCCTAGAAATGAAGCCTTACCTAGGATAAAAGAATTGAAGGAAGAGGTTGAAAGTATTTCTGCTTTAGAAGACAAATTTGAGAACTTCTCAGCTATTTTACCTATAGAAGAAATTATAGAAGATAGAAATAATGAGAAGAAGAAGCTCAAAAAACTAAGTGGTCTTAAGGGAGATAAAGCAGTAAGTAGAGCTACACTAGAAGAAATGGAAATTAAGTTCAAGAAAAACATTAAAAATCTAGAACTAAAGCTCAATGTTGAATTAGCAAAGATGAGAAAAACCTTTGACGCTTTGGAGAAAAAAATGAAAACTTTGCAGAGAGATCTAGAAATTCTTTATGTCAACTCACAAACAGGTGAGATTTCAGAAAAAGAATATAAGCAACATAAACAAGAGAAGTCTGTAGAGATTGATAGAATGAAGAAAGTAAGTAAAACGGTTGCCAATATCCTTGCAGAAGCAAGATAAAAGGTGTTCATAATGATAAGAGACTCTATACACGATATCAATGAAACATTAACAGTAGTTGAAGGACCATCGGGAGATGGTGGAGAAAAAAACCGAGGATATATAGTTGGAAAGGATTCTTTTTCAATCATAAATACTGGAAAACGTGGAACAATTGAAAATGTTTTCCAAGAAGCTGTTTTTAACAAAGGTAAGGATGTAAAAGATGTAAAATACATCTTTTTAACACATGCATATCCCGACATAATGGGTGGTGTTTACAAACTAAAGAAAATTTTTCCAAATGCTCAAGTTGCTATACATGAAAAACTTAAGAGCGTAATGGAAGACCCCAAAGGTGAATTAAGAGCCATTAATTTCAAATTTTCAAGAAAAGAACGCCTATATTTTGCAGTGAAAAAAGATCCTTTTGATGATTTGGACAAATTTAAACCTGACATTTACTTCAAAGATGGGGATAAGTTCGATATTGGAGATACTAAAATAATGGTTGTAAATTTTGATGGGACAAGCTCTGGACATAGTATGTTTTTCTCTACAGCTGGACGTACTATGTTTACTGGTGATGCTTTGAATATTTATCCCGCACTTCCAAGTAGTTACATAATAGATTACACTGGAAACTATAAAAAATGGTTCAAAAACATCGCATTCCTTGAAAAGGCGAAAATTTCCGTTTTATGTCCTGCTCATGATGGTTATCAAGAAGCTAGACACATTTCTCCGTACATCCGTGATGTTAAAGAATCATTCATGCAGTTTGAGAGTCAGCTCTTAATGGCTATGACTGAGCAAAAATATATTACTCGAGATGAGCTAATTGAAAGAGTACATGCTTCTCAAGGAATAGTTTGGTATCATCCCTATATGATGATGTCTCCAAAAGTGAATATGGAAGCACATCTAGATAAGCTAATTGATGAGAAAAAGGTTAAGAAAAATGAGAAATCAGATCCAGTTACTTATACCTATATAGGCCCGAAAGACGATTTCTATTAATTTAACTTTGTTAAGACCTCTTTAACTAAACTAAGAGGATTTTCAACGTTTTTTACATTAACTTGAGCAAATCCTTTGTTTCCTCCTCCCTTTGAACCTGTCTTCTCAATTATTATTTCATTGATTTTTTTTGCACTTAGCTCCTCATTAGTTGATATGAAATAGAGAATATCATTTCTACCTAAAACCACTATGAGAAATCCTTTTTCCAATTCTCTAGCTGCTGATTGTAGAGCTTGTCTATCGATTTCTGGCAGATTCAGAAGCACTATTTTGTTGCTATTTATTTCTTGACTCCTGTAAGCTATCTCACTGAAAATCATTTTGAGTAGCCTAAGATTTCCTTCCTGCAGAATTTTACCTTCATTTAGTTTATTTATTAACATCTCAACAAGTTTTTCTCCCTTCTTTGCTGTAACCTCTTCGAGATTTATCATTAGAATCCTCTCTCTATTCACTGAATCGATTCCGTGTTTATCTATGAAGAATTTTAGTGAATTACCTTTGAAAACATCAAGAAATATTCCTTTAATTTCTGATAGATTCTTAACATGAACTCCTCCACAACAAGTTAAATCATATCCTTCTCCCGCTCCAAGTTGTATTAATCTCACTATATTTTCATTTGAGATTTTTCCTCTAGCAACGTCTCTATATTTTCTTTTATATTCATCTTTATCCACAATGATAGAGATAACCTCCTCCCCCTCGTTAATTAGTCTATTAGATTCTAGTAGTATTTCTAAAATCTCTGCTTCAGATAAGTTTTTTGAAACTTCAATATCTATTCTTTCATCGTCAAAATTGGCTTTTAGTGTTTCAATATCGAATAATCGTTTCAAAACATGTGAAATAAGGTGCTGAGAAGAGTGAGATTTCATGAAAGAATATCTTCTATCCCAATCTAGTTGGAGTAAAACTTCTACTCCTTCTTCTAAGATTGAATCTCCAGCAGAATCGATTTGAAGCCAATTTCCGTCATCTCTTTTTTCTATACCTACTACTTTAATCTCTTGCTGTTGATATACAATTAAACCGAGATCTGATAATTGCCCTCCTCCACTAGGATAAAACAGTGTTTTATCTACCTTTACTCTATTTTTATTTATTCCAATAATTCTAGCTGCAACCTCTCTTTGATAAGGTGCACTCCAGTAGATAGGAGAAAAGTTCTTCAGATTCATGAGTTGAATTAAACAAAGAACGATAAAAAAATTATGCTTTAAACATTTTAGTATTTAGAAACAAAAATAAAAGAAATAAATAGTGGTGATTACAATTTTGCACCACAATTTGTACAGAATTTATCTCCAGTAGGATTACTTACATTACATTGTTTACATACTACACCCGTTGT
>BPTM01000385.1 GCA_023705945.1 Candidatus Heimdallarchaeota archaeon
TACTATGTCCAGGATTTCTCCAAGATACGGGGGTTGTGAGATGCTAGAAGAGGTATTAAAAAGGGTATTGCGAGCCGTGGTCGAGGCCTCAGTTGAAACTGGCGTAGCTGACGATACCAGTGCTGTTAATCACCTTGACGACTCGGCAAAGAGCTGGCCGGTTGACGCCTTCACCAACCTGATAGTAGAAATTACCGGCGGTGCCGGCGAAGGCCAGATTAGGAAGATAGACTCCAACACGGCTACCAGCTTAGTCCCGGTGACCAACTTTGACACCGCCCCCGACTCAACATCCACCTACAGGATTGGCTTCTTCGGCAAGATGGCCTCTGATATTACCGCCTGGGGCGGTACAGCCCTCACTGGAAGGGATATTTCCCTTGACCTGGCTAACCTATCAAAACTCATCCCCCTAGTCAAGGCGGCTATCTTCAATACCGCTTTGCCTGCTGCCGAGGGCAACTGGATTGGGGCAGATATCGCTCCTACCAATTCACCATCCTATTTGAGAATTTATGCCTGCGTTAGTGTTACCGGTATTCTGAGGGTGGCCAGGACTGTCGGCGGTGTAACTGTTACCGAGGACTTGAACGCCGGCAATAATCTTGTGGCCGATGCTGCCTATATGTTCTCAATCCCCTGGAGGGTTGGGGATGGTGTAGATATAAGGTATTCGGTTACTGCCGGCACTATTAACAGGCTCCTAATCGATGAAATCGGAGCTGCAGAATAATGACATATCCACCACAAGGCAAAGCAAAGCTACTGTACGATGCCACGGTTATTGACGGGGCCGGTACCGATGTTAGCCCCATAGGACAGAAAGTTTGGTGCGAGACGGTTAATATCCTGGCTGGCGAAGATGCGACCCTGTTATCTGCCACTATTACTTGTGCTCAGGCCACAGTGATACTGGCGGTTTGGGGCGGGCCCACCTGTGTTTCTGCGGCCACTGCTATCAAGGAAAGGCTGTTTATAGACGGGGTGCAGGTAAGTGAATCGGGCTATCTATATTTTACCGCCAATAATTGGGTAGGAGGGGGTCATGGAGATAGGAAGAGCGTTGAGAGTGGAAATAGAGTTATAGAGTTGCAGGCGCATAATTACAGTGGAGCAGCCGTTGATGTGTGGAATTGTCAATTTCTCTTTGGGGGGTGTTTGAAGATATGAGATTATTAATACCTCTAACAGGTAAAGTGGTGACACTTAACCCACTTAGCGGAGACCTCGCAGACCCGATAAGAGTCATCGATGTTGACATGGGGGATATCTCTTGGGAGGCGGTTAGTTACGACTTAGAGAATGGCGTGGTAGAGGTAGAAGCCGATGTGCCTCGTCACCCGAATGAGGACAATGCCCACTACGAGACCCGGAGAGTGGCGGTGCTGGAGAATGCACGAAGTATCCTACACAGCCACATTAGAGATGAACTCTATACGATGAGCAAATGCTCTAGGATAAAGAGACCATAGTCGATGTGGCTGTGGGGGTTAAATAAGAAGTAAGGGGGTAACGTTGCCATGATGGAGTCTGTATTACTGAGGTCGCTCCGGGCCGTCTTTAGCCCGGTAGCCAAAGCTGATATTTTCAATACCGCCTTACCTGCAGCCGAGGGCAACTGGATTGGGGCAGATATCGCTCCTACCAATTCACCATCCTATTTGAGAAATTTATGCCTGCGTTAGTGTTACCGGTAGGGCAGATAGTGGCCAGGCTGCTGATGCACATTCCGATGGGCTTACTCACAATAGCAGCATTCGTCCTCGGCTTTATCTTAGGCTTGCCACCTATCGCTGCCGCAATCTTAGGCGTAGGTTTGGGATTCGCCTGTCTAATTGCCTTCATAATTTATGAGATTAACGAAGACCGGCATATCGAGGACAGGGCCTTCCACGACATACTGGGGTTCCTGGTTGGGCTGGGAGCAGGTATAGTCGTACTATTCTGCCTTGGAGTAACAGAAGTTTGGAAAATACAGGGGGGACTATCTTAGAAGGAGGTTAAAGTCATGGAGA
>BPTM01000386.1 GCA_023705945.1 Candidatus Heimdallarchaeota archaeon
CAAACGAGACGGAAGTGGAAAGGGAAAGAGAGCCAACCGCGGACGCGGTGGATGTGCAAGCACCAAAAAGAAGGGCAAGGGTAGTAACAGGGGGTGAATCGAGTGGAAAGAAATCACTTAATCGTACCAAAGAATTCTTCACCAGAATTCTGGCATAACATCAGAAAAAGGATGGAACAAGGGATCCAAGTTGTTATCGTGTCAGATGACACTGAACAAATACCCAATTTCATTAAGAGTAGATGTATCAAACTAAAGGAGGTAAAATAGTGTCGAGAATAGTATTCACGGACAAGGATGAGTTCCTACGGTGGATTAAGAAACACTGTACACCCACCCAATACGAGGTTTACATTACCTCCCATCCAGAGATAATAATGGCACCCACAAAGAGTACCAGGAGACTTCGATATACATACATAGAAATGCTCCCACATTGGAATGATGTCGAGGCTGTTAAGAAATCATTACAAACTAGCTTCAATGGCAGTATCTACATGGTAGACAGGTTTGATTGGGATCTGAGCAGGCTAGTCTTCAGCAACATAGAACAATTCCTGAAGTGGTCTACTGAACATGCTAACCCGTCCCAGTATGAGATATACATCACCTCCTACGCCGAGATAATATTAGCTCCGACAAAAAGTACCCGTAACTTAAGATATGCCCACATGGAGATCTATCCCCACTGGGAGAGTATGGAGCAAGCCAAGGACAAAGTGAAAGCCACCCTCCCGAGTGTGGAGATGTACACCATCAAGAAGTTTGATTGGGACTCGACGAAGGGGGTAGGAGTGAAACAGGTTGCGTGAAATCAAAACCGGGTCGCGAAGATGGTCCGAAGACATGCAAAAAGACCTCGTTGATCAGATCGAACGAATGAGACCACTTTATCCTAATATTGTATCTCTATTCGAATCGTGGGAGTTGCGTATAGTCACTGCATTGATGGCTAACAAAGCCACATCGAGCGAAAGAGCTATCGATCCCAACATGTTGCCGAAGAGATATGAGGAGAATATACATATACCAATCCAGAAAGATCTCGTGAGAGCGGTTAACGGTAGAGTTTATCTGACCATACGGGGTAAGTTAGTGGCCAGTGATGGTATGAGGAGATTGGTGGACAATGATATGTGGCCACCAGAAAGACTGGAATGATGTAGAATGAGATTAGTAGAAAAATACAGACCCCAAAAATGGGAAGATATCGTCGGTCAAGAGAAAGTAATTAAGTCTATCCGCGCGACACTAAAACGGAACTGGGGACTCCCACATTACCTATTTCTAGGACCACCCGGTAACGGTAAGACGAGCGTGGCAGAAGTCATGGCAAAAGAGCTGGAATTAGACTTTCATGAGTTCAATGCCAGCGACGAACGGGGGATAGATTTTATCCGGGACGAGATTAAAAAACTATCCAAATTCAAGGGTGCCCGGATAATATTCTTGGACGAGGCCGATCAGTTGACGGATGCCGCCCAGCATGCTATGCGGAGGATTATGGAACAGACAGAAGAATCGACTTTCGTATTAACCGGAAATAATGAATGGAGGATCATCCCCGCCATTAAGAGTAGATGTGCTATTTTTAGGTTCCCACCACTGAGGTACGAGGACGTCGAGAGGAAGTTGATAGAGGTGATCCGCGGGGAGGATATTGCCC
>BPTM01000387.1 GCA_023705945.1 Candidatus Heimdallarchaeota archaeon
GAGATCGTTTCACGTGACTGGAGTTCAGACGTGTGCTCTTCCGATCTCCAAACAGCCAACCAACTTCTGGAAAGAACAGAATCATTACTATTGCTGAACATGCCATACGAGTTGCATGACCACTAGGAAAACTGTAATGGTCTCCTCTAGCAACGTATTTTTTGACCATATCTTCACTTGGTCTTTTCCTTTTTATGATAAATTTGATTATGGTCGTAGTTAAACCCGCTATTCCTAAAACAAGCAATTGAAAAATATTAATTGTCCTGTCCATAAAAATATCAAAAATGAAAAATATGACTGAGAGAATAATCCAAGGCTGCGCATTACCGGAAAGAGCGAGTAAACTAAATAGAGTTTTGTGTTTAGCTGTTCTATCAACTATCTTTTGAGATACTCTCTTGTCCCACTCGTCTAGGCTTGATTCGCCAATAGCCATACAAAAGAAGAAGTTGTGTGATTTAAAAAACTAACTATTATTTCACAACTACTCATACAAATTTCTATTCGCTTCATAGTATTTTCGAGCATCTTCTAGATGTTCAGGTTTATCGACATCCATTGCTATTTCTGCATCAAACATTAATGGAGCAAATATACCCTTCTCAGTCTTGAGGATCTTTTTATTAAAGAATTTTAGTAGTCTTTCAAGTGATAATCGCTTGAAAAGATACCTTAAAACAAGAATAGGATCTAGCACTATTAACTGTCCAATTGTTGATTTTCTTTGTGAACCTAAGTCGTCTATAAGTTTTTTATGTTCCAAAAGTTTTCCTGGTTGTACAAGGAGAAGATCGCCACCACAGAATTCTATACCTACAAATTTTAACCAGCTTCTCTGGACATCAGGAAACTTTTCCAACATAGTTTCCTTTTTAACTATTGGATAATAGAATATCCCGTCAATCTCTCCTCCTGATTCTTCTCGACATTTTTCAGCAAACCTTTGTACCATGTCACTTTTAATTAGCGGAACATCTGAAGATAGAACGAGTGAAAATTCAGAATATCCTTCTTCTTTACTAATATAATTTCTAAAAACATTTGCAGCTTTGTCGAAAATTGTTCCTTCTACTTCAGCAAAAACAACTGGGTAATCGGTGTCCCACTCTTCTTTGCTCATACCTGCCAGGTATATTTTCTCAATGAAGTCACATTTTAGAAATTCCTCAACTTGACGTTCAATAAATATTTTTGATCCTAATTTGATGAAAGCTTTCTTTGGAACATTTTCTAGTTCGCAGAGAAGATCATCTTTGTCTGAGTATCCAGCTAATATTATAGCGTTCATTTTAATCATTGTAATCTGCCTATTCTTGTAATTTCTGGATGGTTGGTTCTATTTTTAGTTTTTTCAGATAGTCCTCATAGTCCTCTCTTGTCAACTCTCCTTTTTCTCCACTCAGTGCAACTATACTTGCTTCAAGAACATTAGTCCCAAATGAAACTCCACCCACTCTTGGGGTTGAAGTAATAATATATTTAATACCTATTTTCTTAAGTAATTCAACATCCTTTTCTCTTGTAGTATTTGTAACAATAATTTTTCCTTCCATATCTTCATGAGGCATGTTTCTATTGATGAACAAGAAGTCTCCAGCAATCCATTTCGCTCTTTTGAAATATTTTGTATATGTTGGCTTATGTACATCTTGTTTTTCTCCTGTTGGGTATATCCAACTAAAAGGCAGTTTACATACTATTGGTAGAAGTATTTTTGCTAGTGATTTTACAGCACTCATTCTGTGAAGAGCTACACCTAATTGGAATCCCCAAAGTAAATCACCAAATGTGATTAATTTTCTATCTTTGCCAACGAATTCCCATGCACTTTCAGCCATATGCCATCTATCAACCGCACACATATTGAGAAATGATCTATCTTCTTCTACTTCTTCAGGTAATTTATCCTCAATATATTGCATAATCCTCCCTTCAAGAGTACTTTTCATTCCTCCTCCATCAACAATTGGTGATTTATGAACACCTTTAATGAGTTTTTTGAAAACATCACGTATCTCGTAACGTTTATTTTCTCTTCGAAGATACATATCTGCTCCACCAACACCAAAAGCATCTACCTTTCCATCATACTGTAACATAAGTTCATTATATTTTTTCATATCACCATTCGTACCAATTCTTTCAGCGATAATTGTCTCATTTCCTAGTTGATATTCTCGTTTGTAATCTCTTGCATCAGAACCCAAAGATATTGATATAACATGTTTAGTCATATTTTTCAACCAACATCTTAATAGAATATATACTTATTTATAAAACATTATGTGGAACCCTCTAAAACAAGTCCAAAAATCATTACACTCATCTACCAAACAGAAATCTTATATTTGCATATTTTTGATGTGTTAATATGGATAAAGACGCCTTCATTATGCAATTACGTCAGATGATCGAAATCAAAGAAAAGATTAGCGAGCTTTTGATGAACGTAAATTGCTGCCCAGATAATTCTTTGCTTGAAGCACTCTTTCATGGAATGGCTCTAGATGCAAAGAAACATTCCGAGATATTCAAAGGTTTGTTAGATAGAGCTCAAGGTATGAACAAAGCAATTGAAGAAGAGAGGAAAGAAGCAATTCTAGCCTCTGTAAATAAAGTGTTAGAATTAGAGTGGAATGTTAAAAATCAAACAAGAAATGTTATAGATCGAATATCTGATGACAAAACTAAAAGAATTCTTACAACAATCTTAGGAGATATTCAGAGACATGAAATTACTCTCAAAGATTTACAATCTTTTAGTGAGGAAATGTCGGTAGATCAAGAGAAAATAATCGATAAGATATGGAAATATTCCATTAAGTTTGATGATGAAGAAGAGCAAGGTTAAAAAAAGCAACATTTTTCTTTAAAACAATCATATTTTAAGAAAATCATTAATTTGTTTTCTTATATAGATATCAGAAATAGTTAAAAAGAGAATAGATGATTGTTCATTGAATTCGGTGATTATTTGAATAAATCCCCCATTATAGAAGAGATAGCAAAAAAACTAAAATGCTCTGTAGAAGATATCAAATTCAGAAAAAACTTAACTGGGACATCTACTGCAAATGTATCTGAGATAACCTGGGGGAAGGAGAAAAAGGTTGGGATTTTAAAACAAAACACAACAAAAGTAGAATGGTTATTCTATTCCAAAATTGCTTCACAATTTGACGTTCCAGCACCTGCACCAATAACCTTTTCCAAATCTAGTGATATGCCTTGGATCTTAATCGAAAAAATTCCTCGCGGTATTCATCCTAGAAAATGGACCAAGGAGCATATGGAGACAGCTATCAAAGAGCTTGCAGGTTTCCACGCTCAATTTCATAACAAAGAAGATGAGAAAATATTTGAGGGTTTCCGTAAGAAAACTACAAAAGAATGGAATAACACTAACAAAAGGCTGCTAGAAAACCTTAAACGAGCTTCAAAAATAGCCGTAAATTACAAGGGAAAGTATCCCATAACAAAATCTGAATTTGATTATGTCAAAAAGAACTTGAAATCAAAAAATTTCATTAACGATTTGCTTGCAGGTGGAACATCATTATTACATGGTGACGTGTGGATTTATAATTTCATGAATGTTCCCAATTGTTCATGCCTTCTAGATTGGCAAGAATGTTTCTTTGGCCCTCCTGCATGGGAGTTCCTCTACTTCTATGATCTCATCCCTCTTCTAATAGATGGTATCAAAGTAGGTATAAGAGTGAATCCTTTTACATTTGATGAATTGCTTAAAATTTATCATTCTGAATTCAAGAAACAAGGGGGAAAGATAACTCTTCCAAAATTCAAACAATCTCTTAAAGCTGCTGTATCCTTTCAAATAGCTTATTTCTGGGCGAAGATACTTAAACCAGATGTAATTCATCTTCATGGAGGAAGATACTTCATTGCAAGAACACTACGTCTCTTACCTTCACGAAAAGTTATGCGAGAGCATTTTAAGAAACTTCTGGAACTTAGCAAGTAAAATCTTATCTTAATGGACATGCAATAAAACTTTTAAGCTATTCTTTTCTCTTTCTCGCAATTATGAGTGAATACATGGATATAGAAATACAGTTAGCTACTGAAGAACAAAAAAAACAAAAGCCTGCAGATTCAGAACTAGTTTTTGGTAAGATTTTTACCGATCACTTGTTTGAAGTAGAGTTTGAGAACGAAAAATGGGGAACACCCAAAATCGTCCCATATCATCCGTTTATATTAGACCCTGCAACAACTGTCTTGCACTATGCACAAGAAATTTTTGAAGGAATGAAAGCCTTCCGTCATCCAGATGGTTCAATACACCTTTTCAGACCTTATAGAAATGCAGATAGGTTTAATAAATCTGCAGAGCGAATGAGTATGCCAACAGTAAACAAAGACTTATTCGTTAAAGCTATAACTGAATTAGTTAAACTTGAAAATGAATGGGTTCCAAATTCACCTGGAATGACATTATATATTAGACCAACAATGATTGCAACTGAAGTAGCATTGGGAGTTCATCCTAGTGACAAATATCTCTTCTACATTATCTTATCACCAGTAGGTCCCTACTTTAAAACAGGATTTACACCTACAAATGTTTATGTTGCAAGCACACATATCAGAGCTGCACCAGGCGGAACTGGAGAAGCAAAGACTGGAGGAAACTATTCTCCTACTCTCTGGTCACAACAAAAAGCTAAAGAGATCGGAAGAGCGTCGTGTAGGGAAAGAGTGTAGATCTCG
>BPTM01000388.1 GCA_023705945.1 Candidatus Heimdallarchaeota archaeon
GAACCGCATATTTTTGCTATGTTTTGCCCTTTCTGTCGTGATTGCTTAGCACAAGGATTAAAGGGTAGATATGATTATCTTGATGGAATTACAATTGCTCAAAGTTGTCTCCATATTAGACAAACTTTTACAAGTTGGGATCTCCATATTCCTGTGGATTTTAAATATTATTTACCACATCCTATGCATGTTCAAAGCCCTCATGCTGCTCCTTATTTAACAGAAGAGTTAAAGGAATTCAAGAAGGCCATAGAAGAGTGGACAGGTAAGGAAATAACTAATGAAGATCTCAAACGAGGAATTGAGATTATGAATAAAAATAGACGTCTTTTACAACAAGTATATGAGCTTAGAAAAAAGCCAAACCCACCATTGACAGGTCTTGAAGCAATGCTTATGGTAGTATCTTCCCAAATGATGGATAAACGAGAACATAACAAAGCATTAGAAGAACTTCTAGAAAAACTTCCCTCAAGAAGTTTAAATGAACCTGGTGAGCGATTAATGATAGTAGGTTCTGAAAATGATGATACTAAATTTGTAGCAATGGTTGAAGATTTAGGTACGAGATTTGTTATTGATGATCATTGCACAGGGTCTCGATATTTTAATAAAGAAGTAAATGTAAACGGAGATATGCTGACTGCAATATCTGAAAGATATATAGAACGTACACCTTGTCCAAGTAAAGATTGGCCTCAAAGACTAGGACTTGATAATATTATTAAATTAGCTAAAGACTATGATATACAAGGAGCAATCTTAATTCAGCAGAAATTCTGTGATCCTTGGGAATTAACGATTCCAGCAATCAAACAGGAGTTAGAGAGTAATGGGATTCCAACTATATTCCTTGAATTTGATGTTACTGTACCTATTGGACAATTCAAAACTCGTGTTGAGGCATTCCTAGAAATAATAAGAGAGGAGGATCTTTTTTAAAAAAAGGAGGAATTATAATGGTAGAAACTAAATATCCAACTGAACCATTGAAGTGTTGGAATAAAGCTAAGACTCTTAGAGAGAATTATTATAAGGATTTTGCTGAGGCTCATGAAAAAGGTGGACTTCGATGGGCAGGAGGAGCTTGGTCTTTTGATGCTATTCCCGCAGGATTAGGAGATGATGTATATTCCTTAACGGGGGAACCATATGGTGCGACTGTGGCATTTAACGATAAATTTGCTTTAGAATGTCAAGAAGCAACTGAAGCTAAGGGATTTGCACGAGATCTATGTTCCTATATGCGTAATTATTGGGGTTCTATCCTCATCAACAAGTATGCTTGGCCTCAATTTTCTGAAGAATTCCCAAAATCAGATTTCTTATGGCAAGATCATATATGTTGTTCCCATTCAAAATGGTATCAAGTAGCAAGTGAACTTGAGGGAGGAATTCCTATGTTCTCAATTGATGTGTCAATAGGGCCTTATGAAGAACGGACTGATCATAAAATCAATTATATTGTTGGACAGATGCATGATGGAATTAAATGGCTTGAAAAAGTAACTGGTAGAGATTATGATGATGAATTATTAATTAAAGCAGTTAAAAATGAGTTTCGTTCATGTCATTATTGGTCGGCAATTTGCGAGCTTAATAAAGCAATCCCTGCTCCGTTAGATGAAAAATCAATGTATTCTTTATATGTTCTTGCGACTTTAAGAAAATCAGCTCAATGGACAGCAGATTTTTATGAAAAAGAGTTATATCCTGAGATAAAAGATCGAGTCGCACGAGGTATAGCAGCTGTAGGGAATGAGAAATGTCGTATTATGACAGATACTCAACCTCCGTGGGCATTTTTAAGAATTTTTCGTTATTTAGAACAGTATGGTTGCGTTTCTATAGGAAGCCTTTATACTTTTGGTCTTATTGGGTTATGGGAAGTGAAAGAAGATGGAACATGGGGTCCAAAATCTATTCCAGATATTGAGATAACTAATCGGGATGAGGCTTTGCGAGCTCTTGCCGATTGGAATTTAAGTAAACCAGAATGGCAACATTTTTATCACCCAAAACTCAAATCCGAAATGATGATTCGAATAGCTCGCGAATGGAAATTAGATGGAGTTTTTCTGCATTTCAATAGGGGATGTGAAGGTCTAAGTTTGGGAATTGCAGAAAATCGTTTAGCTATTCAAAAGACGGGTATTCCAACAATGCCATTTGAAGGGAATATGGGAGATGAGAGAGAATTTGATCTTGAGCGAACTATGAAGCGTGTAGATGCTTTTATGGAGTCATTAGATTTAGAAAAATTGAATGTATAATCATTTTACAAATATTTTATGATAAATGAAAATTGAAAAAAGAATTTATATTGAAAAATAATAAAATGTGATTTATATGGTAACAGCAGGTATAGATTGCGGATCTAAGAATACTAAAGTAGTTCTTTTGAAAGAAGATAATATTTTATCTATAGCTTCAGTATTAAGTGGATTTGATCAAGAAGAATCAGCAGAAAAAGCATTTAATAATGCTCTTGATAAAGCTGGAATTACTCGTAAAGAAATTGAACATATTACTGTTACTGGAGCTGGGATGGATGCAATTAAGTTTGCAGATACTAATATAACTACAATTACAGCCGATGCTCGTGGAACTTATTTTATTTTTCCTTCTGCACGCACTATAGTTGATATAGGAGCAGAAGAGGGAAGGGTTGTAAAAATTGACGAAAAAGGAAAAGTTAAAGATTTTGGTATAAATGAGAAATGTGCTGCGGGAGCTGGTGCGTTTATAGAAGCTATGTCTAGAGCATTAGAAGTAGATATTGAAGAAATGGGAGAATTATCTTTAAAATCAACTAAACAAATTCCAATGAACGCGCAATGTACAATATTTGCAGAATCTGAAGTTGTCTCATTAATACATCAAAAAACTAAGAAAGAGGATATAATTCGAGCCGTACATGATGCAATTGCAGATAGAAACACAAGTATGCTTCGTCAAATAGGTATTGAGAAAGATGTCTCATTGATAGGTGGCATGGCGAAAAATATTGGGTTTGTAGATGCAATGAATAAAAATCTAGGGTTTGATCTCTTAGTACCAAAAGATAATGTTGCCCCAGAATATGTGAGTGCTTTAGGAGCAG
>BPTM01000389.1 GCA_023705945.1 Candidatus Heimdallarchaeota archaeon
CATGCCCTCCGTAACCCATTCTTTTAAACTGTTACCAAGGTGGGTTTAGTTAACATTTTGAATTATTACTCAAAATGCTTATGGTTATATAGTAGCATGTGAAAAACTTCAATATGAATGAGAATGAAGAGAAGATTAAAGGATTTAAAAGAGGAAAACATAAAGGAAGAAAAGATTTAGCAGGGGAACACAAGTTTACTGATATTGGACAGCTGATTCTCTTAATTGTCTTTATGGTTGTCTGGATAATAGATTCATTCTTTCTTAAATTTTCAACCTTTCTATCTGACTATATTCCAAATTATGTGACAATTCCACTTGGAGTTATAGTTTTAACTATTTCTGGAGTTTTTGCCTTTGCTGGATTAAGAAAAGTTTTCAAAGAAATAAGAGAAAAACCACATGTAGTAACTTCTGGAGCATTTGCTTATTGTCGACACCCAGTTTATTTTGGATCAATTTTGCTATTTGTAGGTTTGTCAATTTTAAGTTGGTCATTAATAGCATTTGGAATAAGTGTGATGACTATAATATTCTATGAATATGTAGCAACATATGAAGAAAAATTGCTTGTAGAACAATTTGGACAAGAATATAGAGATTATCAGAAAAAGGTTCCAAAATGGATACCTGGGTTGAAGGTATTTTCGAGAAAAAGTGAAAAGTGAGAAGCATTACAAACCTAGTTTTTTTGAGATTTCTTCAATTTTAAATTTATATGCATCTCCACTCTTGTATTTCTTAAAACCCATCCTTTGGTTTACTGAGAGCATTGGAGCATTTGCTTCAGCATTTCCTGTTACTACGATTTCCACTTTTGGATAATTCTCCTTAACGTGAAAGATCATCAGTGCCTTCAGCCATTTTCCTAACCCTCTCCCTCGAAATTCAGGACGTACCCCTGTTAATCCTTGTTCAATTCTATGGGGGTCACGAGGTTCATAGTTTACTTCAGTCAATCCTGACATCCTACCATCTTCTTCTCTTGAGATAAGGGTATAGTTTTTTCTTCCAGTTTTCTTATAACGACTCTCAAGCTCTCTCATCCTCTTTCCATCAAAAATCGGTTTTTCTTCAAGATCCCCTAATGGTTGCATGTTCAAGGCTTCGGTGTACATCTCAGCAAATTCTTCAAGAATATCTTCCGGAATCACTTCAAAAGATTCAATAGTTACTTCATGTGTTTTTCTTGATCCTTCGACCATCCAATTCTTCATTAGATCCCAGTCAACATCCTCCATATTCAGTCGGTTTTCTGCTGCCTCTATAGCATGTGTTGCTCCAAAGTGCTTAAGAAAAGCTCTCCCAGAATCATGCTCTGTTCCTGTTTCTATTACCGTTTTATTGAACGCCATTGCCTCTTGAACAACTATTTTTAACAACTCTGTACCTATACCCTGTCGATAATGATCATGCAAAACTTGTAAATTTATATTGCATAGATGCTTATTAGCTTCATAATCAGGAGAAGAATCCTTTGCGGTTCCAAATCCTGCCCATCCAATTACTTCTTGCTTCGGAGTAATTGCTAGCCATCGTTTAATAAGATAATTTGGAACGTCAGTTTTTTGACGTTGAATCAAAGCCTCCTTATTAGGAACTGGATCTTCAGGATTTTGGAAATTACTGTTCGCTTTAATAAATTCATAATATTTAACCCAAAATTCCTCCGAAGCCTCTTTAGGTTCAAAGCTTATAATTTTGTATTCCACATTTTCAACCTTTTTTTTTGTTGCTATTGATTCTTCTCGTACATTTATAAATAAGATGATGAAGTTTAGGGAAATTAGTAGATTAGAACATGCCCATTGAAATAAGCTATTTCTTTCTTCACAACTTTTCTAGCTTCGTGTAAGTAGATCCATTCATTTTGATTGTTTTCTGCCTTTTTGTTTTGATTTATTTTTTCAGCCATTTTTTGCACCTAAGTATACATTAGCTGGTCACTGGATTTTAACATGGCGAGAAAAAGTGACCATTATGTGACCAAC
>BPTM01000390.1 GCA_023705945.1 Candidatus Heimdallarchaeota archaeon
CATCAATTCGTGATAAGTCTCTACCGGGTCCATCAGCCCTCAGCCTCCTTGTACCCCCGTCTGCATCGGTTTCTTTCTTGGACGTCGAAGCACATACCCCACGTTCCAGCTTGCCAGCAACACAGGTTAATATGGTCGAAGTGAGAACAGCCTGAGCCGCATTCACGAGTTCGTTTCTCGTCCATGTCAGCCCTCAGCCTCCTTTGAAGAATTTGACGGATTAAACGACACTTTTCGGCCCAGTTTATCCATTACAACAGTGACATCAACCTTGGTACAACCACACTTAGGACACCCCGAGGGCCATACATCCCAAGGGGTTAATTCCCTCGAATCATAGGGAAATTGATGGTTATTACCGCATTTTGTACATTCTATTAACTGAACCAAACTCATTTTTCAGCCTCCAGGAGCTGCCTGATCCCCTGCTTATCAATGAAGCTGCCAGTCTCCTCTAGCTTATTGAGGTAGTTCCTGATGGAATCAACCTTCTTTTTGAGCTCAGAGTTTTCCTTGAGAAGCATACTGTATTTTTTCGTGTGGTATTCCAATATCTCTGAAATTCTCTTGAAAGCCTGTTCTAGATCCATTTCTAGATAGAAGGAATCTAAATCCAGCTCTCCAAAAACATGAACATACTCATGATGGCATTCCTGGCACAACAATTTCACGGAATCATAGTCTACCAGAAGCCACTTCGCCTTACTGATGTGTCGATCTGGCTCGTGTACATTCTTCTCTACGCAATCCTGGCACTTCATCCCTCAGCCTCCTCCTCAGCACACGGTTTCCCCCAAATGGCGTAATAGCATTCCTTACACATAGCATCGTGAAGCTCGTTTCCCTTGTCATCTTGGTCTACACATTCCCTCCATGCGTAACCTTTCTTCCATTTTCCACACCACTCACATATAGCGTACACCATCTAACCCTCAGCCTCCAGAATCTCTCCAAGTCCTTCAAGCCCGTTTAGAAGTATTCCTGGAGTAACATATTGTCCTTCCTCAATCTGTTCATTGTATTTTTCGATTCGAGTCTCATACCAGCTCTTGACGGATCTGAGTTTCTCAGCCTTCTCAACAAGTTGCTTTAGTACATCGACACCATCTATTTTTAGTTCTAAAATTTCAATATCGCCCTTTGTCTCATGTCGTTCTACTCTCATTGACCCTATGTTCCAACCAATGTACTTCATTTCGTAGTCTACACGCTTAGATTTCTCACTCATTGCCCTCAGCCTCCTTGCGTCGTTTCCATAGCATAGCACAATAATTCCCGAAATCAACAAGCTGCCCCGGATTCCATTCCACCATAATATCATCTGGCGTGATAATCTCCCAGATCGCTTTCAAAGCCTGAACCTTGAGCTGTTCATATGGAATTGTCTTCCATGAGTCGCCTTTTTCCTGACGATGCCTAGCCATCTCTGATAGCATCTCATCGAAGTAATCATCAAAATCAGTATCCCTATGAGTGTAAAGTAGATGGATCCCTGCATCGAGTATGGCTTTTATCCCAACCACATCATTTTGGGTTAACTTTCTCTGCCCTCTCAGATCATAGAGAGTTTTCAGATACTTATCTCTCAAGACACCGGGATTACTCATTCCTCAGCCTCCTCTTGATCAGAACTACGAAGAATGATAGCAATTTCATCTATAGCATTTTTTGCATCAAAACTATCATAATCAAAAGACGAAAAGTTATCATCAATCCAAAGACCAGTCGGATAATAATCTTTTGACCAATCTCTATTTGGATCTAAAACCCTATTCTGCCAATAAGATCTGTTCATTACCGCTTTAATTTTTTCAAGAGTTGTCATGTTTTCCCCTTTTGATTGGCCCTCAGCCTCTTTGGGATTTTCGAGTAGCCATTGAATATACTCCTCCTTAGTCCAGTGAGATGGCTTCCAGTAATCATGTTTGACCTCCATATGCCTGATCAG
>BPTM01000391.1 GCA_023705945.1 Candidatus Heimdallarchaeota archaeon
GTGTGCTCTTCCTATCTCTAACTGGTATTAGTTTTTTAATACTACTAGTTTTAGCTACACAATTTTCAATGATTGGATATGCTGATGAAACAGTAATTGTAAGAGATTTCGATAGAGATCGAGATAGATATCAAGATGGTACATGTGTAGATCCTAACGAAAATAATTACAATAGTACAATTGTTCCTCCCGAAACAAATAATGGTAATGACACTTGTATCCCCCCTGGAGATGGAGATCAGATAAGAGAAAGAGATCGCACTAGGGATCAAATTCAAGATGGAACCTGTAATTCAACTTGTATTTGTGAACAATTACGAGTACAAGATGGAAGTTGCACACTGTAAAACAATTGTTCCAATTATTTTTTTTCTTTTATTATTTTTTAAATCATAAATAGTCTATCAAATTTCTCATATTATCCAAAGTTTCTAGACCTTTTTTTGTTAATTCATAGTGTTTTCTTTTAACTTCCGTCTCACTAGGTACAATCAATCCCTTTTCTTCTAACTCTGTTAGGTGTTGGTAGATTGATTGTAAAGATTGGTTCTTCCCTAAAGAAATCCAAATTGAATAACCATAATCAGCCTTTTTGCCAGCTATTAGATTGAGAATTTCAAACTTTGTAGTTGAGCTTTCTGATAATCCCCAAACAACTTTTTTCTTTCCTCTTATTCTAGCTGCGTAAACATTAAGTGTACTTAGTCCAGAACCAGACAGGATTGCAATACTAGATTTTGAATCTATCAGTTCTTCTTGAATGAGATTTTTAGCAGCAACTAATACTGATGCTGAGGCCGGTTCAATAAATAATCCTTCATTTTTAGCTAAAATTAAAGCTTCATCTAACATAGACTCTGCGTCGATTTCTATCTCATTCCCATTTGTTTTTTGAATTATCTTTTTCACTTCTTCCAAAAGAAATACTTTCGTAATCTCTAATGATTCAGCCAAATGAGCTACTTTTGTTTTTTCTAATGAAACAGCGTATATCCTCGGGTATTCTGTAATCCATCCAGAAGCAATAGCATCTTCAAAACCTCGAAAAATAGAGTAAATTAAAGATCCTGAACCTCTTGGCACTAGTATGCTATCTATAGTGTCTTTCTGTAGGACTATTTCTAGACAAATTGTTTTCTGACCTTCAATAGTTAGAAGGTTATTATCCGGAGAAGCATGATATGCGTTGTTATCCTCTGCTACCATGAAGGAATATTCAATTGCATCGTCAACTGATTCACCTTTTTCAATAATCTGACTGCCATATATTTTGATTTGTTCTATTTTGGAAAGTTCAAGATTTTGCGGAACAACACTTATAGAGGCGATTTTAGCTTTTGCTGCATAAGCTGATAGACTAACACTAAAAGCTCCAGTGCTTGCACCAACAATAGTTTGTGATTTGTTTTGGTATGCATCCGATACTAGTAGTGAACTTGCTCTATCTCTAAAAGAACCAGTGGGATTTCTGAATTCGAGTTTTAATGCTAAATCTTGATAATCGTCTATGTTTTTAACAGGTAATAAGGGAGTATTGCCCTCAAAAAGTGAAATGGGTTTGGAAAAATCAGGAAGAAAAGAATGTAAAGACCACATTGAGGATAAGCTGATATCGTTAAGTGATGGTCCACTAATTGGAGGAATAGCAACTAACCCTTTGCATTTTGGACACCTTAATTGTGGTCCCTTGAAAGTTTTCCCACAATCACTACAAGTCGGTTGATTCTTCCACATTCTTACCAACTATTAATATGATAAAATATAATGTTATTGCTATACAGACATTGCCATTGATTCCTCATTTTTATCAACTTCAATATCACAAGAACATAGTTCGTCCATTACTTCCTCAATCTGGAAGGAAAGAGGATCCTTGAATTCAAGAAAAAAATTAATGTTTTGTTTTGATAAGAAATCAACCAACTTGACCAACAATTGTTTTTCTTTTGGAGATTGAACAACTATACGCATGGTTTAACAGTTTCATAAATATACAAAAAGATTACCGAAGATTACCTTGCCATTTACTTTATACTTATTAATAATGAAATTTAACATACATCTATGATTCAAGCTATTTACATTATCTCAAGGAATGGGGTTCCTATTCATTTCAAGGAACTTATAGGAGAAGATGATGATAATGTAACTAAAGCTACATTATTTACGGGAATCATATCAGCAATTCAAACTGTACTAAGAGAGATTGATGCAGGTGAGGCTAATTACTTTACCACAGCAACACATGAAATTTTTCTTGAAGTAACAAATGATTTTGCAGTTGCACTTGTTACGAAAATTGATAAAGACGCTGAAAAGCAATCAATAAATAATTTGATGTCAGAAATTATAACAGAAATAACTTTTCAATTTGAAGAAATACCTGAAATTGGATTCTTAAATAAAGAAGATCAAAATAAAATAGAGGAAATTGTTGATAGTAGAATAACTAAATGGGAGAACAGAAAAGAAGATAGAACTGCAACAAAGAAATTAAGAGATGCTTTATGGTGAAAATATGTTTGAACAAAATGGGATTCCAATTTTAGCCTTGATAATTGAACCACTTGTTGCTGTTGGTATGTTAGTACTAGCAGTAAGTGGTTTTATGAAATATAGAGAGAAAAAGAGACAACCAACAATGTATCTTACTCTTAGCTTTGTTTTCTATTCATTAGGAATTGCAAGTAGTGGGATAGGAAAATGGATACAGTTCTTTGCAAATGTATCTCCAGAGGAAATATCCTTTGCAGATGGAACTATTTTGATAGCATACTGTTTAACTGCAATAGCAACAGTTTTCTTGATGGTATTCGTGGATCTGGTGTTTTTAGAAGTTGGACCATGGTTTATTGCTTCAGTTGGTATAATAAATGGAATCACAGTAGGGATGATGTTTACTAAATTAGACTTCTCAAGTAATGCTTATGATGAAGCACTTAATATTGTAATATTTCATGCACTAGTAACACTAGCTTTAGTTTTACTATTAGCTATATCATCCTTTAGAGAAGCTAAACAGAACAAAGAGAAATTGCCTAAAATGGGTTTTACGTTCATAGGTCTCTATGGTGTATTCGTGAGTATGGTATTTGTTTTATTTGCAGTAGACATTGCTCTAGGAGGAGGATACTCAGCATTTTATTATCTAGCATGGGTTTCAGCAGGAATAGGATCACTATTTGGATACGTTGGGTATATCATGCCTGATTGGTTTAGGAAACTTGTAAAAGTTTAAGGATAATCCAGTTATCCTTCTATTTTTATTATTTCAAAACCTTTAAAACATGAGTTTTTGAAAGATTGTACGAGAAAATTATATAAATAAGCTACAATTCAGAATAGAAGTAATAGTAGGGTTGTACATGCCAGAAAAAATATGGAATTATTGTGAGGGTATTCCTGATACGATAGAAGTACCTGAAATAAGTATGATTGAACTGTTTAGACAAACAGTTGACAAGTATCCAGAACGAAATGCAACGCATTTCAAAGGTAAATTCATGACATATACAGAAATCGAAGAAGATGTTAATAGATTAGCAAATGCACTTCAAGATTTAGGAATTAAGAAAGGGGACACAATAGCAATTTTAACGCCTAATTCACCACAGTTTGTAGTAACATTTTTTGCTACAATGTCTTTAGGAGCAGTGCTTACAGCAATTAGTCCTCTGGCCACAGTTAAAGAAATAAGATTTCAATTACAAGATAGTGAAGCTAAAGCAATAATAGCTATGGATTTATTCCTAGACAAAATAAGAGAGATTAAAGATGATACAAATATTGAACATATTATAGTCTCATCTGTAGCAGACGCATTACCACCAGTAACAGCATTTCTATATAAGTATGTTATTGGAAGAAAGAATCCAAAAGTAAAAGGAGAATTAGTATATAAGAAAGTCCTAAAAACAGCTGATAATAAAAGAATAAACACTAAAATTAACGTTAAAGACGATGTAGCCGTCCTTCAGTTCACAGGTGGAACTACAGGGATAATTAAGGGCGCGATGCTGACTCACTACAATCTTATTGCTCAAGCTACTATTTTACCCTATTGGGATAAATGGTTACCAGAAGTACCTAAAGGTCAATATCAGATTCTAGGAGTCTTACCACTATCACACATATTCGGTCTATCCACTTCTTTCTTCTGGTCAATAGCAGTTGGTGGTTGCTTATATCTAGTTCCTGATCCTCGGGATTTGGATGGTCTTCTTGTAGAAATTCAGAACAATAGTATTCAATTCATGAATGCTGTTCCTGTTCTCTTCCAAAAACTTGCTGAACATCCTAAAATAGACAAATTTGATTTAACCTCTTTATACATGTGTATTTCTGGAGGTGAAGCACTTCCTGAGACAACATCTCAAAAATTCGAAAAAGCTTCAGGGTGCATTCTTATTGAAGGATATGGGCTTTCTGAAAGTTCTCCTGTAACCCATGTAAATCCAGCTAATTATGATAAACGTAAAGTCGGATCAATAGGTATTCCACTTCCAAATACAACATCTATGATTGTTGATATTGATACACACAACGAGATCTCTGAATTTGGTGTCCCTGGAGAACTTTGGATTCGCGGTCCTAGTGTTATGAAAGGTTATTGGAATAATAAGGAAGAAACTGAAAATACTTTGGTTAAGGGCTGGTTACGTACTGGAGATATTGCTACTTATTCTGAAGGTGGTTACTTTTCTATAGTAGATCGAGCAAAAGATATGATTAGCGTTTCTGGTTACAAAGTTTGGCCTAATGAAGTAGAAGACATTTTATACACCCATCCTGACATCAATATGGTAGCTGTTGTTTCGTCTAAAACTGAAACCGGAGAGATGGTTAAAGCCGTTTTAGTAGCTGAACCTGGTAGTAAGGAACTAACTCAATCAGAGATTAAAGAGTTTTGCAAAGAACAGCTTGCAGCATATAAGATTCCTAAAATAATCGAATATAGGGATGAATTACCTAGATCTCCAGTTGGAAAAGTATTGAGAAAATTATTGAGAACAGACGTTTCTGTTCCTGAAAGTAAACATGCATCTCCAGAATTAAGTAAAGAGACAATAAAAAACTAATTTCTTTTCCCTTTCTTTATTTCTTGTTTCTATTCTATTTTTTCAAATATAAGGAAAGTAAAACTATTGAATATTTATATTCTAAAAAGTAGATAAGAAATAATTGACAAAACGAGTACATTTTATATTTTTTTAAATTTTAGCTTTTATAATTTTGTAGGGGATATTTTCTTCCATAAATAACCCTCTAATGTGTAAATTATTTAAGAAAAAATCCCCTATCACTTGAAAAATGCTTGAAATTCAA
>BPTM01000392.1 GCA_023705945.1 Candidatus Heimdallarchaeota archaeon
ATAGCAGCGGTAAGAGAATAATTTATGGGATTCCCAGAGCAACCAATTACCAGGGAGATGAAATACGGCAAGATTCGGCGATATAAATGTCGCGTCTGCGGCAGGACATTCAACGACTACTGGCTACCGGAGGAGAAAAGAGTGTGTGCGAGGTGCATAGAACGTGGAGATAAGGTCCTGGGATAGATTAGTAGAGGCGTTGCCTCCGCTGGCCAGTTACGAGTTTGAAGCGCTGAAGGCAAGCATTGCTGAGCACGGCGTGTTACAACGTATTCTCGTGCTGCCTGATGGACGTATTATTGATGGTTATCATCGCTGGAAAATAGTCGGAAACGAAGCGCCTTGCGACACTCTTGACCTTGACGAACAAAGCGCATTTCTTCTTGGGCTGGCAATGAATACTGCTCGGCGACAGATGTCACCAAACCAGATAAAAGAGCTAAGGAAGAAGCAGAAGCCAATAGCACTTGAGCTACGCCAGAAAGGGAAAAGCCAGGAAGAAACAGCTAAGATTTTAGGGATAACCCAAGGCGCAGTTGCCCAATGGGAAGCAGGAGCTAAAAAAGTTATAAGCATTATTAGCACTAATACTGCTTATAATCCCCCCGACCTCAGAATAAAGATTCCTAAGAAGGAAAAGGAGAAAATAGCAGAGAGAGTTGCCACCGGTGAAAGCCAGATTCAAATCGCCGCGGACTATAAAGTGAGCCAGGCACGAGTCTCGCAAATTGCCAAGAAGAAAAAGAAAGTTGCAGTTTCAAAAGCGAAGATACCCGATGAGCTTCAAATCAGAATAGAGCACGGCGACTTTGTAACACTCTGCCAAGGTTTACCCGACAACAGTATAGACCTAATCCTTACCGACCCGCCTTATCCAAAGGAATATCTGCCTCTCTGGCCGGAGTTAAGTGCTGTGGCCCAAAGATTATTGCGGCCAAGTGGATTTCTCATTGCCTATTCTGGGCAAGAATACTTACCAGAAGTCTTAAATCGATTAGCCGAGCATCTGGAATACTACTGGCTAGGCATGCTGTATCACAGAGGGCCTACCGCACAGAGATTTGAAGTCAATATGTGGAATAGGGCCAAACCTATTTTGTTTTTCTATAAGCCTCCCCGTGTCAAACAGGGAGCATGGCTGGAAGATGTAATAGAAAGCCCCGAGCCTGACAAAGATTACCACAAATGGGGGCAAAACCCAGAGCCATTCAAGAAGTTATTGACTTGCTTTAGCCAACCTGGAGAGATAATTTTAGACCCATTTGCCGGCGGTGGCTCAGTAATTCAAGCTGCTATTAAAACAAAACGCAATATTATTGCTTTTGAAAAGGATACAGAGGCATACAATGTCTTGAATTCGAGGTTCCTATGCAAGGTGTAGATTTATTCGGATATTCGGCGAACGATAATAAAGTCAAGAAGGAACATACTAGCAGGCGGGACATGAAACTATTAAAACGCCATCGCGACTGGGGCATGCACCTCAATCAGGAAGATATAGATTTTCTGGAGTATGATGCCCCCACTCAACTTATTGCCTTAGTAGAATATAAGACCACTCTCCATTTAAAGGAGGCGAGATTACCCAAATCCGGTGAGGAGAACTATGCCAATCTCATAGCAATGAGTACATTAGCCAACAGAGCCCAACTCCCCTTATTTTTAGTTTTCTACAATCCAGACTTAAAATATTGGCGAATATTTTCCGTTAATGAAAGCGCAAATAGAAAAGGACCACCCGAGGGTGTGATTATCGAATATAAATACGTAGACTTTTTATACTGGTTAAGAAAGCGACAATTGCCGGAAGATATTAGGCAAAGGCTACATGGTGGTGGTTTCTAATATAAGCAAGCCTAACCACCCCTGCCACACCTGCGGCTCCACCGACTGGTGGTGGCGGCCAGCCAGTGGGCT
>BPTM01000393.1 GCA_023705945.1 Candidatus Heimdallarchaeota archaeon
CGGTGAAGGCGTTAATATCAAAGCACTTGACTATATCGATGTCTGTAGTAGAGCCGACACCAGTGGCGCCGTTAGTAATGATGCCGCCACCCATATTGACCGACTCTAAGTAGACCGTATGGGCAAGGGCCCCGGCAGTCACGATATTGCCACTAGCTATAGAACACCGATGGAGTATGAGCGTGCAAGCAGAGGTACTCAGGTTATAATCTCCGTTATCGGAAGTAGAACCATGGGCACTAAATGTGCCGGCAGTCATGGTTACCGCATTACCAGTGGCAGATGCGAAAATAACATCATCCAGGTGCACTATAGCATCACTATCGTTAATCAAAAATATATCGCCCGCTCCATCTTGGGTTATCCTGAGATGGCGGAGAGAAGATTGAACAGCTCCAACAAGGAAAATGTCATTAGCCGAGTCAATTATAATATGGCTTCCACTTGCTGTTGTATGTCCTTCACCAACTATATTTACATCATCCCTCAACGTTAGATTGTCTTCCTGGTAATCACCGGTCGCTAGCCTTATTGTTATTTTCCCGCCAGCAGTGTCGGCGGCAGTCAGGGCATAATCAATCATCCCGTCCGTGATAAGCAAGCTGGGCAGGACCTTGATAGTCGCAGCATCCTTCCACCAGACAAATGATACCGCAGCCCGGGTGACAACTCCAATATATCCGCCATAAGCAACCATCGTTCCAGTAGAGGTCAGGTTAACCGATTCGATATGGCTATTTCTTACCGTGAAAGCGCCCGTCCCAGCATTGGTTATCTGATCAATAAAGGTGCAGCTGTCTACAGTGATTATCGTCGCCCCGGTTGCCGCAGAGACGATACTCTGCCCGTTCAGGTCACAATGGTCGAGGTTTATCTGGTGGACCAGATTGCCCGCGGTGTCAATCGGGTCGGTCACTAACCGGCAGAAATACATATTTAGAATACAGGCATTGGCACTTAAATCAACATCACCGGCATGAACCGTGGTGCGGTAGGCATTTATTAGGCCGTCAACTTGCTCGATAGCATCACCATCGCCAACTCCGGTTATATCACAATCCCTGAGTGTCAGCGTTCCATCAACCACCCGTATTGCCGGTTGCGCATCGTCCGGTGCTGTAATCGTAAGACCAACCAGGGTAAGAGTATGTTCAGATACAATAACACCACTGGCCGGTGCGACGGCAGAGGCAATTATAGTCTCCCCTTCTCCCTGGGATTGAATAGTGATATCAGCCCCGCCGGCAGGGGTTATTTCTCCCTCGGTGTATGAGCCGGCGTGTACCAGGATGCTTATCGGGCCGGTAGCAGCATCAGCAGCGTTCACTGCCCACTGCAGCACCGTATCCGTTGCGGTTTGAGACGGGATGACCTTCAAGGTGGTATCATCAAGCCACCAGATAACTGATCCCACGGCTCTAGTTATTTGCCAGACATAACCACCATAAACCGTGGTTGTGCCAACAGCATTGGTCTGGTTGATACGGCTCACGCTGGTTCCATTGATAGTAAAAGCCCCGGTGCCGGCGTTGGTAATCTGGTCCAGATATGTAGAATTAGCTACCGTGCAAGTAGTAGCCCCGGTAGCCGTTACATTTATATTGTTATTGTGTAGATAGCAGGATTCAACCCATATTGCATGGGCCAAGAGAGCACCACTAGCGTTAATGCCCCCACGAACATCACTATGATATATAGCGAGGTCACAGTTAGCAGTGGAGAGATCTATAGCATCTGGAACCTGGCAATTACGCAGAGTGAGTATCCCGGCAACCTGCTCAATAGCATTACCAACACCCACACAGTTAAACTCACTATGCCCTATGCAATGGCATGTGCCGCCTTCTACCCTAAGAGCAGGCTCAACGTTATTGGGAGCCATCACATCTACCCCATCCAGTGTCAGTAT
>BPTM01000394.1 GCA_023705945.1 Candidatus Heimdallarchaeota archaeon
AGCTTTGAGAAACTTACTTTTTGGTTAGAAAAACTTGAGGAAGGTGTCGGTAAAATTCCTATCATAATTGTTGGTAATAAAATTGACTTGGAAGGAGAACGAGAAGTCACTAAGGAGGAAGGAGAGGAATTCGCAAAAGAACTTGATACTATATACTTTGAAGTATCAGCAAAAGAAAATGCAAATCTATTCCCAATGTTCAAAAATATTGCAGAACTAGCACTAGAACATGATAAAAACTAATTTGAGAGAAAATTCAACTTCAGATTTATCAAAAATCACCATTTTCTACAAAAAAATCTATGTAAAAATTAAAAAATGATAATAGTATTTATCATTTAGGTTACTAATTTACCATATTCAGGAGATCACTCGATGAATGCAACTAATCACTCTGATAAATCACACTTGAATCTGATTATATCTAACATTCTTAGAGGAGAGCATAATCTTCCTCTTCAAGCAACGAAATTTTTCGGACCTAAAGACATTGAAAGTGATTTCGAAAAATTAGCTAATGAAGAACATCTAAAGGAGCTGTTTGAAGTTATTTCACTATTCAAGGAAACTCGCGAAGAAGACATAGTACTTGATTCAGTTCAATACGCTGAATGGGAGTTCAAAAAACCTGAAACAAATTTGTCCCATTTATATTTGGCAAAAAATTCTCTTAACGATGTTTATACAATAAATCTTTTACGTACAGATTTATCAGAAATTAGTTTATTCAAAGTTAATAATGAAATAGCATTTATCGGGCAAGCCCTAAATGGGATATATCGAAGGGTTACAGCAGAAATTGAAAAAAGCAGTGAATTACCTATTGATATTAAAGATGAACTTGACACTGGTCTGCACAAATTAGGTGAATTTTTCAATTGGCAGATTTCAGAGGAAAGAAGCTTAATGAGGGGAAGTGAAAAAACTGGTTTATCTCCTATGTTAACAACTTTGTTTATGGTTAAAGCTAGTATAATACAAGATGAATATCTCTGCATGGGCACTTGTAATCAAGTTCTAAGCTCTAAAGAGGATGAGAGAATTTCTTGTGAATGTGGAGGAAATTATAGGTTACTTTCTCCCTATATTAACTTAGATCAAGTATCATTTGTTTATCCAAACAGCATACAAGATATATCAACAAGTAAAAGTCTAGATCCAAAGAAGATTTTTCAAATTTTGGTAGACGTTATGATGCCAAAAAGATTGGTTATTCTACTCAATAAATTAGCTAACGCTATTTTTGGAAATAAAGTGATGCTTCCAATAACTGCAAATTTCCATTCTAAAGCCACTAATGATTCTGTAAAGTTAATTGTAGATTATTTCTGGAAAACAGAAGATGAGATCTATCTTTTCGCATATATAACCGACACAAGATATTCACACATAGATTTAATCTCAGCAGTATCATTGCCGATGATCATGAGAGAGATTAAGGAAAGTGTGAAAAATCATATTTCTTTTGAAAAGGCAATACAAAAATCAAAATTGAAAGACTGGAATCAGACACCCTTACTCAAAGTTAAACAGCTCTCAGAATATGAAGAACTAATAAAGAAAACCAATACAAATCCTGGAGGAATGAATGATGAGTGATTTGTTAAAAGACTCTATTGATATTATTTACGAACCAAAAGATGTTCTAGATATAATAACAGAAGTGAAGGGGCTATATTCTAAACTCGAAGCACAAATTAAGAACTTCGTTATCACACAACCAACATTCCTTGGAGAACTTAGACAGCAGTTAAAGATGGATATTGGATTCCTTTCACCTCAGAAGAAAGATATGGTTTTAGCTGTTTATGGAATTATCATGACAGAAGATATAGTAAAGGATTACAACCCACAATTTTATGCAGAAGATATATCAGCTTTACTTGATGCGGCAAATAAAAAAAATCAAATTACTGATGATGAATTTGTTGGTTTACTAGCTTCGTTTATCATATGTTTAAAATCAGTATTTTCAGCATCGAACATAATTATTCAAGGTCTAATTCATTTAGGAGGGATGGGTATAGAAAAGGATATTATTGCAGCCATTTTAATTCAAAGAAACCTTTTACCTGCATTCTCTGAAGCAAATTTTTGCTTTGAAGCAGGTGAATTTGAAATGGACTTGAGATTTATTACCGCTCTCTTTGCATCTAGTATAGAAAGTTATTTTGAGAAAAATGAAATAAAAGAAAAAGCTAAATCAACAGGTCAGCTATATAGTGAATTCTGCAATAAGTATCCATTATCTCAAGGAGAAGATATACTTTATGATCTCATAACTAAAATATTCTTAAGCAGTTACTTCGATGAATTAATGGATTCTTTAAAGCTTAGAATAGAACAGAAACAAACTTTACTTAGTGAGCAACTTTCTATTTCCAAACATCAATTTCACAGTCCTATACAAGTATCATCAGGTTATTCGAAGGTTGAACAGATTCTAGCAGCAGTGGAAAAAACCCTTTTTGAAACCTTGAAATTACATAAGGAATTGACTGAACAAAAAATTGAAGCTCTTGAGAAAAATATAGAACGGGTTCTTAGAAGGATGGCTATTGAGGAATTTGGAGTACAAGATATTGCGAATCCTCAACAATATATGCAATATTTTCAAGAAGCTTGGTTCAACATATTTGATGAGTTTCCACAAATGGCTCTCCCCTTGATAGATATCAAGCTTTATGCAAAATTCATAAGTGATCACGAAGCTTTAATTGAAGAACATAAAACTTCAATTATTCAACAACTTCAGTTCAAAATTCGAAGACATACTAGAGGAGAAAGGTTCACGACGAGTAATCTTGCTCTAGCTTTCTCAAAAATCTTATTTGAGATTCTCACTAATTCAACAGTGTTATCACTAGATTTAAGCTAATAGAGAGGCACAAGAAGTTTTACACACATCAGTGAATAAGGCTTATCACAAGTTTTTTATCAAAACACTTTTTATAAATATTGATGAAGGAAACCATTGAATATAAGGAACTAACAGACTATAGCGAATACTACAAAATTGAAAATATACAAATCAATGCTTGGGGGTTTCCAGACAGAGAAATAGTTCCTAAGAGAATAATATATGCAACTCATCGGAGTGGGGGAGTTGTTATTGCTGCATATCTAAATCAAGAGATGATTGGTTATGTATGGGGGTGGATAGGGCATATTGATTCCTATGGCATTTTCATTTATTCACACCATAATGCTGTTGTAAGAGAGCATCAAAACAAAGGAATTGGTGTCCAATTAAAACATGAGCAGAGAAAATGGGCTTTGGAGAAAAATTTCAAAATAATAAACTGGACCTTTGATCCACTCCAAAGTAAAAATTGTTACATCAATTTACATAAACTTGGAGCGATTTGTAACGATTACAGAAGTAAATACTGGGGAGATATGCATGATGAATTGAATATTGGCATTGATACTGATAGATTCTACTGTAATTGGTTTATCGATTCTCCTCATGTTAAGAAACGCTTAAACAGGAATTTTGAAGATTATACAGAAATCATTAATAATAGTCTCTATCACTCAATCAAGACAACTTATAACAACGGAATATTGAAAGTCAAAGAATTGGATTTCAATATCCAAAAAACAATTCTTTTTGCTGAAATCCCCATTGATTTCACAAAAATTATGAAAAGCAACAATGAACTTGCAAAAGAGTGGCGAGAAGAAACAAGAAAGATTCTCACACATTACTTTAATAAAGGATATTCAAGTATGGACTTTATTCTTGACAAAAGTGCAAACCCATGGAAGAGCTATCACGTATTGGGAATCCGTGAATCTATAGATTCTTGAAGTTATTAAAATCTAAAACTAAAATCAAATAGAAAGAGAGAATAAAATGAAAATTGATTCAATAAAATTATATAATGTTAAAATGGAGCTGAGAAATCCTTTCAGGACAAGCTTTGGAGTAACTCAAGAGAGAGAAATTTTAATTACCAGAGTTCAAGCGGAAGGATTCGATGGTTATGGAGAGTGTGTTGCAGAAACAGGTCCATGGTATTCTGGAGAGACAATTGACTCTTGTCAATCCATTATTACTAACTTTATAGCTCCCTGGTTAAAAGAGACAGATTTAGATCATCCAACAGATTTCAAAAAACTTGTTCAACAAATAAAAGGGAATCAAATGGCTAAAGCCTGTATGGAGGATGCAATTTGGGTTTTATATGGGCAAATAAACAACAAATCCATACAAGAACTTATCGGGGGAACTAAAGAATCTATTCCTTCAGGAATATCATTAGGAATACAACAGAATGTAGATATTCTTATTGAAAAGATAGGAGAAGCTTTAGAGAAAAATTATAAAAGAATCAAAATCAAGATTGAACCAGGTTGGGATGTAGAGGTTGTTAAGAAAATAAGGGACGTTTATCCAGATATTCCATTAATGGTCGACGCAAATAGTGCCTACAGACTCAAAGACAAGGATATTTTCATATCACTTGATAGATTCAACTTAATGATGATTGAGCAGCCTTTGCAGTATTATGATATTTTAGACCATGCTAAGCTACAAAAAGAAATTGCAACACCAATATGTCTTGATGAATCAATAAAAAGTGTGGATGATGCTAGAGTTGCAATAGAAGCTGATGCTACTAGGATTATAAATGTAAAACCCGCTAGAGTCGGTGGAATAACTGAAACTCTTCGCATCCATGAATTAGCAAAAGAGACTAGTTTTCCTCTATGGTGTGGAGGAATGCTTGAAACAGGAATTGGAAGAGCAAAAAATCTAGCAGTGGCTAGTCTCTCAACTTTTACTCAACCTAACGATATAAGCGAAAGTGAGAGATACTATACAAATTATTTAGTTAATCCAATATTCGAGTTAAATAGCGATGGGACAATATCAGTGCCAAATAAACTGCCTGGGTTAGGAATAGAAGTAAACCTAAATGCTATTGAAAAATATGCGAGTATGAAAGTACATTTGTAATTTGATTGACAGGTTAACTCATTCAGATAGTACCCAAAACAGAGCTTCAAGCATTTTAGTTCTGAAATCATATGGTGTTGTAAAACTTGCAGAGAAGAATGGCATTCCACTTATGTAGCGTTGTAACCCAGTAAAGAATTTTGCATATTGGTGACTAGCTTTCTCAATATCATTTGGGAGTGAGATAACAACAGCAATTTTTAGTTCTTTTTTCAATTTTGATAAGAGTTTATAGAAGGATTCATATTTCTTCCCAGATACGTCTATAATGAGAATCAATGCTTTTTGAGCGTTTAGAAAATCTTCTTCTACACTTGAATCAATCATTAGTGAGAAATTATACGATTTAGTTCTAATATTTGCTTCTTCTTCAGTATAACCTGTAGTCTCATAAGGAAGAGAAGACAAGAGAGAGTTGTAGGATTTTTTTACTGTTTCAATAAATGCTTTAGGATAAATGATTGCCAAATTTAGTGGATCCTTTTTGCTAGGTTTAGGTTTCTGTTTAATGTATTCTAAAAGTTGAGCTGAAAGAAGTTCTGCTTGTTTGCTTTCCATTAAATCGATAAGAACCTTATTGTAGGATTGTATTATGCTTCCAAGGAATTTCTCATTGACATCCCCAATTTTTTTAACATTATGAAACTTATAGATTAGAATTTTTGCAAGTTCTTCTCTAAAGTCATCAATTTTCGACAATATCTCTGGTACTAGCATTAAAACTAACCCCAGAGTTTTCTTCTTCATTCTTTGATCTTTCATGGTTTTATCTTCAGCTAGAAAAGAAAATGCGTATTGAACAAATCCAGAAGAGAATGCAAAAGGAAAGGGACCATATAGCTCTGAAGAGAGGTCATCGAATGACACCATTCCTTGAAATACAAGGGAGTAGGTGATTGAACCAGAAAATATGAATTTCTCTGTTACGTTTTCATCGAATTCCACATTTTTATCAGAAACCATATTGACTATGGTGGGTCCATCATCTTCAAGTTTGAACAAACAAATAAGCATGAATATGAATTACAAAACTGCTCTTTAAAAGTTTACTAAACAAAGAAAATGGAAAATTTCACTTTTAGTTCGATGTTTTTTCCTTAGCTGGTTTCTTGGTTGCGGTGGGTTTTTTAGTTGCAGCAGGTTTCTTAGCAGGAGGTT
>BPTM01000395.1 GCA_023705945.1 Candidatus Heimdallarchaeota archaeon
GGTTTCTTGGTTGCGGTGGGTTTTTTAGTTGCAGCAGGTTTCTTAGCAGGAGGTTTCTTGGTTGTTGTGGGTTTTTTAGTTGCAGGAGGCTTCTTGGTAGGTACTTTTTCTTTAATCTCTTCTTCAGGCTTAACAGTAGTCTCCTCTTCTTGTTCTTGGACTATGTACAATCTACCACTCACTAATTCAATTCGAGCTGTAATCTCCTCTTTTAGTATCAGGTCATAAATAACCTTTTCCGCTTTCTCAATAGGTATTTTAAGATTTTCTGCAAAAAGCTCAAGAGGAATCGATCCTACTTTTGATAGACTTTTGATATACTTTCTTTTCATCATATCAAATTCTATAGATTCAGGTAATTCTCTACCTTTAAGAGCTTCTATTAAATCTTCATAAGTTCCATCTTTATATGCGTGAAGAATATTTTTCACTATTTCTTCGTAAGAAACACTGAAATGCATAGTCTCAAATTTTTCAATTATGCTTTCGATTACTTCATCAAGATCATTAAGAATAAAGGCAATCCCAACTGTACATCCATCAAATAGAGATAAAAAGGCCATAATACGATCCAAAATTGTATCTCTTGGTTCTTCAGTTTGTATTTCTTTATTATAGATTGAAGCCAAAACCTTGGCTACTAATGCAAGAAGATTTGAATCTGTTAATGCGATTGCATTAATAATTCGTCTGAGTTTGTCCTCCAAATAGATATCATCTGTTGTGATGTTTTGCCAGATGAATTTTTCTATTACTTCTCCTGCAATTAGTAGTGAGCTTTTAATTACTAAAGTGGCTTTTCTCAGATTCTTGTGGAATTCCTTTTCCTCTTTAGCATGCAAGGTTTCATTTAGAAGTGATTTTATACGTTCTGTGTAAAACTCAGGCTTATGAGCTGAGAGATATGTTATCATATCAGCTATCTTTTCTTCTGGATTGAACTCTCTAATTTTGACCATTTTTCTCATCAAAATTTTGTATATCTTATCAATTAGCAGTGGGTTATTTTGTAATGCTAACAAATCAGAAAATACAACTTCAAGACCTGCGGGATTAGAATTCATTGCACGATCTATGAAAGAGCTAATTATATGATCATCAACATCTAAAGATTCTATATCTTCGAGTTCAAGCTGTTTAATCTGTTCAATTCCAGGCAATAAGAATTTGCCATCAGGAAATGGTTGAAGAAAATCAGCTTCTTTAACCGTTTCTTTAACAGGGGGTGTTGGTATTGTAGGTATTAGTTCTTCTGTATCGATAATTTCCATTTCGAACTCATCGGTAATGGAGAAGTCCTCTTCTTCAGTAAGTTCATCTAGGATTTTTAGAGGTTCTTTTTCATCAAAAGAAGGTTCTAATAGTTTTTCTTCAATTGAAGGGATCGGGATATCAACAGAAGCTACTTCTGTTTCAAGGAGTTCTTGAACATCCTCAAATTCTTTCTTTTCTACTCTACCCCTGAAAAGGTTTACTAACTTATCTCCCAGTCCTTCTACTCCTTCTTTTGGCTCAATAGTTATAGATTCCAAACTGATATCAACAGAACGTAAGACTGTTTCTAGAAACTCCTGGCTCGCAAGATTTTCTTGAGTTAATTCTTCCACTAAAACTGTTATGCCAGCTTCTCTTAAAGTTGGAACCAAGTCACTATCTTTACTATCAATGATTATTGTGTCAACAGAATCTTTAACAAGATCAGTAATATTGGGAAGGCTAACTTCGAAATTCGTTTTTTCCAATATTACTTTTTCAAACCTACTGATTTCATTACCAATCCAATAGGGAGGTAGAAAGGCTATTTTTCCAGAAGTCTTTTCAAGAATGTCTCTGAAATTTTCTGATTTAAACATAATATAGAAAGAGATTATATCAGTAGGCACTATAATAACAGCTGAGGCATTGATTATTTTTCTTGAAGCTTCACTACAAATCTTCATTTTATCTGTTTCTTCAATGTCAATGATACCTGTTATATCTACTAATATTTGTTCTAGTGTTTTATTGTTGTTTTTCGAATTATCTTTTCTTTGTTCAATTTCAGTTGAGATTAGGAACTGTCTTACTGGGATTTCCACATCGCCTTCTTTAATATGGATAATTCTTGTTTCAGAAAACAAGGGTAAAATAAAATCATCTTCAAAGATAGCAGTACTTATTTCCTTCCATGCGTCTACATATTTGATATCTTCTGTTTTAGTTGATGTAGCAAACTTAGATATTAAATAGTTTAGAGTAGAGAGATGTAGAGGATTGTAGAAATCGAAAAATTGTCCTAAGGCCTCAAAAACTGCTAATGAATCCATACTTTTTTGTGCTTTAATTTCTATTGTATTAGAAAACTCTAAACTATAATTTAGAATTTTGGAGGGGTCTGCGTGATGAATCTGAAAATCACACGAATTATTGGCAATAGTGGTGAAAGCAATATCTTCCTTATGAAGAATCTCCCTGACGAAGGGACTGACCCTGTACCCCGCAAGAATGATTGCAATTTCCTGTTCTGTTGGCATTAATTTAACCCCAAGTATGATATTGAAGCGGTTTTTTGAATATTAAATTATACAATTTGATTATTGTTGTAATCTATTCATAAATATTGTTATGAATTACAGCCCTATTTTCTATTGTAGAAACCCATTAGAAGGACCAATACACGAGAGATATAACGTTGTATATAAATATTCAAAGCATAAAAAAAAGTGAAATCCCTCAATAGCTTGAATAGCATTGGGATTTCATTCTGATACAAGTATTTTTTGAAAATATCAAGTGAAGTGTTGACTTACTATCTTTTTCTTTATTCCTTGTATTGTCTCAATTAAATCTTTGTTTTCTTCAGATGTGAATATGTTCCAGTGATAATACATTAACTGCTCAATCCACGAATAGAACCTCTCTGCAAGAGCAAAATCACTTTTTTTAAGCAACACAGTTATCTTTTCTTGAAGAATTTCCACTAAAAAGATAGGATCGATGATCCATTCATAATTTTCTAGTAAATTGTCAATAACCATATTTCTTGAATAACTCATAGTTTTAAGTTCACTTTCATCTAGAATAGGTAGGAGATCATACAAGAAAGTATTCGCGGTAATGAAAAGATAATTCCATGTGTGTTCTGGCAAATCAAAATGCTCTTTTCTCTTTGTTAAACTCCCTATTAACCATTTCAATATACTAAATGCAGATTCTGGTTGGTTCTCTCTAATAAGGCGTTTAACGAAGTTTAGATATATTAAGAAACCTGTATCTTCAATTTCCTTCTTTTCACAAACTTCTAATAGTTTAGATAAATCGGGGATATCAGAAACAAAATATAAGAACAATTCTAGAGTTTTTTTCCAATCTTTAGAAGAACAAAGTTCACAGAGCAAATCAAAGGAATCTGAAAGTGTAGCTTCCGAAGTTAAATCCTCTTTATTGAATAATTTAGTAAGAATTTTTGATATTACGTCATATTTCCTATTCTCATATTTTTTAACAAGAGATCGACAGTCTTCTAGAAATTCTCGATAATCTGGAAATGCACTGTATAGCTGTAGAAACAACGT
>BPTM01000396.1 GCA_023705945.1 Candidatus Heimdallarchaeota archaeon
TCAGATAAGTAAATCTAATAAATTTCTGATTAATCTTAAACTTCTAAATAAAGAAGAAAACAGATTTAACCTTACTGAAGAAGGATATCAATATGTAGAATTTTTGAGAAATAATCAGAATGAAGAAGCATGTAAAATTCTGTACAAACTTGTTAAAAATTATGAAGGCATCAAATTGATAACCAATTATGTAGAGGTTTATAGCAGAGTAAGTAAGGATAGTTTGATATCAAGAATTGAGGAAATTTCCGGTAGTAGTATTAGTACAAAAGATCATAAAGCTGGGATTAATTGCTTAATTGAAATATTATTAGAAGCTAAAATCTTGATTCTGGAAGATAATGAGATTACAATGGGAAAAACATCATAATTTTGGGATATAATAATCTAAAAGAAATTTAGTAAACCTGAAGGGATACCATTTCAGTAATCAATTAGAAAATCAATTATGATTAGAATTTGCCATTATTATCCATTTTGTAAAAATGATAATTCTAAGAAAAGATTATTTCATTATACTGCAAAACACCCTTTCTTCTAACAAGTAGGAAGTAATAACTATGTTGAAGAAATCCCTTCCCTGCTTGAAAAACTAAATCGCTCTTCTCACATAATGTATTGTACCTTTTACCTTTGTTTCAACCAGATTTCTAGTTTCAGCAGCTAAAATGAAATCCTTAAATTTCTTAAATCCAAGTTTCTTTATTTCCAAGAAAGGAATCTGATTATACAATTCATTTGCTACTATTGCAAATTTTCTGAATTCAGGTTTTTTCTCTTTGTCTAGCTGTTTTAAAGCTTGAATCAAAACAGTAAAAGCTTTAGGTTGCTTTACTTTAGTAGTCTTTGAATCTTTACGATGAGTCCTTAACAGCTTTACAGAATCTTTTGTTTCAACCTCTACTATCTTTAAACTAACTGCATCTTCTACAAAATCACTCCATTTCTTATATCCTAGATTATTCTCATTAAAGGACGGATTTAACATTTTAATCTTAACTTTCACAAAACCTATCTCTGAATTTTTCTTCTCTTTTTTCAGAGACTCTATTGCTTCTACTAGTTGAGTAAAGGCAATTTCTTTTTGTCCCTCAATATCCAAAACCTTCTGATCAGTTTCTTTTTCTTCCAAGTGTTGTATTTCTTTTTCTTGCCCCCCAGGAATAAGCTCTCTGTAGTCCTTAAAAGAATCAGCTAAAACCAGCAGATCCTCCGAAGCATTTTGTACATTGCAAACTATATGAATTCTTTTTCCACTCCTAACAAGAGATAAAATAAGTGGTCTAAAATCTGAATCCCCCGTTACCAGTATAAAAGTTTGTAATTTTGGATTCTTTAGAGCAAGTTCCATACCATGTGTTATTAAGGATATATCAGAGCTATTTTTCCTTGATGCAGGAGTATAAATAAGTTCGAAACGATTTCTAGAGAGAGGTTCAGCTAATTTAGAAAAAGACGATTTAGTCCAATCAGCAAAAGCTTTTGCTACAGTAATACGTCCGAATTGTTCAGCATATTCTAGAAAACCTTCTATAAATAATGAATCTACACTAGGAGTTACATTTTCTGCATCCCATAAAATTGCTACATTTTCTGTATCAAGAGTTCTTTCAAACTTCTCTTTCATTTCATTTAATTCTTTTATGATATGATTGAGTTGTATGAAAAAAAAACCAGCAGATTTGTCTATAGCCTCGTCATTTGGAATTAAGAAATTCATTATGATCAAAGATTCTTTTATAATTGCAATTAAATAAACCTTTTCAAATTAGGTCTAAAGTTAATCATCTTTTGAATTCTCTCCCAAAATCTGTTATGTTTGCATTAAGGTCTCCTTCTAGTTTCTTCCAAGCTAATGTGAAAGAGCCTTAATAACCTAATATTAGAACCTACAACAAAAGATA
>BPTM01000397.1 GCA_023705945.1 Candidatus Heimdallarchaeota archaeon
GTTGACACTTTTATCGCCTTGAATGATGCTACCCCGGTTCTCACTGTTGATGAGTCCATCGAGAAAGGCGAGGAAATCTGGATGATATTGAGGAACACCGATGGGGTAAACGCCCATGCAGTAAGCTGCACCGTGACAATTATAGGAGTACCATAATGGCAAAGACATTTCCCGTTGAACAGAGAGGCATAGGCAAGCCTGATTACACCAGGGAGATTTTTGCTGGCAAGGAAAGGGCAGGAATAGCCTTAAAGTATAACCAGCAATTCAGGGTGTTCGCTGCTGATTGGATAACTGGAGACCCTGACTACCCCCTAGTTATCCCCGAAACCCTGGCGTCTGGGGCCAAGAGGTCACTGAGAGACTCTGACACTAACGAACTCCTACCTATAACTATTCCTGTTGGACGCACCCTAACCTTTATAGCTATGGGGTATGCAGTGAACCAAGACATCTTGGTATATTCCTACATCGATGCTCTCATTCTAGGAGTTTCTACAAGTCTGGGGGCAGTAGGTGGGGGCCAGGCGGTTTATGAGAATAAGGTGCGTGAGTTAAGCACTACCTGGTATGACCCGACAGCAGCTTTACCTCATACCCTGGATATAAGGGTTTACAATGTAGGTGGCGGTGACTTATATGGAGGCGTTGGGATGCTCTGCGTAGAGGAGATAGTAGGGACAGTACCTTTTTCAACCACAAAGGAGTGTGTCTGCCCTCACTGCGACCATAAACAAACCGAACCCACATCAGCTACCAGAATAACCTGTAAAGGCTGTGGCAAGGAATACATGGTGACTAATTTTGCTTCCCTGAGGCAGCTTGGAGGGTAATAAATGTTCGAATCTGTATTAAAAAGAGCATTGCAAGTTGTCTTTGGTATCGGCTCTGATATAAGTGTGACTAATCCACTACTGGTCTCTCAAGCTAATATTGATGAAGGTAACCCACTACCGGTTGGTCCTTCTACCCCACTCAATGGCTTTGAAGGTAACCAGTGGTATGGTAGAACCCTCAATGATATTTTAACAGGAAGGTACGCCCCGGCAGTAGGCGACGTATTATACAATATTGATATTGATGACTATAAAGATGCTGTCCAGCCTCTTGTGTCTCCTGTTGCTGACGGCGATAGTCTTTACCTCTACTCCAGGCGTTTTTTCGACTACCCTGAGCTTTTCCACCGAGGAAGTATACCTGACAGAACAGTGCTTCCACTTCTTTCCCTCCTTGCCTTTGAGTTTGAGGGAATTCGAGCAGCTCGGTCGCTAAGAGCGGGGTTCTGGGTAAGAAATGTGGCAGGAGTCAACACTGTTTATGGTGCATACACGGACTCAGAAGTTGTAGCTCCAGAATGGGGTGTTGACCTTGCTGCCTATCTACCAGCAGACTACCTGACTGCTGCTCACGCTTATAGCTGTAAACTCAACAAGGGCACTGTTGAATACAGAATTGACCACGGGTTAGTTCTGGCAGTTATCTATGCACCCGATAGTGCCTTTTACACATTAGCTGGACCGCCTTATGATATTCGGCTTGTTCCTAGAGATTATAACCCTTGTGGAGCACAATTCCATTTACACCAGCAAGATGCCCAAGCGATGATAATTCCTGGCTTCTCTAATGGTGTACCGCTCCCGCTAAGAACATTCCCTCTCTATACTACTGGTACAAATACTCAATGGAAGGCGCTCGCTACCGGAGGTGATGTTCAAACTTCTCACCCTGTGCCTCTATGGGGATACACCAGAAAGACTCTTGTATTTCAAGCCGATGCTGCCGGCAACCTGGACATTCAAGTCTATGCTGGCGGTGCTTGGGTATCATGGG
>BPTM01000398.1 GCA_023705945.1 Candidatus Heimdallarchaeota archaeon
GATTACCCCAGAGTGTAACTTCAAGGGTCACTGCTTTATTGGGCATGACGGGGTATCCCGGGCTGTTAAGATAGGGACTGCCGGAGACCGGCCCCTCGGTATAATGAGTGGTGTCGTTCTTGCAGGCAATCCCGTCACCCACAGCCTTAACCGATACTGTCCAGGCTGGAGCATACCAGGGCTGGCCAGGACAGTGAGCTTCATAGTGGGCACGCAGTCTAATTTCTTCCCCTGCTGGCACCACATTGTCGGGGTACCCGATTACCTCAATATAGGGGTCAACAAACTCACCTTCTGGCACACCCTGGTATACAACTGAGGGGGATGGCCTCTGCAGTGTGGCAACTCCGCCACCTCGTTCTCCTTCTGGATTATAGTCGTACATCTCTTCTACCTCGCTATCTTATATTTCTTCGCTTCACGGACTGCCATCTTCAACACAGTAAAGGCGCCGAAGGCAAACAGGCTAACTGGCACGATCCAGGGCATGTCTTTTGCTGCCTTGTAGAGGACATAGCCCAGGGATGCAGCGGTGAGAACCGCTACGCCTGCCATTGCCGCCCCGATAATCACCGGCCAGTTTACTCCCTGGGTAAATTCTATCCGGATAAAGGGGACTTCGTCCACGCCGTAGAAGAACCTGGGCGGGGCTTCGCCGTGGCCATAAAACTGGTCCTTCAGTGCATATAGCTCGTCCATGGCCAGCGGCCGGTTAAAGGCTATTTCCACTGCACCCTTCTCCCCCTCCTCAAAAAGTGCCCCCAGTCTCGGTAGATTCTCAAAGCGGGTATCCGTGTAGAGGAGTGCTCTACCCTTCTCATATGCCTTCCTGAAGTTCTCAGCATAGACCTCGGAGAGGTCACCATGATAATACTGCCCATGCCGATGTCCGAGCTCATGTAGGAGTGCGCTGCTAGTGGCACTTGGGGGAAGAATTATAGTTGCCGTATCCGGGTAAAATAAGCCCAGAGGGCACCCATCAAAGCAGGGGATCTCTTCAATAAGAAGGTGGAGGCTACCAAAGGCAGGGTCATTGGAAAGCCCCCTGGCAGCCATAATAGACTCTATCTCTTGGAAGTTCATCTCGCCTCCTTAAAGAGAAAAGGGGCACAGCTTTTATGCTACGCCCCTTAATTATTATCAATTGGAGGAGGTATGATGTCAAGTCAACTTTTTCACTCCAAGCCAAGTTTTCTCTTCATGTTAGCTATCTGGTTGTCGAGCCACGGCCTTCCCTTGAGGTCGTTTAATATAACCCCCAGAAGGTCGGGGCGGCGCTTTCTGAGTTCCACTATAATATCCTCGGTGGTTACATTCTGAATCTTGGCGCTTTTGGCCAACCTCCCATACTTCTGCCAGCTCTCTTCGGACAGCCAGTAACCGAGCTCGATGTCATCGCGGATATATTCGCAGGCTCTCCCTGGAGTTACTCCCTGGAGAAAGCCCATAAATACGCCAACGGCTACCCTGTCGCCAAACCCCGCGCTGAGTAGTTTCCCTATTGACTCTAGCTTCACTGCTTATTCCTGGCTTTCTTCACTAGCTTGTTTCCTGGTATAAATCGAACCGCATTTCGGACACGTTATCTGACTGCTGGCATTCGGGGGAACGGGAATTCTAAATCCGCAGCCTTCCTCCTGGCAGGTAAGGTACTCTAGTTCGCTACCACTACTACTGCCGCTTGGCTCTTTTTCCCCCTCAGTAAACTGGCTGGCCATGCCATGGCCGACTCTTTCCGGTATACTTCCGGCAATATCAGCCATGCTTTGCTTGTATTCCCTGTCGGCGCTTAGCTCGTTCATCCGTTCCTCATGGTGGTG
>BPTM01000399.1 GCA_023705945.1 Candidatus Heimdallarchaeota archaeon
AGTGGTTTTAGGCCTGAAGGGTTCCCAAAAGAAGAGAATCTTGAACAAATCTCTAGACATGAACGAGATCATAATGACAAAAAAGAATTTGCTTTTACGATAATGGATGTAAATGAAACAATTTGTTACGGTTGCATATTTATTAAACCACTGTCTCCTTTCTTAAAATTTGCATTCTTTAATGAAAGAGTAATTGAGCAATTGGGAATTACTGAAACGGACCCAGGCATTTCTTTCTGGATAACACCAAGGGGATGGGAAATTGGTCTTTATGAGAAATTACTCAAGGAATTAATTACTTGGTTTGAAAAAGAATGGACCTATGATAATCTATACTTCTTAGGAATGAGGCCGTCTCAAAAAGAGATAGATGAAATCGAGAAAGTTAAGGAAAAACAAGTATTTATGTTTGAACTAGAAGGACAACAATATATTCTTTGGAAGTTCTTCTAGACTTTTATTCTATCTTAAAATCTATGAAAATGATAATCAAACCTTATTAGTGTTTGAAGCACATAATTAGACATAATAGGTGATGATTTGAAAAGAAAATATCTCACTATGAGTATAATTTTGTTGTATATTGTTTCTTTATCTAATAATCAAGTAGGAATAACTGAAAGTAACCTAGAACGAGATTATTGGCCAACTGAAGAATGGCAATATGCCACTTTTGAGGAAGTAGGAATGAATGAAGATAGAATTGTTGAAATGTTTGAGTACATTGACGCTAACAATTTCAATGTTGACAGTGTACTAATTGTAAAAGAGGGGTATATGGTGGTTGAGGAATACCTTTCATATTTTAGTTCAGAAACGCTGCATCCAGTTTATTCTGTTACAAAGAGCTTTACTTCAACCCTGATAGGTATAGCTATAGAGGAAGGATACATTGACAGTGTTGATCAGAAAGTACTAGATTTCCTAGGTCATGTGGATGTACCAAATATTGATTCAAAAGAAAATGTAACAATTGCACATTTATTAACAATGACTTCAGGGATAGCATGGAATGAGGATATTTCATATTATGATTCTGCAAACACCTTCAGACAATTGCATGATAGTTCTAACTGGGTTGAATTCGTACTAAACCAACCGATGGAAGATGAACCAGGAAATACATGGAAGTATAATTCAGGGGGATCACATCTTCTATCTGCTATCATTGAAAATGCAACAGGTATCTCAACACTTGGATATGCAGATAGTCATATTTTTTCTACACTTGGATTCTAAGATTACTTTTGGGAAGAAGATCCCCAAGGAATTTGCTTCGGTGGAAGTGGATTACAGTTGTTGCCAGAAGATATGGCAAAACTTGGATATTTGTTTCTAAATAATGGTACATGGAATGAAACTCAAATTGTTTCAGAAGAGTGGGTTAGTCAAGCTTCAGAAGGAAAAATCTATTTATCGGATAGAACAGATTATGGATATCAATGGTGGGTGTTCCCATTAATTGATGCTTACTTAGCTCTAGGTTGGGCAGGTCAAATAATCATGGTTATACCAAAACACGATATTGTTGCTGTTTTCACTTCAAGTTTAGATGAAAGTGAATTTTCATTTAGAGAACTTGTTGCTGATTATATCATTAAGGCATCAGAAGAGGGGTATGTTGAACGTACTGCAATCTCACATGGTTCAGTAATTTTACCCTTAAGTATATTCACAGTAGTAATTGTGTTTAAGAAAAAACAATCTAAACTCAAATAAAAAGAGAAATTCATTTCTAACGAATGATTTTATTTTTTTCAAACAAAAATCACAATAAGAATTTTTAATATACATTTTTCTTGTAATCTGTGTTACCCACATATTGCCCTCATATAGCTCTTTGTTTTTAATAAAAGTAAGTTGATTCGCAGTTTGCCTTACACTTAATCAAATTTCTAAGTAAAGTATTTTCCCGACAATAATTCATACACAAAGAGTTGAGCCTTTGGTAAGACAGGGGTTTGTGATTATTTTCCAAAAAATGCTAGAATATGGAAAATTGTAACAAATCTTAAATAGTACGCTGAAAATCGTTAGACAAGCTCAATTTAGCTGGTGGAAAAGCAAAATGAAAGCGAAAAAAATATTTGGGGTTGTCTTAGTATTAAGTGTATTAGCAGTAGTGTTGAGCACTGTCGCTCTAACTACAACTAATAAAGAAATAATAGAAATCAATATCAGTAATAAAGGAGTTCACACTTCGGAATATACCTTTGATCTGATTAAAGGTCCTGATGATGGACAAACAGATACACCATTGCAAGGGATAACAGACAAAGGTCCTGATGATGGACAAACAGATACACCATTGCAAGGGATAACAGACAAAGGTCCTGATGATGGACAAACAGATACACCATTGCAAGGATTAGGAAACTAAAAAATCATAATAACAAAATAAAAAATCACGATCGCCAGAAAAACCCCACCCCCTTTCCTCAATTTCTCGGCGAGAAAGGAAAACCTACGGGTCTTAGAGAGGTCATAGACCCCTTATGGTTTTTCAATTGAGGATATGCGGAGCTATCCACCAAACTAAATTGAAACCACAACAAGGGGTCAAACCGCGGATTTCAAACATCCGTAACAACATATTCGAGGTCTAATAAGAAATCTGATATGAGACGTATGATGTCGCCGTTTCAGGGTTATTTCATATGGCTTTTATTCCAGATCTCTTTGGAACCCAGTTCCTGGGTTCGCAACCATTCATCGTTTATGTTCCCCAACTAAACAAACATGGAGAAATAAAAAAATGGATCAACTAAACATTCTAGACAGAAAAATCTTATTGGTTCTACAAAACTATCCACTCGAATCTTTCTCAACTCTAGCTGAGAAACTCAAAATTTCACCACAAACCATGATTCGGCGTATAAACGCTTTAAAAGAAAACAAAATTCTCTTTATGCCAGTTGCTACCTTCATTCCTGAGAGAATCAGTTTAACCAGATATTTTGTTACATTAAATATCTCTTCTCTCCACCAATTTACCTATCTTCAAATGGTATTGGCAGAGTACAACTATATACGCAGTTATAATCGGTTCTATGGAGAAAAATTTGGTATTGTCGCAATCTTCGATTTACCTGAAGAAATCAAAGCTCAGTTTATCAAATATCTCGACTACTTAGTTGAGCAAGAGTACTGTGATAGTTATGTTGTCGACAAAGCTATGGGATACCGTGTCAATAATCCTGAATCTTTAACAAACTATTCCAAAGATCCTAAAATCTTTAATTTAATAGGCTATTGGGAGAAAAGAAAAGACAAATCAGAAGCACTTCCAAGACTACCTTCACCTGTCAAATTAGAGACACTCGAACCTTTACATATGCTCTTATTGCGCGATTTAACTAATTTTACTAAAAATGGCGTAGAAATCAGTATAAGAGCAAAACAGACGGAACTAATTGATTACTACAAGAAGTATTACATACACTTAGGCAAGAAAATACGAATGACTGACAATGAAAAACAAGTCTATATTAATCTTAGTGAATTCTTTGATACGCGAAACAAACATAATATCAAGGTTGATTTTGGTAGAAAATACTACAATGTTGTCAGACATCATTTAATCTCTAATCCCAGATGGAATTTTAGTAGAAAATTATTTGAGCAACACGTCACAAGAGCATTCATTATTAAGGGTGTTCCAAAAAACGAAAAAGCCCAGATTTTCAGGCTTTTACATGAAGAAACCGCACCTTTCGAGACTGGTTTTGAGCTTCTAAACGATGGACTGTTTCTCAGATTTGCTATTCCACCCTACTATGATTCTAAGCTTAATTATTTAATTTGGAACACCTTCAAAGACTATCAAGTTTGCTCTCTAGACTTCTTCGGGAAGCATGGGGCTTGGTGGCCATTTTATTTAGAAAATTATAACTGGGACACCAAATATTGGAAAATAGATGATGATTGGGCATATAACAGTGTCCTTTCTGAGATTGACAATAAATTGAAAGCTAATAACTTTGGAGACATTAAATTAAACAAACACCTTCCTGTAGAAAATGGTAATGGAAACAGTAATGGATCATATCTATACAAACACATATCCAACGGAAGTTTAGCTGCAACGACACCATAAGATGGGATAAGTGTATTCCCCAAATTTACACTTTGTTGGAAAAACTGCTTAGCTGTTGAGCTTCATCCACCAGCTCCACCAGCTCCACCAGCTAAATAACAGGCAGAGCAAAACCCCAAATTTGCTCCCTGTTAGAAAAAACAGCTCAAGCAGATCAACTCCCTTATGGTTAGTAGACCCACCTATGGCGAGAAGATATAAGGATTAAAGAATAAATCATGAAAAAAAGAAATTTAGTTGTGTTTGTATCTTCTGAAAATTCTCTTCCACAAGCCTACTTTTTCTCCTAGATTGATCATTCCCATAGGTTTTGTTTTTACAATTCCTATGTCTTGTAATATCTGATCAAATCCTTCAAATTTTTCTGCATCCACATATCCTCTTCCTATCTCATTCTCATATTGTTCCAAGAAAGCTCCTAGAGCCATATCCATTTGTCCCTCTACCTCTTCCTCTTTTTCACTCATTGGTGATGTAAAAACGATTATGATATCTTTTTCTTGGTCAACTTTGAAATGCAATTTCAAGTCCGAGAATATTACTGTTCTAATTTCTTGTTGTCCATATGATTCTTTGGAAAATGCATAAAGAGCTGCTAGAAATCCTGTCTGTAAGGTATGATCTGGTCTCATCTTACATGTTTCTCCCCCAAAACATTTGCTGTAGTATGGTAATCCACTTTTATCTAAAATAAAAACATCATCTGGCAATCAATTCACCAACAATATTTTCTCTTAATTCTTAATAAGGATTAACTCATTACAAAAATGCAAAAGTTTGTTAAAAACATCGAATTATTTTTTGTGGTGTTTAAATAGTTTTGTTCAACTCTCACTACTGAAAGTAATGTCAAGCTTTTGGGATTATCCAGAGGAGGCACGGGAATCCTCTAAAGATTCTTTTGAAAACAGAGTTGAACTTATTCTAAAAGAAAACGGATCTATTCATTTGGATGATTTGTTGAAACTCATGTGGGGAGGATATAATCTTCTTACTAACTTCCAAAGCATTCTTGAAGGCTTAACTCATTTGGTTAACGATGGTAAAATCATCATGAAAGACAAAATTATTTCTTTTGCTACTATTACTGTTTTTGAAGAAGGAGAGTTTAAAGAAAAAACTATTTGGGATCTTCTTCACCGCGAAGAAGAGATAGAAGAGAAAAAAGAAGTCATTCGTCGTTATAACCAAATAAACAGCCTTGCTTGAACAAACCCTTATTTTTGAGCAAATGCTTGATAGAGATGTAAAATACTTGATATTTCTTCTCTTTCAGCTGTTACTTTGTAGCTTTTCTCTGTTTTAGAAAAACCGTAATTTTCTATTTTTTTTGCTGTTAGTAGAGGGAAGATCATCAGATAATCGTAAGAACGTTTTTTTATTGTAATAGTTCCATGCAAAGTATTAATGCTTACTTTTCTGTAGAATGAATGGAATTTCACTTCTCCATATTTTCTCCAAACCTTTACTTTTCTTCCTGTACTGAAAATCATTGTTTTTGATAGGAAACAGATTGGAGGTAAGATAATTAATATTGCTGATGATAGGATGAATGTAGTAAAATTCCATATTTCAAAACTTAATATTGCTGAACTTCTAATCCCTCTAGATCCTCCAGTTGTTATTGAAACTACCCCTCCTTCAGCATTAGCTGCAATAGATATCGACATTATGAAAATTATTGCAGATATTACTATTAATGATATGAATACTCTCTTTCTGGAATTTATTAGATTTGTTCTGTTTGATGAGAACATTTTTCTCGTATTCATTTCTTTTACTCCAAGATGTCTTCTGCTACTTCTAAATATTTTTTACCATATTTTTGCGCTAAATCTATCATTTTTTTTAGGAGAGGATTTTCGTGGTTTAATCTTATACTTGCCACTTTTGGTGTAAGTTTATCCAGAAATATCAAATCTCTTTCTTGAAGATCATCCAATATTCCTCTGTATATCGTTCGCGCTTTTAGAGAATAACCCAGTAACATTGATAGTTGTGTTGCTGTTACCGCTTTTGGGTATTGATGTACTAATACTAAGATTGCTCTTATTTTGTTTGATCCAAGGGTACTTAGTAAAAGCAGTAGATCATAGTTATGTCTCTCTACGTTCATTTTGTAAATGATGCTATTTCTAGCGCACTTATAACTTCTTGTACTAGATTATAATCGTTTTTGTGTATGGATATACACACGTTTCTTCAAAAAAATACAAGGACCAACTTTAAAACATGTTATTCTAAAGGAAGTTTTGATGGCGTCTAACCTTCCGGAATTTTGGATCAAAATAGTACAAATAATCATTATCTTGATTATACTCAGCTATTTTGTGTATAGGCGATTCCATGACAAGATTAGAGGGTTTGACTGGTTTATAGGTCTTTTTTCCATGGCCATAATACAATCAGTAATTGAAATCATCCTTTTCTTCCCTACTGAATATGGTTCTTTAGATAGAAATAGCGCAATTCAAGAGATCCATATTATTCCATATGCATTTGGATTGTTCATTCTATTTTTTTATACAGAACTCCTCAAAAATAGTAAACCTAATGCTTGGAATCTGAGTATTATTAGTCTTCTTTTAGGGGGTTATTTAGCGGTATACTTCCTTGAACTTGGATTTAAACTTGAACTTGATTTTCTACCAGAATACAGGATTTATAGAGTTATTTTCAATATTTTCCAAGCGTTTGTTTTAGCTCAAGCTTTTGTTGTCTTTTTGATGGATGCGGTAAAAGTTGAGTATCAAAGATTGAAAAGAATTAGTATTACTCTTGCCACTGCTATGGGTATAGCCTGTCTTTTCTCCTTTGCAAAAATCTTTGAGAGATGGACAATTCAAATCCACCCAAGTTTGCAAATCTACGGGGCAATACCTTTTGGAATACTTTTTGGAGTTTTAACAATTACTTTCATAGCTAATCCGTTTTATGTTTATCTTATTCCAACAAAATTCAACAAACTCATAGTTTTGAATGAATCAGGTATTTTACTTTATTCTGTTCAGATAGGTCGAGAAGAGCCCCAGATAATTGAAGATACTCTTTTAACTGGAACTGTTTCAGCTCTTAAAACTATCTTAGCTGAAACTACAGGTGCTCGAACGGATTTAAGAAAAATCAGTTTTAGAGACAAGAAGATGATAGTTGTTGAAGACCTGGAAAAGAAAGTTTCAACAATTGTTATTAGTGATAGTGATTCGTATATTTTGCAATTAGCAGTCAAACATTTCAATAAAGATTTTTGTAGACAATTTTGTGATATTCTGGAAAATTTTGACGGAGCAATTAGCTCTTTTTATGAAGCAACTAATATAGTTCGAAGAGTTTTTCCTTTCGTTCCTCCAGAGGAGATAATTGTAGATTAGTTTCAGTTAAGTCACTTTTTCTTTTGGGGTTTTTATATTCAAATCTCAAAATATCAATTAGTGATATATCCCCCTATATCATTGCTGACACATTGTGTCAGGATAATCCACCAGCAGAGCTTTACTAGGAGGGGTTAGCTACCCTCCACTATATTCTTCAAGTCTATTTTTCAAAAGGAAAGATATAATTCTCGAGATTTGAATCATCTCTCATGAAGATTAAATCTTCTTGAATACTTTTGTTTATTGGAACACCTTTTTCTCTGACTAATTTCTCTGCTTCGAATTCCTTTTCACCAGCTGTATAAATCCTCTCTTCACCTGGAGCAATTTCAGATTTTCTTAGTTTTCTACATATTGCACCTGCTACTGCTTTGAACACATCTAACCCGAGAAAGTGTTCTGGATCAATTGCTATGAAGAAATGCCCTACATGGAAGTGTGTGTTATTCCCCTCATCATCTAATCCTGATAATTCTTTCAAGAATTTCCCATCTTGTAGTGCAGCTGAAAGTATCTCCACAACAGCAGAATATCCATATCCTTTATGACCAGACAATGCTTCACCTGCTCCACCTAGTGGTAGTAAAGCAGCTTCTTTGTTGACAAAATCTTTCAACAGCTGTTTTGAATCAGTTTTATATTTGCCATCTTTCCCTATCACAAGTCCATCCGCTAGAGGTTCTCCTGTTCTTGCATTGATTTCTACTTTCCCTCTTTGTATAATCGATGTAGCACAATCTAGAACAAATGGAAATTCTTCATTTGTTGGAAAACCAAAAGTTAGAGGATTAGTGCCTAACATTGGTTCAACTCCAAAAGTTGGAGCAACAGCTGGTCTAGCATTTGTCCCAGTTATACCTATACAACCCTCTTTTATTGCCATTAGAGGATAATAACCTGCAATTCCATAATGGGTACTATTTCGGACAACAGCCATTCCTAACCCGTATTTTTTCGCTTTTTCTATTGCTAGTTTCATTGCATTATAAGAGATAAAATGCCCATTTCCATGATTTCCTTCTATAACCACAGCTGCATCTTGATTTTTTATTACCTCAAACTTGCTCACTTTATGTTGTCCTCTTTTAACCCTAATATAGTAGTATCTGAGACGTTGAACTCCGTGAGATCTTATTCCCCTTAAATCAGATTCTATCAAAATATCTGCGCTTACTTGAGCTTCTTCTTCTGGGTAACCTAAACTTACAAAAACATCCTTCATAAAACTATGAAGAATTTCCACAGGAACATACTCTTCTGCTGTCATCTTTACCAATATCTAAAGCATTATTTCTTCAATCTTAAATTTTACCTAATTCTTTACTTTCTCAAGATATAGGATAATGTTTCAAAAAACTTTAAAGTGTCTCAAGTGAGTTTTCTTTATGTATCCAGTTGAGAAATTCACTAACTTACCAAAACACCAAGCTCTTATCGATAAAGCTGTTGAAGTTTTGAAACAAGATTCCAGAGTTAAAGGTATTTACATCTCTGGGTCTAAGAAAGCAGATGAATTTTCAGATATAGATTGTGGTATCCTTTGCACGGCAGAAGACTTTGATTCTTTGAAAAAAGATAGATTAGAAACAGCAAAGAAAATAGGTAAAATCAAAGCTGAATCTATGTCGGTTTTCCCCTCAGTTTATGTTGTTTTCTACGAACCTGATGAGATTAAACTAGATTTTTCTTGGGAAGTTTTACCAAAGGAAATTAGACCAGATCATGCTTATGTCACCAATCTTTATGATCCTGAAGGTCATATAGCAGCTATTATCGAAAAAGCTTGGCAAATGGATTGGGATATCAATGAGGATGAATTAAAACATTACATCAAACATTATCATATAGGTCTCAGTTATACTGTTCTGAAGCTAGCTAGAGGCGAATTATGGGATGCCTATGACTGTGTAGACTTTTACAGAAAATATTTAGTTAAATTTGAAGATATGCTTGCTCAAAGAAAACCGGAAAATTATCGCCGATTAGAACAAAAACTTGATGAGAAGAAAATAAAATTACTTGAGAAAGCCATTCCTAAAGATTTGTCTAGAGAAGAACTTTTCAGAACTATGGATGTTATATTGGAATATTTCGATACTTATCTAC
>BPTM01000400.1 GCA_023705945.1 Candidatus Heimdallarchaeota archaeon
CAATTTCAGGTGGAGAAGCTGAAAGACTGAAAATAACTAGAGAGTTAGCAAAGAAGGGACAAGGAAAAAATATCTATATTTTGGACGAACCTTCGCAAGGATTGCACTTTTATGACATTGAAAAACTCATCATGATTCTGCAAAAACTTGCTTATGAGGGCAACACTATTGTCTTCATTGATCATAACATGGATTTAGTCAAAATAGCTGATAGAATAATAGATTTAGGTCCAGAAGGAGGAAGTAAAAATGGAGGGTATCTAGTAGCTTCTGGTTCACCAGAAGAAATAATAGAACAAGAAAAAGGGTATACTTGGAAATATCTTAAACAGGTAATATGAGTGGTCCGAATATCTTTTCTAAGTGTTTTTCAGCTGAAGTAAAGCAAATGCAAGCTGATCTAAGATTTGAGGTTTTTATGTATCCCTAAGCCTTTTAAGTGCATGTACTATAATATCCAAGCAAACCTCCCTTGGTTTATAACATGAATTAACTCAAAAGATGAGCTATAATGGCATCAAGACATCTTCGATACACAGCATTGTTTTTATTAACATTATTCTTAACTACGCCTTTCATCTCAGTTCATTTCTCAAACGGAGATGTTGAACCTATAGCATACTTATTCTTCAAAGCCACCGGAGGAGGAGTTCATCCAGATTATGGTCTTTGCATAGCTGAACAGCTTAGAGAGATAGGTATAGAAGTAGAAGTTAAAGTTGAGGAATGGCCAGTGTACATTGGAGCACCATGCATTAGCAATGATTATGATTTAGCTATCATGGATATAGAATTCCCAAATGGTGAATTTGATCCATTTTCTCATTTCCATTCAGAAAGTGGTAATGATTATTACAGTGGCTCGAATGACATGCCTTATGGTGCTGAGAGCGATTATTTACTAGAACAAGCTTTACAGACTTACGACATTGAGAATCGAACTGAGATTATTTATGATTGGCAAAATCTCGCTATGGACAAAATAGTTCCCTTTCTTCCTTTGTTTTCATTGAATGACTATATTGCAACCTGGGCAAACCTGAAGGGTTTTAATTCATCTTGGACCTTAACAGACAATCTGCCTTATATTTACTTCAATAGCTACCATCCGGGACAAGAAAATATGTCTGAACTTATTCTTGCAGATAACAATTGGCAGACTTTGAATCCACTCAGTATTATAGATCATTCGAGTGATTTTGTATCCTCATTAGTTAATGAACCTTTAATTAAATTATCTCCAGATGGAGTCCCACTTAGAAATGGTTTGATAGATGATTGGGAAAGTATAAATGAAAGTTATTACATATTCCATCTACGCGATAATGTGTTTTGGAATCCTTCATACAATGTTACAGAAAGAGATGTGAACTCTGACCCCCTTAATCCTTTAACAGATAATTTAATGGAAGGATTGAAGTACAATCAAACCAGTAATGGTACAAACATACAAATTACCGCTATTGATGCACTATTCACTTTACTGTCTTTTAGTAATGAAATTGTCAATGAACAGTCTGACAATTATTTTTGGATGAAGGATATCTTTCTTGACCCTATTGATAATCTTTCTTTTCATTTAATTATTGATGGAAATGAAACATCAACAGAACTTGATCCATACTATCCCCTATTCAACAAACTCAACATTCCTCTTTTACCAGAATTCTTTCTGAATTCTACTTCTACAGTCATTACAGATTCTACAGGTAACATACCTACGATTGGGCTTTATGATGGAATTGAAAAAACACCTGAATGGACTGGTTATTCTTTGTCACCTTTTGGTTGCGGAAAATATTTGATAGATCA
>BPTM01000401.1 GCA_023705945.1 Candidatus Heimdallarchaeota archaeon
AAGGCAACATAAATGTTGACCAGCTCATCTACCAGCACGTTGAGAGGATGGAGAGTTAACATGAGGTTGAAATAGTATGAAGACACTGCAGGTGTTGGCGATTATGTGGTTTGCGCCTATGATCCGATGGGAGAACATGTAGTAGTGGAAAAGGTATTTAAGTCATGGGCCAGCGGTCAGCTTCGTTCAGGGTATAGGTAAGTCGTGGGCCAGCGGTGGGCATTTTCAATCTACAAATGGCATATTAGCTTCATCGGGGAGGTTACCCCACTTCTGCATAAACAACAGGAAGTTTCGCGTAGTCCACCTCACTATTTCCTCTCTACTATAAAGGCTCTCCAGTGTGGTTTGACCCTGGGGATGATAGACAGTGCTTCGGAGAACCCCATGCGGGCTATAGCCCGCAGCCCACATTCTTCTTATGTAGTCATTGGTATCATAGCCTGTTCCCGCCGAGAATATCTCATCAAACAGCCCTACCCTATCAATTGTCTCCCTGGATACCAGCCAGCAGTCCATTCCGGCAAACTTGCGCTCTACACCGCCGCGATAAATTCTGCTGGCCACGCAGCCATACTCCGGGTGGCTCTTTAGTACCTCTAAAAGTGGTTCCAGCCAGCCTTCGGTAACGGTGACATCATTCATCACCAGAGAAACATACTTCCCCTTAGCCATCTTGATACCCATGTTGATAGCTATAGGAGCACTTACCAGCCTGGGGTTAATGATCACCCTTGCCCTGCCTTCTTTCTCAAGAGCCTTAAGCCACTCTACCATCTCCGCTTCTGGTTGGTCGCAGACAATAATAAGCTCATAAAGGGGAGGGGTGTATTTCTCGATGAGATCAATGCACCCCTTGGTCATCTGGAGCATACCAGCGCAAGGAACTATTATTGATACCTCCGGTAACTTGCCGGGTTCTCCCGTTAGTGCCAGTATATCGGGTTCCCTGAAAATACACAGGAAAACCAGCCTTGAGTTACCACTGAATACACGGTGGAAGGTGTCTTTGGGGATGACGACAATATCCCCATCCTTAACCCTTTGCGTTGCCTTCCCCACCGTTATCCTTCCCTGCCCCGAGATGAAGTAATACGCCTCTTCCATGTGGTGTGAGTGTCCCCTGGTGCTTTTGCCTTCGTTTAGATAGGTGAGCGACAGGACGAAGTCTTCAAGCTGCAGGTCATAAATATCGTAGCGCTCATCCCTCCTGCGCACCTTCCAGCACTGCCCACCCAGAACGGCCAGCCAGGCCTCCCTGGCCCTCTCCCTGGCTTCCCAGGCTTGCTTGCAGGGTCCGGTAGATGTGCCGTATTTTCCCCTACCTCCTGCTCGCCAGTATTTCTCCCACACCTTGTGGTAGTCCTTTTCCGCCTTGCCATAGATGGCGCAAGCAAGATACATGGCATCAACATTAGACTTACAGATATCCATAACTTCCGCTGACATTTCAGGGCCTTTTTTGTCACTCCCTAATATTTGAGACATTTCAGGGCCTTTTTTGTCCCTAATACCGTTTTTCTCTCTTTTCGCACTTGACAACAATAATAAATTGTGCTACCCCCACAACTCCAAGAATGGGTGTTTCTCAAAGCATCGACCGGTTTAGTACTGAATCGTCCAGCTAGTAGCTCCGCTCACCATAGAACTCCGACTTGCTCTCACTGGCATCCTCCTTGGTGCCCTTTCGGGTAGCTGGCTCTTACTGACTCGCTCATACAGCATGGGTTACTCTTCTTCAATGGCTCGCTCTTGGCTGCTGGGTTACTCTTGTACATTGGCTCGCTCTTGGCTGCTGGGTTACTCTTG
>BPTM01000402.1 GCA_023705945.1 Candidatus Heimdallarchaeota archaeon
TAGGCTACGCACAAGGAGAGCTGGAGGGAGACTGGGCTGTCTTTGCCAAGATAGCCGGTTTCTTTGTGTATAGAGTGCTACCCGAGGACAGAGAGGACTTCCATCACGATTTGCTGCTGAAGATGGTCGAGGTAAAAGCAAAATATGATGCGAAGGGAAAACCCCTGACAGAAGCGGGGCTGATGTGGGTGGGCAGATATCAAGAACTGACGTACTGGGCAAAGCGAACCTATCGGCTCTTTGGGGTTAACTGCGGCAACTGTACGATTGAGCAGCGCCGGGAATGTCGCACGATAGATCGGAAG
>BPTM01000403.1 GCA_023705945.1 Candidatus Heimdallarchaeota archaeon
GGGTATGCAGCACAAAGTTAGATGTCGGTCAGTGGCCCAAGAGGAGGCGGCCCCAGGTTCTGAGGCTGAATAAGATAATTAGAGGTGGAAACGGGGATAAGCCCACCGAACTACAGGATCTGATAGCTGGTAAATCGATTGATATTGACGCCAAGCTGGATGCCAGGCATATTCTCCGGAGCTTGCCAAAGAAGTTAGTCAAGATAGGCTACAAGGTATATGCAGGTCTACCCCTGGAGAAGGAAGAGAAAAACTATCTTAAAAACTGGCAAGAAGTAAATACTTCACCTTTAGTCTCGGGTCAAGACCACCTGGATGAGCGTATCCTGGAACGCCTACGCAAGAATCCCCAAGGAATGGCCAGGAGAGACCTCTGTCGCCGCTTTCACATTTCTGTCAGAGAACTCAACTTTTACCTTGCTCGACTCATAGAGGGTCAGCAGGTTATCGCGGTAAAGAGAGAAAGTACCCGTGGCCGGTCTCCGACTCCGCTTTTCTTTATAGCCGGCGCAACGATACCGGAAGAGAAGAACGTTAAATTAGAACGGGATGAGCGCATCAGGCAAACCTATTTCAACAAAAGGTGGAGCATCAATCGAATCATCAGGGAGCTGCACCATGATAAAAAGACAATCCGCAGGGCTATCCGGGGAGGCAGCCAGGAGAAAGGTCGCAAAGTGATGCAAACTGTATCACTTTGAAAGGGCATCTATGCCCAAAATCTGAGAGAAAGGAGGTGAACTATGTCTAACCGGGTATTTAATGAGGAGGACAAGAGATTGGTGGCCGGCCTTATTGAAAAAACGAAAACCGGCGCCGGGGATTTTGCTAGGGGATATCGGCGTGGCTTGCCCCGTGGTTCCGTGAAAGTGGAGCCTGTTGGCAAATATTGGGGCGTTTTTGATTATGACCCCCAGCCGGGGAGAAGTTACATGACCATTGAGGAGGGTAAAGAGTACGGTAAAAGACGATATGGGTGAAAGAGAACCATCCGCAGGGCTTTGAACCGAAATGAAGTCATACCCTGGTTATCCCGATAGAATCGAGGGGTGAAGGTCGACAACCTCCTGAGGCAAAGTTCAAAAGGAGGTGAAACATGTGGCAACTCATAGCCTACTTGCAGGCGCGCAAGCATAAGCAGCTGTGCATGGACTGTGGCCGCAAGATGGAGCAGGAGATGACCGTTCTACATCCATCTGCTCTCCAGCTCTTGCTCGAGCTCTTTGGCTGGTGCATTTCGCGGCTGCTGAAAAAGGACACGCCAATCATAGTTCTTGGTGTTTTCTGCTCAGATGAGTGCGGTGACCGGTACGCCATTCGCAAACGACAGGAGATAGAAAGGCGCTGCGGGTGCAGGATAATCCTCACCATAGCTAAAGAGGACTAAGGGGGGTCGGGACCACAAATCCCGATCCCCCTTTTTTGTTGACAAAAATCTGTAGTGGGTATAAAGTAGTGGGGAGATGGCATTCATACGGA
>BPTM01000404.1 GCA_023705945.1 Candidatus Heimdallarchaeota archaeon
ATAATCCAAACCACCTAGAACCCATGGGCACTCTTGGAATACTCCACCTGAAGTACTACAATTACCAACAGCTACAACAAATTTTGGTAAGGGCATTTGTTCATAAATACGCTTAACTCTTTCAGCAATTTGCAGTGTTACGCCACCAGTTATAACTAAAACATCTGCTTGGCGTGGAGTGCCTCTTAGGACTATACCATATTGTTCAAGGTCGTGTCTTGGTGTCAAAGCATCGACAATTTCGATATCACAACCGTTACATCCACCAGCATTCATGTGAACTATCCAAGGTGATTTTACAGCACAATTAACTCCGAATTTCTTTAACCAACCCATTATTTTCCACTCCTAAACTTCTCAAGCTCTTCAAGCTTCTTACCACCTTCTGCAATCTTTTCTTCTAGCTTCTTATCTGCTTTTTCGCCTTTGAAGCTACCTTTTGCAGTTAACATGGAATAATCTTGTCTTACATTATAAGAGAATAAGACTGATGTTGCAGGGTTTCTGTCAATATGTATGGCATCTTTAGGACAATAAGTTTGACAATGGCCACACCACATGCATTGGGGTGTAAGAATCCAAATCATTCCATTTTCTTTATCGTCTTTTTCTATCTCTAAGCAACTAGTTGGGCAAACATTGACGCACATCCCACAAAGGATACATCTATCTTCAATTATTATTGGGATTGATCTGATGTCTTCAGGAGGTGGATTTTCTTCCAACCTTTTGAGAACATGTTTTGTTACAGGTCCTTTCGCTTGATTTTTCAGTACTTCTCCAGTCATTACTAATATTTTCTTCATTTCATTTCACCTCAGAAAAATGGACGATTATACTTCTTAGCTTTTATAGCTTTGTGTGCAAATTCATCTTGACCAATGATCATTTTCTCGCCTGTAGTGTCATTAACTATCATAACTCTGTTTGTACAGGAGAAGCATGGGTCATAACTACGTAGTATTACTGGCATATCGGCGATATATTCGCCGTCCATTCTTTTTAGAGTTGCATCAATGTTTCCTAAGGAAGGAGCTCTGATTTTATACCTTTCAGGTTTATCAGTTCCGTTTGCTATACCATAGTGGACATCTTCTCCTCTTGGAGCTTCACCACGTCCAAAATATTCACCTGCAGGGATTTTTGGTCTTACTCTTGCTAATAATTCACCATCTGTAGTTTCAAGTTTATCTAAAATCTGATTACACATATGTAATGATTCTAATGTCTCATCAAGTCTTACAAGAGTTGTTGCTAAGATATCTCCTTCAGTGTAGTAAACAAGGTTCCAATCTAGTTGGTCATATAATTCATATGGAGATGCCTTTCTGACGTCAAAAGGTAATCCTGAAGCTCTACCAGTTGGACCATTTGGAGTCGTTTTCTTTGCATCATCTTTTGTTAAGACTCCAACGTCTTCTAAACGGTTTCGAATTGATGCTTCTTCAACAAAGACCTTCTTGTGATATTCTACTTTCTTAATTAAATCATTTATTTTAGGTCTTGTTCTGTCTACTTTCTCCTTGGGAATGTCTCTTTTTACACCACCAGGAAGCATTAGTGCAGGATTTACTCTGTTTCCACTAATATCTTCTACTATGTCCATGATGATTTCTCTGTCTCTCCAAGATATATGTAGCAGTGTGTCAAATCCAGCATCATGAGCAAGTATTCCATACCACAATATGTGTGAGTGAATTCTTTCAGCTTCGCAACTGAACATTCTTATCAATCTAGCTCTTTCGGATATTTGATCCTCAATTCCTGCCAACCTTTCTACAACTCTGACATATATGTTTTGATGTACAGCACTGCAGATACCACAAGCTCTTGGGATTAGCATGGTATTGTGACGCCATGTTCTTGCTTCCATGGCTTTTTCCATACCTCTAAAGTTGAATCCTATTCGAATATTAGCTTCAACAACCCTTTCACCTTTTAGATGAATTATAAAATGTGCAGGTTCTTCACACCATGGGTGTTGCGGTCCAATAAACATATGATAATCTGATCCAGGAGGAGCGTCGCTACCATCAACTTCAGTTCTAAATCTTGATCTAAAAGTTTCTTCAACCATTTTAATCATTCTCCGAAATTTGTTTTGCAATGCCAAGAGTTATCTCTTTTAGTTCTTCCCAACCATATTCTTTTAGCATTGGTCTAACATCATCTGGCCATTTTTCTGGAAGTATCAATCTTTGCATGAATGGATGATTCTCGAAATAAATACCAAAGAAATCGTAACACTCTCGCTCATAATAATCAGCGGCTACAAAGAAATCTAACAAACTTGGTGTTTTTGGTTTATCTTTGTTAATTCCCGTTACTATTAAATTGATGGATACTTCCCTGAATTCCTCTTCTATCCTATGTTGGATGTGATAAAAGACGTTGAATTCTTTTTCTCTTTCAACAGCTGTGACTGTTGAAAGGTGATAAATTCCAGCATCTTCTGTAAGAATCTTCATAAGATCGTAAGCTTTATCGGTGGTTGTTAGAATGTCAAAATGTCCTTCCTCAACCTTTCTTACTTCCTTTACAAGATCCTTTGAAAATGTAATTTTCAATATGTCCTCTAGTTCTTTGAGTTCATTACTCATAAGAAGTCCTCTTATTATGTTTAGGTAAAACATTTTGAAGTAATAAAAAAAGGTTATGCTAGCAAGATAACTAATTTTTTAACAAAGAGAAGTTTAGTTATACAAAAAAAAGCTCGTTGGAACAAACCATCAGTTACTTCTTTATGAGGACAAAGTCACTACCTTTGAACCTCTCTGGAATTTCCTGTAGATGCCAACTTCGCGCTTGTAGAATGAGAATATTCCCCATGATCCATGGTGTCATGTTGTTGTCACCAAAGCGGAATATTTCTTCAGATATCCAGTTGCCTTCTTGCTCTTTTTGATGTAACCATTCATTTATAGAGAGAAATCTTCCAGTATATCGAACTCCAGAAGCTCTTTCTAATAACTCAGGTAATGATTTGATGATTTCTTGTTCCAGTTCCTCATCTTCTTTTTCTAATCCTTCTAGAATTGCATTAAGAATAGCGCTCTTAATATCATAATTATCGGAAAGTTTAGGCTTTAAAGGAGGAAATGGTTCAAAATCGGGGAAAATAGCTCTTTCTTCACATAGAAAAACTCTTTCAGTTACAATTCTAAATTTGAATCCTCTTGCTACTAGGATGAGGATATAGGCAATATCTAGGTTGCTTAGTGCTTTAAATTTTCTTTTTAGTAGTAGAACACCTTTGGGAGCATCTACTTTGCTCATAGCTTCACTTGCACATTCAGTCAAATCAAATATATCAGAGATAGTACTAGACAAGTGAGTTGTAAAATACTGATTAGACTTAGTAGAAAAATCTACAAAATTTCTCAAAATTTGAGCATTCGCGTCTTTTTCTTTGAAACTCATATGATATGAATAATAATTGTGAATCTATTTAACTTATCGGAAGTTTTTGAGAAGAAAGAAATAAAAATCTCTACTGATTGCTTAGTATTTCATCCCAAAGCTTCAAATCTTCTTTTGCTTGTTCAGGATCTAATTTGGAAATTATAAAACCAGTATGTACAAGAACATAATCTCCAACCTCTAGTGATTCTTCTAAAAGAGATGTATCTGCTTCTCTTCTTACTCCTGTAATATCAACAATCACTCTTTTTTCATTAACAAGCTCACAAACTAGACCAGGTATTGCAAGACACATAGCTCTCAAATCTCTCTCTATTTCTGACTAATTAACTCTTTTTATCTAACAATTTATTCTTCCCAAATTATCTCTTCATAGGTTGCAGCGACATTACAAGTACCTTCGTGACTTACCATACAAGCTCCAATAGGGTAATCAGGTCTACAAGATTTGTTAAAGAGCTTACATTTTTGAGGTTTAGATTTTCCTATCAGGATTTCATCACAGATACAACCGTCACGAAGATCTTCAGTTGGTAGATTAGGGATATCGAATTTCTTTTTAGCATCTATATGTGCATATTTATCGCTTATCTCGTGACCTGTTTCCGGCCAAACACCCAATCCTCTCCATCGAGCATCGGATAAAACGAAGGCATCCTCAACGATTCGTAAAGCTGCGGAATTACCTTCATACTTAACGTATCGTTTATACATATTATCCACTCTAGCTATTCCATCTATAATTTGGTCTAACACAGAATAAATTCCAAGTAAAATATCAACTGGTTCAAAGCCGGCAATAGAAACTGGGAAATCATACTTCTCAGGTATAAATTCATAAGGTTTAGCTCCAATTATTGTGGAAACATGACCGGGAGCTAGGAAACCATCAAATTCAAGGTCATCTCTTTGCAAAAGTAGTTCCATAG
>BPTM01000405.1 GCA_023705945.1 Candidatus Heimdallarchaeota archaeon
TCAAATAGGACTAATCAAACAAGAGGAAAGGGGTTGGTCACTAACCGAATTAGGTGTAAATGTATTGGAATTAGTGAAAAGAGATCCTGAATATTCTCCCTTCTTTGTTGAACCTCAAACAGAGGAAGAATAAAGAGAGTTGAAAGGCTACTTTCATATTCCTTTTTTTTTCTTTTTCTAAAGTGTGATCAGTATTAATAACAATCTAGAGCTTTTTCTAAGATTCTTATTATCTCATCTTTTCCCAAAGCATCAATTAGCGTTCCAGCTCTTGGTCCTGATTTTCTTCCTAAGATGATTCTATATATTGCCTTGAAGAATAGAGTTGGTTTAAAATCAACAGCTTTTGCAGAGTTATAAAGGTCTTGAGTAATATCGTCACCATGATAACCTTCTGGTATCTCTTTGATGGCACTAAGCAGTTGTTCCAATATTTTCTTCTCAACTTTTTTAACATCATCACATCTAGGGTCATCAACTATTTTGAATTTCAGATTTTCATTTGCAAAATTTTCAATCCAATATTTCGCTTTCTCATATCTTTCGTTGAATAAATCCATATCATACTTCGAGATATCTTTCGGTAAAATATTTCCTTTAATTAATTTCTGAACTACTTGTTCTTTGTCAAACATGCAAACCTGCATCACTGTAACTAAGTGGCCATAGTCAACCCTTACTGGTTTTTTAATAGGTTTTTCATCTATCTGTGCTAATTCATAAGCTTTAACAGTTTTTTCTCTTGTTTTCAGATGCTCAATTTCTTCTTCACCATAAAATAGTTCTTCAGCTCTATCATACTCACTTGCTACACTTGGGACGTCATAATCTGCTTTAAAATCAAAATCTGTTCTGAGATTGTGTCTATAAATTTTATATAGAAAAGTTTGTGGTTCTAAGATTTTAGGAAATTCAGACACTGGCATACCGCTACCAGTACTTCCACTAAGTTTCTTACCACCAAATGTTAGAAACCCATGTTGAACAAGCAGAGGTAATTTGTCTTTGTTGAAGATGTCCTTGTGCATAGCTAATGATGAGTCTATTGACCCACCAGCTACTCCATGATCTTTCCCTGAAGATTCTACAGTTACTCCGAGAAAATCTTGCCTAGCTGCCCAATCTAATCTCCACTTTAACTTCCACTGTGTGTCTCCTAGAAAAATGGTTGATTCTTTTCCACAACCTCGATTTTCTCTTCGACACAACAGCTTAACTCTGATTTTGTTTTTAACAAACTCATAATCAATCATTTTTGGAGCTGCAAAGTTCTGACATTCTGGACATTGAATTAGAAAGAAATCCTCCATTCTGGAACCTGTAATTCTTTCAGTTAATTCAAACATTTCTTCCTTTTTCTCAAGAAATAGTTTTGCATATTTGTCATATTTGCCTTCTAAGTATAATTTTGATGAATGAATAGGTTCCGGATTAACGTCAAACTCATTCATTCTTGGTAAACCATCAGCTATGAAGTGATCTGCATAAGAGTCATGACAACCTAAGGGGTCTAGTACTTTGTTGATAGCATGTCCTAAATATGGGTGTAGCATTTTTCCATAATCTTTCTTGAAGAATGCTGGTATCTTATCAAGTGTATCTACATCATCTATGTTGAGTATGTACTGAGAATCTGCTCCTAGGTTGATTAATTCTCTTTGGATAGCTCTACAAGTTACAGCTTCCTTGAAGTTTCCTACATGATAATATCCAGAAGGAGCCCAACCTGTTGCAACTACTTGTTCATTGCCAAATCTTTTAATGGCTTCTTCGCTTATTACCGTTGCCCAGTGTTTGAAAGCATACTCTTCATTTTCTTCAATATGATTCATTATCGTTCTTTTCCTCTAATTTAACTTAAGAATTATGGTTTGAGAGTTCATTACAAAATAAAGGTGTGTGAGTTAGCTTAATTTTTCATATAAATTCTCTATTTTTATCACCCATTCTCCAAACCGATCTGGAGTTTCAGGATATTCGTCGCACAATTTCGCTACAGCTTTACTTACATTAATTGTCCTTTTAATTAAAACTAACAAACCTATTTTTGGCAAACAGCGTATTGCCCGATTTAAAAGAGAAAACACCGAACTCTTCTTCAAAATGCCTTCTGAAGTTAGATCCGCTTGCTTAATTACTTTTCTCTTAAGAAGAAATTCAAGATTTTCTGCTCCTAGTTTTTCCAATGTTATAGTTAGAATTCTGCTACGAGCATTATCTGAACCGAAACTAGAAAAGATAAGTTTGTTATATTCCCATAGAGCTTGTGTAGAATATTCATCTCTTTCAATTACTTCATTTGCTATTTGACCAGCATAGAATCCTGCTAATAAAGCAGGACCATGACCTTCTGCCGTCAAAGGATCTGCGTGAAAAGCTGCGTCTCCTGCCACTAATAACCCAGGTGCAATGGCATTCCATAATGGAGGACGAATAGGAACGTTTCCACCTCTACCATCTAATACAGTGTATGTTTCAGGGTGATAATATTTTGCCATGGCATTGAAGTAGACTGATTTTACACTTTTGTCTTTATTTTTTCCTTCTTTGATGAACCCTGTACCACAGTTCAGTCTTTTTTTACCATCTGCAAAAAACCAGATATAACCTGGTGAAGGTATATCTTTTTCATACTTGAGAACAATTTTACCATCTAAATCATGCTCTTTGTTTAGTTCAATTATTTCTCTATAACATGAAGCATAATCTGATTTTGTGAATTTGTTGTATAGAAATGGTTCAAGAGATTCATCTATTGTTGTTCTAACGATTCCCCTTACTCCACTACAATCAATAACTAGTTTTGAATGAAGTTCCTCTTCCTTCTTGTTCAGTTTTTTAATTACTATTCCACTGACTTTCTTCTCTTTTATTACAGCTCTAATCACTTTTGTTTGATCTAGTAATTTAACTCCTCTCTCTAATGCATTATGTAGTAATCTTTGACCATATTTGTGCCTGTCTACCATATAACCAATTGCGGGTAAAGCAATATGATCTTCATCTATTGCTGTTTGAAGAACCAATTCCTTCACATTGGCGTTTATTTCGTCTCTACGAGGATATTGCACTTTTAGTAAATCTGATGCCGTATGTGATGTTTCCTTTGAGATTGCTTCTCCGCATACTTTGTCTCCTATTTTTCCCTTCTTCTTTGAATCCACTAAAACTACATTCAATCCATTGTTAATACAAGATATTGCCGCACTAACACCTGCTGGACCTGCTCCTACTACTATAACATCAAAGTGATTTTTCATGTTCGAAATACTACTGTTATCAGTCATAAATAAATTCTGTGGAGACAGACAAATCCAAATTCTATTTATCTTTTCACTTTAAAAAATCATTGGACTCACTAAGATAGATAAAGGAAATTAGGGAGATTTAACCATTTCTCTTCTAACAGTAGTCTCTTTTTCTAATACTTCCTTTTCCCCTTTATCTCCTATGAAAATCTTAAACATTTCAAATAGTGGAGGTGTATCACCCGATACTAAAACTTTCAGAGTTATGCTTTTTCTGATTGAAGGAGGTTCTACAATCCATGTGATAATTTTATTTCCTTCATCATCAATTTGTTCCATAATTTGAGATTCTTCCGGTGTTCTTTCAACAATTGTGTGATTTACAGGAAGTTTATCCATCAAAGAAATCATGTCTGTAGTTTCAGACTTTGCATTCTTTATAACGTAAAACACAGTGTAACCCATCTCTCTTTCAGAAGGCATTATGAATTTAGCAACTTTGAAGATTGTTCTACCTTCCTCATTCACTATGATTTTCTTACCTCGGAAAAGATATGGGAAGTAATCTAGTGTATAACTTTTTTCAAGTGTTTGATTTACACCTACATTCTTTTGTTTCCATTGAACATTAATTCCTTTTAACTTTGCTTTTTCTATAACTCCTGTTGGTGCAAGAGCTTCAGGATTGGTTCTTATAATATTAAACTCTGGAGGTATTTCATCAACAATAAGCAATTGTTGTAAAGGTCTGTTATGAATATTGATGTATTTTGTGTGTGAGAGGAATTCTAATCCCTTAGGTGTGATATTTTCAAAAGTATTCAAAACTGCTATAACTTCGTTTTGAACGATTTCAAGGATTGTGCGATTTATTCTTTTTGCTAGTTTGTACCTAATTTCAACTTTTTCCTTTGGTTGAATTTCTGGGATTTCCCAAATGACCTCCAAAACCTTTTCCTTTTTCTCTTTAGTGGGATCAATTTCAAGATCGTCTATACCCATCTCTTCCACTTCGAAGTAATAGGGTATCTCATCTACAATTTCAACTTCTTTAATTGGTTCATCATATTCGTTTTCCAAAACAGAGATCAAAGTAACATCTCTTTGAGTTTCTCCAATTCCTAAAATATTTTCTTTTTCAGCAGTGGCAATATTGCCATTAGGAAGTTTAAATTGACTTCTACGTTTTATTGTTGTAGGAATCTGATATTTGTTGTCTTCCAGTATCTTTTGTAGAAGTTCATTTCTTAGGTAATCATCTTCAGGAAGTCTTGTAATGGTAACCTCTTGACCTATTATTTTTGCATCTTCTGGAATTTCAAAAGCTTTTTCAAAATCCTCTGTTGCAACTGATTTTGTATCTTTTATAAGATCATCCAAATCTCCTGCCACATCTTCATCTGAACGAAGAAGACGCAAGAGCAAATTGTAATCCCCAACAATATTTATCTCTGATAAATATTCTACTATCCACCTAGCAACTCTTGTCTCGTGAGGAGGTAGAATTGTCGACCAGAACTCAAACACAGTTCTAGCTATCTCTTGAAGATTTCTGCACTCTTTTTCATTGATTAACCCATGAGTGTCAAAGAATGATACTAATGCGCTCATTGAAGTACTAAAAACATTGGTGTATGGATCAATTTTAAGAAAGTATCTTGCGGAACCCCAGATTGGTTGTTTCTCTGCCATCTTAGTTCATCTCCACTTTTTCATTTATTGATATCACTTCGTATTCTGAAAGAGTTTCGGTTGAAATCTCTATATCTTCTTCAGTATTGTTCTTGTGATTTAAGATAATTACAGAAAAAGTTCCCTCTTGGAGATTATTATGAATATATCTTCTGATTATTGAGACATTCTCAAAATATGTGTTTGGGCTAGCTGGAATAAGTTCTAAGTCTCCAAAAATATCCATACGGTAAATCTTGATTATTTCACGATTTCCTTTAGTTTGTTGTCTTCCAGTAAAAATTGTTTTTACTGTGTCTAAATGGAAACTGGAAAGATTTTTATCCTCAGATTCATTATAGATTTCCTCTGCAGTGCTAAAATTATCAACTAACATATATCTGCTGATTAATTTGCTATAAGCGTATGCTAAATAATCTTCTTCTTCGAAATTTTCCATGGTTTCTGCAACAAATTGCCATAGAATTATAGATTCTAGAATCTGATCTGATTTTTCTAACTCTGAGGTTTTACTTTCAACATAACTCAAGAAATCCTCAGCAGATTGTTTTGCAAGAATATCTTTCGCTTCACGGATGATTGTTTGAACCGTTTCTTCATTGCTCACTGAATATCACTACCTTAATCAGATTGACTTACAAGTCTATATTTTTGTTTAAACTTATAAATTCATCTTAAAAGGAAGGCAGATTTCACAAATAATGATTAATTTCTGCTACATTTTATATCATCTGCTCCCAAGTAATTTAGAAAAGAAAATAGGTTAAGGTCGATAAAGTTAAAAAAACACTTTTTTATTCTCATTTATGTCCAAAACTGCAAACGAAGAGATTTGTGCTTTTCATTATCACAATAAATCCACAGTAAAATGCTCTCTCTGTGGTTTACCAATATGTGATTCAGAGGAAGCTTCTCCAGCTGACGGCAAGAAAATATGCTCTCTCTGCTTTAATTCTCCTAAAGCTTCTAAATTCAGAAAATATATCCAAATAGGAACTATTGTAATAACATTGCCTAGTGCGCTCCTCATTTTTCTATTTGTGCCTTCTGAAAACAGTTATCAATTATTTGCATTTTTATTACTTATACCTTTAATGATTGGTTTACTTATCGGTGGTAATAGGTTACTAACAAAAATAGCTTACAAAGGACTAGAAAAACATCAAATGATCCTACCTCTTATACGTTACTTTGAAGCTAGTGGAAATGCTCAATTTTACAAGATATTTCTTAAGAATTTGAAAAAATTGTCAGATGAGGAACTTGAGAAAATAAGACTGCCATTGCTTGATTATTTGATACCCGCTTTACTCTTTAACTATTCAAAATTAGATGATAATTGGCAAGAAGATTTACTTAAGTATTTAAAAATAGACGAGGTAACTTTAGCAAAAATATTTGTTGATGACTACAAAACTCTTCTTATCAATATTGCAGTCCATGATGCTAAGGCAGATTTATCAAAATTCATTTACTACCTTGGAGATATTATAGAAAACGATGAAATAATTATTAAGTATATCAAAGAGATTGCTTCTGATGATATCAAAAATCTGAAAGATGAACAATTAAAACAGGATTATGATATGCTATTAGAAGAGCTCTTCCTTTATGAAGAACAATTCTACTCTGTATGTGATAGATTGAATTTGCAGAAGGAGAAAGAAGCTCTTGCAGCATTACTCAAACGTTATGAACCTCCTCCTGTTCCAAAAAGCTCAATGGATGCAATAAAACAACAAAGAGATCAAGTTCTTCAAATGCAGAGACAAGGGTTGGTTAGTTCTAAAGAAGATTTTGAATTAGCTGATAAAGAAGAAGCTGAATCTGAAAAAATGACTGAAGAATCTTAACTAGTTTATTCATTTTTCTCGATTTTTTTTCTTTCTTCTTAACAAACAATAATTTTATTTTAGTCATTTAGTATTTGAGCTGGGAATAACAGATATGATGTATAGCGAACAACCTATGATATTCATGATTTACTCGGCTCACACTGATCTTAATGTTCCCTATTAAACATAAAATCTAAATAGTAAACCTCATATAAGGAATTGTAAACGCAGAGTGGATGCTCTAATGGGATTTAGTCAACAAAATAGAAAGAGAGGCTCAAAAATATGGAAATTCCTAAGCGTTCTTCTATTTATTTTTACTATTTCTGTTTTGCTTGTTGGAATAATCTATTTTGTATGGTCTATAGTTATAATCATACAATCTATAATCGCATCTTCACCTTCAGATGTTACACACACAATTGTTCAAGCCATTCTCAATTTCCTATCTTTATTTGTAGAAGTTTTCAGCATTTTCTATACTGTGATGTTATTCAAGCATATGAGTACAACTTGTTCCATACCTTTAGCTAAGGAGGAAGAGGTTATTGATTCAGTTAAAGAATCCCCAATGGTAAGTGTGTTAGTACCAATTCATCACCCTAATCTAGATGTACTCCATAATACATTACAATCTATACGCGATTCTAATTATTTGCAAGAAAAAGTCCAAATTCTTATTGGAGATGACACTGAAAAGTTCCCTGGATATGACGAAAAAATATCTCTTCTTTCTGAAAAACATGGAGCTATCTACATTTATGATGAAACGAATTACAACTTCAAAGCAGGCATGCTTAACATTATGCTTCAACATGTTAAAGCTGATTATGTGGTGTTTCTTGATTATGACCACAGATTAACCACAAATTTTCTCAAGAAGAGTATTTCTAAAATAGTAGTAGATGAAAACATTGCCTTTGTACAAGCTAAAGTCAATTTTCGTAACATAAAATCTAAATTACAAATCTGGGAAGCAGTAATGTATGCTCAGTTTTTTGAGGTATTTGAGAGATCAAAAAATAAGCGTAAAAAAGTCATTTTTAATGGCTCTACAGCTTGTTTCAGGAAAAAAGTTTTAGATGAAGTTGGTGGTATTCCCACTGCAACATTCACAGAGGATGTCGATTTAACCATTCAGATTTTAGCCAAAGGATACGATAGTGTCTTAATTGATGAATATGGTAGTTTTGGTTTAGTTCCTTCAAACTTTCCTCTTTTGCTTTCTCAAATCCTCCGATGGGCAAAAGGAAGTATGCACACAGTAAAATTAAGATGGAAGACTATACTAAAAGGAAAAATGTCCTTCTATGATAAAATTGATCTTTCTTTTAGTTCATTATTGTTCTTCATTGCCTCTTCGATGTACCTAACAATCTTTCTTTATGTAATAATGTTCTTTACTGGAAGCGAAGTTTTTCGTCTTCCCTCTAAAAACTTTCCCCCTCTGATTATCATGCCTATTGCACTAGCCGTCTCTTATCAAATTTCAGCGGGAATTGCTGTTCTATTTTCTAAAAAAGGTAGGGAGCTTAAGATTAATGCTTTTGATCTACTCTTATTTTTCCTTATTGCGCTAACTCTGAACCCTTTCACAGTCTATGCAGTTATGAAAACAATTTTCAGGAGAAGAAAGCCTGATAGGAGAAGGGATCAATGGAACGAAAAAGTGCCTTTCATTCCAGTATCAGCCATTATATCACTTCTTGGTGTTGGGTTAATAGTTTTATCTTATTTTGATTTGTTTGGTATTGGTTCAAGTCAAAGTTTATGGGTTGTAATGGGTCTTCTAGGACTTTCACTTGTTGCAACATTTCCTGTTAGTTTATTTTTCTATATGACAACGAGGCATAACAAACCTTATTTTACTCCAAGGAAAAAAAATGATATCGAGGTTTAGAAATGAGTTGGAAAAAAGCACTATGGTACTCACTTACAGTTATTCTATTTTCTTTTCTGTGTTATTATATAGTTACTAGTAGTATTCATATTGTCCATGTATATAAAACCGATTTTGATTTAAGTGGTTGGAAAGCAATAGTGGGCTTAATTCTAAATTTTTTCATATTATTGGTTGAACTATTCTCTGCGTTTTATTCGGTATTCATATACTATTATATCGGCTCTTCTTCTGACTATCGCTTATTGAAAGATGATAAAAACAAATATTTGACTTCAGATCCTCTTCCCAAAGTTGCTATATTACTCCCTTTTTATAAGGAACCTCTCACAGTAGTGTCTAAAACTATTGAAGGTGCTTTGAATATTGATTATCCTAAAAATCGTTTTGAAGTAGTAGTTTGTGATGATAGTCCTGCAGGAGAATCTACTGATATTGAAGCATTTTGCAGGGAAAGAAATGTTACATTCATTCATAGAGATTCAAGAAAAGGTTTCAAAGCTGGAGCAATTAATAATGCTCTGAGCAAAGTCAAGTGTGATTTTGTTGGGATATTAGATTCTGATCATATTCCTACTCCAAACTTCATCCGTACTTGCTTATCTGGTTTCACTGAGGACGATATTATATTAGTTCAAGGTAAGCCAATGTTTGTTAATCAAGATAATTATTTGCAACGTAGTAGTGCTTACATTCACACACAATTTTTCCATGTTTATCAGAAAAGTAGGGGCACGAGGAATGGTGTTATTTTTGCTGGAACTACAGGTATGTTTAGAACTGATTTATTGTTGGAATATGGTGGATTTCATGATGATACTTTAGCTGAAGACACAGATACATCCTTTGCTTTAATGTCTAAGGGATACAAAACTCGCTATCTTCATGAAATTTGTTCTAGAGGGCTGGTTCCTTGGAATCCTATTAGTATGATAAACCAAGTATGGAGATGGACTAATGGAATCACATCAATCATACCAAAACGATTATGGAAAATTTTGAAAGGTAAAAACTCTGTGATAAACAAAGTTGATATTTTGTCTACTCTGTTCACCCCCATAATCGGCATAACAATGTGGTTTGTTAATCTTCTCCTTTACATTATGTATATGTTAAGAACCAGACTTGGTATTGATGAGTTTAATTTCGTTAGACCAATTTTAAACGACACAATTCCCTTGTTACTTGCTGCTCCTCTTCTTATAGCACTTGCGAGTTTGATAATGGCTTTTGTTTCTTGGTATAGGGAAAGTAAAGAAGATCGAATGATTAAACTTCGTGGTTTCTTCGGAATGAATTGGACAATTTCTGCATTCTATATGCTTATGCTCACTGCACAATCCTTTCTAATTTGGGCTGTTTTGAGTGCTCTTCTAGGTGTTAAGAAAGATTTTGATCGAACTGTTAAAGAAAAAACTCGAACTATGGGCAAAATGAGTGCGAAAATTAAATATACACTTTGGTCTATTGGATTACTTGGACTTGCAGTTCTGTATTATATTGCAAGTTGGGAAACAATCTGGAAAGGTGATGCGGTATTCGGATGGTTTATAATTGCTGCAGTCTCACTAACGATACCTATTATCATAACAATTACACATTTCAGAGAAATAGACAGAATGAAAATTTTCGCTGCCACTAAAACCGCAGATGATGTAGAAAAAGAGTATGAGGATAAACAAACATGATGCTGTCACAGATTGACATAAGAGTCATAATACCCATTATTTCAATACTTGGAATGGGGTTTTTGATTGTCGATGTGTTCAAGAAAAAAATCATGAAAATTAATTCTTCAAGCTCATTGATAGATTATTTTATAGAATCTCTACTTTTTGGAACAATCTCTCTTGTAGTTCCCATGCTTTTAATAGCGATAATTGCAGATAAAATCGGAAATACAACAATCTTAGAGCGATTTGTATACATATACTTAGCAATAGCCTTAGCTTATCTGATCTTCAAGATATACCTCTGGGTAAGAAAGAAACTTCCAGTACTTGTTCTAAAGGAGAAGAAGAAATTTCCACAAGGTCTTGAGGTATTATTACAAGTCATAATTGGGCTAATGATATTCTTCTTCACGCTTCAAGGCTTAGTTTATCCTCTTCGAGGATGGGATTTTTTGCACTTTTATTTACCCAACTCTTTTAGAATATATCTTACAGGTCAATTGGGACTTATCAATGAATGGAATTTTATGCCACAATTCAAACCACCTATAAATATCCTTCTTTATGCGTATGGATTTTTTGTAACACAAACAGAAATGATTCAGCTAATTCCTTTGTTATTTCTAGCAGGAACAGTTTTCCTTTGTTATAAAATAGCAAAATTTGAAGGCTTAACAAAGAAATCTTCTTTGCTATCGTCAATTGCTTTACTAGCTACTCCCTTCACATTTTTCCTGATTTATGAATTTCAATATTACCAAGAAATTTACATTACATTCTTTACAACTGCAACATACTTCTTCTTCAGAAAATTTCTGAAGAGTGAAAATTCCAAAGAACAATTCTATAATGCTCTACTTGCCTCTTTAGCTCTAAGTGGCTGTGTTTTAAGTAAAATCAGTGGATTTGTTATCCCATTTATAATTTTGGTTGCAATGCCTTCAGATATGGTAGGAAAAGTTATTCGTTCAATTATTGTAGCTGGATTTGCATTTCAACTTATTAGAAAATCCATATTCGAGGTCTATTTAGGAACAGGCATTCTTATCTTCCTTTTATGTGCATTTTGCATATATCTTATCTTCTCAAGCGAAACGTTGGTGTTTTCGTACAAGCGTTGGTTATTTGTCCTTGGTATCTTTTCTCTCCCATTAATTGCTGCAGTACTGTGGGGGCTTCATATTCTAGCAGTCCCAGGTGTGCAAAATTATCTCTTCGACCTTTATGTGAACTTAAGTGGGAGTCAGATTAGATTATCATGGTTGGGGATTGCTCTTCCTGAAACTACAACTTATCTAGAAAATGCTCATTTCGCAACATTTGTTTCCTCCTCCTTTTCTATTCTAATTGCAACAATGTTTGCTGGAACATGGTTGTTCTTCAAGATATTTGGTTTTATCAAAGCTCACAAAAAGAACAATGAGTTGATTCTTTGGCTAATATTCTTCTTTGTCTTCTGGCAAGGATTTTTTGCTCGTGGGTCAATAAGATACCTATCCCCAATACTTGTTCCACTAGCAATTATTTTTGTAATAGGAATTGATGCCGTTGTTTCTTTCTTCAATAAAAGAGACGGTCAAGAGAGAGATGGTTTTTTTGCTAGTATTTTCATTTTAGTAAGTGCATATCTGTCGCTTTATCCTGCTTTACCATTCGAAGTCATATTTGAAGACTTCCATCTAAGGTGGTACTATGCTCACACTCACATCTGGTCTTTGTTAGGTTATATCGTCCTTTTCAACCTCCTAACCTTTCTTCTTATCTGGAAAGAAAACAAGCTGAAAATAAACTACTCACAGATTTATAGGAAAAAATTTAATTTCCAAAAAATAATTTCTGGCTTCATTATCCTTATTCTATTTTTCACTCCATTTTTATCACAATTTGCTTTGTTAATAGACACTGGATTTAATCTAGAAGAATTTCAAATGAAGTATTCATATTTTACAAGAGAATCATATCAAGAGCTGGTTGACACCATTAACCGTCTCGGATATGCAGATGATTTAGTAATTCTTTCAATTAATACGCCGGGTCTTGAATATTATACCTCTCAACCTATTATTGATCTATTCATGATTAAATTTATAGAAAATTCGGGGTTGGCTAATTCTACCTTCCCATTAGGAATAGCAAATGTAACGCGAACGCTTGAATTTTTTGATCAATATGGTGTAGCAATATTTGTTTCTCTCAATTCATCCAATGATTGGTATCCTGCTTTTTTGGATCGATTCTATTGGAATTACTTTATATATCGTTTCTTGAACAATAATGATTACTTTACATGGAGGTTTTCGAATCAAGAATACATTTTGTATACTATTGATAGCTATGATCCATATGTAGGACCTGTCGATATTCAACTTGTAGGATCTCAAAATAAGGGAAGTTTACTTGCAAGGACACCAGATTCAACTGAAATTATAGGAAATACAGGATCCATTGAAACAGAAATAGATTTAACAGCTGCTCAGACAACTGGCCCAATAAATGTTACTATTAAAAGTGACTATAGTACAATTTCAAATGAAACAATAAAAATAGATTCTAATAGTTTCCAATTTATGAAATCTGAACTAGAATCTTTCCTAAGAATTCCACTATTAATTTTACCAGATGAAACAGTATATTTACACAGTATTGAAATTACTATAACATATGAAAATATTGATGGAATTGAAGAAAATTTCAATTATGCACTGCAAGCATTTCAGGGTAATTCTGTTAATATAACCAGATTGGAAAATTCATGGCTATTTGAAGGATATTATGGATTTATCTATAGTTGAAACACAATCAGCTACTTCATCTTTTTGAGTGAACAATTCTTCTTTCTTTCCTAGCATTTCTAGTGATAAAGAGCGTAGTAATTAACGCAATGAAAATTGTAAAAACACTGTTTAGCAAGAATATTAACCATCCTCCAGAAGGAGAGAACGTATGACCAAAGAATACTGTTTGATTTGCACTTGCTAGGATTTTTATGATAGTCAACCCTAATGCATATCCAATAAATGATGTTACTACTGCAACTAGACCCAGACGGGAAAATACTGTTGTTAATGCATTTGTAGTCGTTCCTCCAATCATTCGAAGAATTCGAGTTTCTCTTTTACTTTCTTTATACACGTTTTGAAGGATGGAGTACATATTTACAATTACGATAAATAAAATCAGAATAATTTCTGTGTATGCTAATGTGTATGTAAACAGAAGACTGCCCTTTAGATAATAATCCATATATTCCAAAGCGACGGATACTATAAAAGTGAACCCAGATATTGGTCTGAATGGTATTTTTAACCATTGAGACTCAGTTTCACTCTTGACAGTTATTGTTATAACTTTTCTACCTGGTTCAAAGGAGCGAGTTAATGTCACTAAGTTCCCATCTAGTTGTACGTATGAAATACTCACAATGCCATATGATATCCATAATGAAATACTTGAATGTAATCTAGTATTTGTTATAATGTCCCCATCTAGAACTGTTTGGAAAGTGACTGGAAGATTATATATATTTGAACCATTATCATAAACAAAATCAAATCGTACCAACTTTCTTGGTGAAGGAATTTCGAATATTATTTGCTGTCCTTGAGAGTAAGTTTGAAATGGTGCACTAAGCTGTTCATATGAACGTCTAAAGTATATAATATAATCACCAGCAGGTATTTGAGCACTAAATTTTCCAAGAGAATCGGTTTGAAGAAAAGCTATTCTATTGCCACTAAGATCTCGGATAATACAATATTGATCGTTTATTGGGCTACCAACATAATTGTCAAGAACAATGAATGTAACAAGTGAATTACCTAAATAAATCGTCTGATCTAATCCATCATCAGTATCTAGACCGAAGTTGTAAGCAGTATTGTTGTATACGAAGTAAACGTTGAACCTACCTGGAAAAATTTTCATGCTCAATTTTCCATTAACATCTGTTTTTTCTGTCCAAGTTGTACTATTGTATTCGCTACTTATTGATACGTCAGTATTGTTGATATTAAAAACATCATCAACCAAGAAAACTTGAAACTCTAATGTTACTGGAACATAACTGAGACCATTATAAAACACATAAGGTACTGTCTTTGTGTTATAATAAGAATCTACTAGATAGAAAGTAATTAACTGTCTACCTTCTTGAGAATAATTTAAAAATCTACGTGTTTTTTCATAAAGATGTATTATTGGATCATGTTCTTGTTTGAAGTAAACCTCTGCAGCATTACTTTCAATTTCAAGAAATTCGTCAATTGCTTCTATCCCCTTATTGGGTGTCACTATGGTTATCTTTGGCAATTCTGTGTCTATGATGTATTTTGTAATGTAATGAACTCCTGGATAGGTTGTTAGCATATAAGAAATGCCATGGGTTCCATCCATTACAAAAATACTTGATACATCATTAATCGTGAATGAAACATCAAAGTATGGGAATGTTATGAGAATGCTCCCAGAATAGCTTTCATTTAGTGCAGTACCATATAGTTCAGATGTTTTTTGTCCATTACAAATATAAAATTCAAAGGTTCGTTTTCTACTTTCAATCAAACTTATGTGGTATGTAACAGACAAACTATACAGTCCAGGATACAGATACACTCGTTCCTTTTCTAAGTTTGTTCTTGAGAAAGAAACTGTTGAAGGACCTTCTATTTCGTAATCGATTTTGAATAATAATTGTTCAGTAATTATCTGTAAATCTATATAACTTTGATTTAAGAGTCCGCTGTATTCATTCTGTAAATAGAAATCAATTGCTGTAGAACCTACAAAATTGACTATATTATATGTATAATTTGCATTTCCCATATTACCTGCAAAATCACATATTATGATGCTTAAGTTATGATTACCATTTTCTGCTGGTACTGGAATTGAGTTTTCATATGAATATGAATACTCTTGATTGTCCCATCTAAACATCACATATGAAAATGGTTCATTGCTTGAATAAGACAAAGTACTAGCTGTTTCAATTGATGATCCATTTATAGTACTCATTGTTATGTTAGGTTGCGTATTATCGAATATTATTTCATATTCTTTGATATCCCAAAGAGTTCCTGTAAAAACAGCTAAATATAATGTGTGATTCCCTTCGCTTAAACCTTGAACAATAATCTCTCCATTCTTTGCTATAGGCTCATTTGGATTAGAATCCCAGTGATATTGAATAATTGGAAAAGTAGGATTAAACCATGTCTGTAATATATCATTTTCTTTGAAATTTAATCCTTTTGGGGGGGCAATGATACCAATTTTAGCAGGAGAATTTACTGTTATGAAATAGCAAGTACTCATTCTACTCTCTCCAGTTGTTTCTGCTTTCATTTGCAGTTTTTGAATTCCAATTCCGCTAGGGCTGACGATAAAACCTTCATCTGCTTTTATCCAGCTATTATTATTCCATCTATACAATAAACCTTGGTTGAATGATATCGTCTCATTTAGCTCTAAAATAGTTAAAGGGTATATTTGTGATCCATTCATGACATTCAGGAAGTCAATATTGACTGGAAAATCACTTGAGATTGTGAAAAACACAGTGGTTTCCGCATAGTTTTTACTTTTATCATAATCCTGTAAATAATCATTATTGTAAGTTATAACAGTAACACTATGAAAACCATCTTCGAAAGGTACCAGCATGCTTTGAGGAGGAACCATTCCTGCTGCGCTATAATGATACTCTTGAACTTTCCCTAAATCACCATCAGGATAAAAGGAAACAGAGTAACCAGAAGTTGTATGAATTGAGATATTAAGCTCATTGCCGATAATCGTTGAAAAATTAAGAGGAGATTTAATAGTTATTTGTGGATGTCTATTAATTAATACGACCTCATATTCGTTTGTTTCCTGAGTTACGAAGCTAAATGATTTCCAGTACTCACCATAACTAAACTCTGCTATGTAACTCCCATTTCCAACAATTAGAGATGCGTATCCATCTTGGTTCGTATAAATTAGCCGAGTATTCCTTCCAAGAAGACGTCCTCCTTCTTCATCATTATAAACAGTTACTTTTGCTTCTTCTAATGGTTCATCCTCATCCGTTATGACGTGAAACTGAATCTCTCGTTCTATGTAGTTTACAACTATGTTTTTTCTAGTGTCGTTATTAAGTATGAATTTAATTGGTTCAGAAAATATTCCGTCTATTTCTGCTTGAATTTCATACTCTCCAAAAGGTAAAGTAAAGTTTGCTAGATAATCGTTAATTATTATCTTTTCATGGACTGAAGTTCCTTTACCTGTTCTAATATAGATAGTAGCATTTAATTCAGTAGATCCTCCTGGTGTGTTAATAATAGTAATTAAACCATACTCACTATTCACCAAATCTCTTATTGTTTCCTTTGAAGAAATTAAGTCTAAATCTATTTTGACTCTAATATGTGTTATATAATTAAATGTTTCAAATGAAAAGAATTGACCAATCCATAATGGTGCAATAATTTCATCATCTAACAAGGTATTTGTTACGAATGTTGATTTAATTCTCAGCTCTACTGCAGCTGCTGACCTTGTAGAAAATACGGTCATCATATCACCAACTTCCAGGTTATTTCTTTTTGCGTAATTTATTCCTACACTTACATCATAAGTATCATTCTCACTCAGAGGTGTCCCTGATACATAAGTAACATCAGTGAACTCCCAGAATTTTGTTATATCGACTCCTCTGAAGTAAACTGCCTTATTTTTATATACTGCAGCTGTCATTACTTCTGGGCTAACATCTAAAACACCATAGATTGACTTTATAGTATCAGCTAATTCTAAGGGTAGAACACTTGTATAAGGTGTTGATGCTACTGGATTCGAGATAACCAGAATGTCATCACTTTCTCCTAAATAGGAAGTAGTTGATTCCACTATACTAAGAAGTAGAATACCTCCTCCAGTTATTATTGTAGAACTTATCAAAAATCCGATGAATGCTATGAAAATTCTCTTCTTTGGTATGATATTATAGAGGAAAACTGATCGTAAATTCATTGTGTATCCTTCCTGATAACTTTAATTTTTGCTGCTGTTAACGATGGATATATCCCAGAAAGCAATGACAAACCTAAAGCAAATAGGAAAATTATTCCTACTAAATTTATTTCGAAGTTTAATGCTAAAAAGGGTAATCCAATAGTAGCCGAAACTATTGCAACAATTCCACTTACTGCAAGATAGCCGATTACAATTGATAATAACGATGAAATTATCCCTATGAAAACAGCTTGCAACATGAAGAGCAATACGATTTGAATTTTTGTAGCTCCAATTGATCTTAAAATGAAAATCTCTTCTTCACTCTCTTTGACAAGTGTATAGATGCTATAGCTTATTGAAACTAACATCAGAACAAAGAATAATATTTGAAGTAGTGTCAAAGTTCTGATAACTTCCTCTGTCGCATAGATGATGAAATTGTGTGTCTGCTGCTCTTCTGTGATCTCTATGTAATTAAATTCTTCAATTATCTCTTCTTTGATTTGTTCAATTTCCCTTGTATCTAGAACCTTGAATTCAATAAAAGAATGATAATCTATACCTAATATCGGTAACCACTCATTTATGTCTCCTAATACCTCAATGTCATACTCTTGACCTGATTTGATTATATTTGCTACAGTGAGATTATTTTCGTAGATTATTGAGAATGTTTCATTAATATAAATTTCAGAACTTTCAAGTCCCAGATTTGCTCCAATGCCTGACGAAAGTAAGGATGCAATCTGTTGTCCCATAATTATCTCTGTTGGATCTATTTGAGATAGAGTGTAGGTATATTTATGACGTTGATAAAGTTCAAACTGTGTAAAATTAAGCAAACGTAAATGCGTATCTATTTTCTCTCCTGTTTCACCTTCAACGGTTATTGGGATGTAAATTTGTGGCAACACCACTTCCACATTTGGTGTATTGATAGAATAACTTTCCAGAAACCCATAAACATCAGAACCTAATCTGCTCTCTGACAAACTCTTATCAGATTCAGTTATAAGATAATAATTGGTGGGCTTAATGAGTGAAGCCATCCCTGCAATATTTCCTGCATAACCTCGTACTAAAAGAGTTGTAGCAATGAAAATAACTAGTGCTAAGGTAAGCGTCATTGTAGCTTGTAATGTTCTTTTTTTATTGTAGAAGAAGAAGCGTATAGTGAATCTTAGCACAGGAAATCACTTTCTTTCTTACGAGAGTAAATTTCTGATATAAAACTTTCTAAAGAGAATATTAAAAAAAGATGGGTTTCTCACCCTTCCTTTAGGTGGGTATAACCCAGGCGTAGAATACTAATCTCTGAATAATTAGCGTTAAATAAATTCCAATACCTAAAGCAATTACAGAAGGAATTCTTGTTTTTGAAGGAGCTATTCTACTCACACCTATACCCAAGAACAAGAGGAATCCGTAGAAGAAGATATTTAGTGGAATTGTGGATAGTAATTGATAGGTTAGCATTTGTTGTTCTATTCTAAATGTTGCAGGATCAGTGGGATGAAATCCAACAGCTTCAAGATATTTTACTCCAGCAAATATATAACAGATTATTAAAATAAAAATAGCAATTGAAGCAATGAAAACTGAGTTTTTATAAATCTTCAACCATTTCTTTTCCCCTAATAGTAGAGAATAGATTAGAGGAAAGACAAAAACCCATGTAAACCAAGAGAATGTCCCTATCATTAGTTGATCACCTACATCACTTGCACTTATATCTGCGAAATTGAGTTTTTGATCCAGATTAGAAAACAGTCCTCCGGGAAATAAAGGATAAACTGTCAATTCGGAGAAATATCCTCCTCCAAAAGCCATGAAGCTCACGTAGATTAGGAACGATACTAGAATTGTAAATAGGAAATAATTGGGTAAAAGTTCAGAATAACTTGCTCTACTTGGTCTTGAGAGATAATCTCTTGGAAAACGAAAAATATCTTTAACGTGTGTAAATTTAAACAGCAAGTAAATCCCAATAGCTGGAACCGCGATGACACCCACCAAAAACAATAGCTGCAGTATGAACTCACCTGGGCTATTTATCCTTTGCAGTAAACTTTCCCAGACAAAGGTCTTCAAACCGAATTCAGGCATGCCTGCAATCGGTGGAGAACCAAAAAGGAGAAGAGAATACCAGCATAGTGCTAGGGTAACAAATACAGTTGCAAAGTAATCCAATACTCTAAACTTTCTTTCTTGTGTAGTTAAATACCAAAGTTTTTTGTATATTATTTCACAAGCATCTTTCTCAAAATCTGTTAGAATTAACCCATCAATTCTTACCTCGCCATATTTCTCGAAGAATCTTTTTGAGATTGCTTTTAGGATTTCGTTTGTATCCTTGATATCCATTCTTTTGTCGACAGTTAAAACGAATAGCAAATCTTGCTCTTCTTCTTGAAAAATGATTCTTGATGTTACTAGCTCAAACTCTGAGATATTTTCTTTTTGAGTTTCAGAAGTCATAGAGTAAATCGCGCTCATTAGCCCCCCAGTAAGAGCAACGTCAACTGTTTGTTCTGTTTCCTCAAATTCCTGACTATAGAATATTTGACCATAAGTTGTGAGAATTAGAAGATGTTTTATCACGGTTTGTTCTCCTTTTCTTCTATTTCTGTATACGAAAACTCTATCCTAAAAATCTTGTGGCATTTTCTCAGAGACAAGAAAGAAAAAAAGGGGATTAAGTTCCTTCGTAATAGGCATCACGATATCTAATTTGTTCCTCTGTAAGAGTATCAATATTGTAACCCATAAGTGAGAGTTTTAGGCTAGCTATACTTTCATCTTGTTTTTTTTCAATATCATATACCTTGTTTTCAAGATCCTTGCCTTTTTGAGCTAAATAGATTAGACTTAGAAGCTGATTAGCAAAAGACATATCCATCACTTCTGAGGGATGGCCTTCAGCTGCAGAGAGATTCACTAGTCTCCCCTTAGCAAGCAAGTAAATTTTTCTTCCATTTCCAAGAGTATACTCTTCATTATTCTCTCGTATTTCGCGTTTAGATTTTGCTAGTTTCTCCAAATCATTTATGTTAATTTCCGCATCATAATGACCTGTATTGCAGACAATAGCACCCTCTTTCATAACTTTAAAATGCCTTTCAACCAGAATATCTTTCATTCCTGTTGCTGTGATGAATAGGTCCCCTTCCTTTGCTGCATCATCCATTTTCATAACACGAAATCCATCCATAGCTGCTTTCAAAGCTTGAATAGGATCAACTTCTGTAATAATAACATCAGCTCCTAAGCCTGAAGCATTCTTGGCTAGACCTTTACCACAATGACCATAACCGGCTATTACAACTATCTTACCTGCGATAATGATATTTGTTGCTCTTAAAACACCGTCAAGTGTTGATTGACCAGTCCCGTATACATTATCAAAATCACTTTTTGTTTCAGCATCATTAACTGCAATAACTGGATAAAGTAATTTGCCTGCTCTATCCATGGCACGTAATCTATGAACTCCTGTTGTTGTTTCTTCAGTTCCCCCAATGATATGCTTAGCTTGCTCAGGAAAATCAGAATGAACTCTAAAAATAAGATCTGCTCCATCATCAAGTGTTAGTGTTGGTTTCATCTCAAGTGTCTTATCGATTGCCCAGTAGAATTCTTCTGTAGACATTCCGTACCATGCAAAAATAGGTATATTCTCTGCAGCTAAAGCAGCTGCGATATCATCTTTAGTAGATAACGGATTACATCCACTCCAAGCAACTTCCGCACCTACATCAATGAGTGTTTCAACTAAAACAGCTGTTTCTTTTGTGACATGAAGACAACCAGCGACTTTCATTCCTGCTAATGGTTTTGTGTCACTGAATTTTTTCCTTAAATCCATCATAACAGGCATCCTTGATTCTGCCCAATCAATTTTTTTCCTGCCTTCACTGGCAAGATTAATGTCTTTAATCTTATATTCCATATATACCCCCTCAACTGGTTTTTTTAAAAAGATGTCGAGAATCGAGAATGATTTGATTTTGTCATAGTCATATAACGCTATCTTCGCTAGAGTTTCATCGCTGGGTAGCTCACTCTAAGGGGGTAAACCACGTACCCTCCTACCCCGCCCACACTACGTTTAGGCAGTGCTTGCGGATCGCCTTTAAGTAAAATGTTGTAAGCAGCGTTGATATCGGCATTTATTAAAACACCTGTTGCAGAACGAAACAGTCCCCTGTGCACCCTTTTTCCCTTGTAATTTACATGTTTCTTGGAATGCTCATTATCTAGGAAACTACACTTAGAGGTGTAAGACTCTTCTAGTTTTTCAACCTTTATCCCCCTCTCTTCAGCCTTGTAGGTGAGGAGATTGATCAGTTTGTCAAAAGGGACAATAACGAAGAGTTGGGTAGTCTTCTTTCTCAACCTCAACTGTTGTTTCCAGAGAGGGTTGTAGCCAATGAAGATGGTGTGTAAGCCTCTTGTTTCCCAGAGGTCGACGAGGAATTTACTCACTTTGTGCAACCAATCTTTCATCTTCCACCTCCAATGTTGACGGAGAAGAAGGAAACTGTTGCCATAAACTACTCTGTTCTTATTCTTCAACTGTTTTCGCTGTTGTTTTGCATATTGCTGTTGTAACTTTTTTACTTCTTTCATATAATATTGCGTGATGGATTTTACTCCTTTCCCCTCATCCTTGATGACAATCGGACGTGATCCGATGTTATCCACGAAAGTCACGAGGTTGGTCAACCCTAGATCGATGGAACCCTTTCTCTTCCTTTTCTTTTTAATTGGTTTAGGAAGCTGTTTATGATAGACTAACTCGACAGTGTATCCTACACCTCTAGGAATCACCCTCACCTCTCGTAAGTCATCTTGTGCAGTTAACCTAGTTTTGATGATAAACTTAACTTTTTTTGGTAACACCACCCATCCATTAACTATTTTCGCTTGTTGGTTGCTGAAGATAGCAATGGCCTCTCCCGTAGGTTTTTTGTAATAGGGCGAGCGAGGGCAACTGAGAAATTTGTTAGGGTGTTTCTTCCACTCTTTGAGAGCACTGAAGTAAGATTTCCAGTTCCTCGATAAGAGTTTGAGTGTGTGTTGTGCGGTGTGAGCTGGTAAAAGCTTGTAGCTCTGCTCACTCTTTAAGAGTCTGTCTAAATCATTGTAGAAGAGCAATTTGCTACTTTTCTTTAGCTCTTCTTTTATCAGAAAGTTTGCTCGATTGTAGAGGTTTTTCGTTAGATGACAAAGCTTGCTTAATTCTTTGTTTTTACGCGTTTCTATTATTTCTGTCCGCAAGACTTTGGTCATCATACTTTTCTTTAGCTTTCCCTATATAAACTCAGAAAATAATCTAATATGAAAGCATGACAAATACCTTTCATAAAAACATAATATTTTGCACAAAGTTAATCAGATGGTTTGATTTCATATAATTTGATGTCAGGTCATAATTCTCCTATAGTAATCGCTCACAGAGGTGCTTCTGAAGATGCTTATCAGAATTCCATGAAAGCCTTTGAACTAGCTATTCAGCAAAAAGCAGATATGATAGAGTTAGATACTCATTTAACAAGTGATGGGACTTTTATAGTTCATCATGATCCAATAATTAAGTTCGAAGAATTTGAATATGTCATATCAGAAACAAAGCTAGCAGCTATACAGAACATGAAACTTCCTTCAAGAGACAATATACCGCTACTGGAAAATGTTCTAGTAAGTCTTCTTCCCAAAATTAGGTTTAATATTGAAATAAAGTGCTCTGTAACAAAAAAACAATTCGATGATTTTCTTAACAATATCGGTATAGATACTAGCCGAATTGTTGTTAGTTCTTTTCTCTCTGATGTAATGTTTGGACTCAGTGAGACTCCTTTAGATTATGCTCTCGCATACATATTCTTGTTTCCTCCAAAAAAAGGAAAGAAAATGGCTAAAAAACCATTCATTTCTGCAATTAATCCTTATTACCGCTTATTGTCTTCTTCTCATGTAGATTATTATCACAGTCTTGGGAAGAAAGTGTATCCATGGACTGTAAATAGACAAAAGGATATTCATAAACTTGTTAAGAAAAAGGTTGATGGAATAATAACAGATTGCCCTAAGAAAACGAGGGACATTATTAACTTATATTCAAAAAAAGAATGAATCTCTAGTTGATCATTTTAACTAATGAAATAGAGTACTCTTGCCATTCCGTTATGCTATTGATTAATTTCATGCTTTCTTCAATGGCTTCATCTTCAATATAAAATACCATACTGATGATTTCTGGGTTATAACCTTGTTCCAGAAGTTTTCTGTAATCCGTTGGTTCTTCAATAATTTCTAGTTGAAATGAATCATTCTTGGATACCATCACTTCAGTAAATTCAGGTTTGAATTTTTCATTAGAACTATTATAAATTGAAACAAACTCCGTTCTTTTTTGTAATTCTTTAGTTACTCTTAAAGCTGATGTAACAAGATCGGAAGAGCGTCGTGTAGGGAAAGAGTGTAGATCTCGGTGGTC
>BPTM01000406.1 GCA_023705945.1 Candidatus Heimdallarchaeota archaeon
CCCCTTGTTTTTTTAGGGTCTCCCCGCCGCCGGGGGAAATGGGGGTAACCAAAACCCCCGACGACGGGAAGCAAGGATTCAGCTCTGCCGATGGCAGAGAGGGCATGCTTGGGCATGCGTTTCCTGACTGGTGAAGGTTGCGGCGGTTATCTGGGCCCGGCGGATTCGCGCTGGCTCCCTGATTATGTGACTGGATGCCCAGGAAAACAGGTTCACCATTTCGTAGGCGTTCCGGGGCGGATCCTCGATGGCGTGGGCCCTTATCGCATCGGCATCGTCGCCGGTGATGCGGGCATCCTTCAGCATCGCTTCGAGGACAAGTGCCCTCTGGCTGGCGGGTATGTGCTCGTTCCTCATTTCCTGGTAACGGTTGATTATAGTGTCGATGGCACGGTAGGAATCGCCGATGGACTGCCTGAACCACTGCCAGAGGTCATCACCCTCACCACTACCGCCGAAGTGGTACTCGCGGATGATATCATTGGTCGTTACTCCATTGGTACAGATCTGCCTCAGTGCGAAGCTCTGGACCATCGGCACAGTCGTGCCGATGGGGGAAAAGGCAACCAGGGCACCAGCCCTGACCAGATCCCCGCGGGCCACCGGCTGCCGGTGCTCGCCGACAATCTCGATTGTCGCTGAGTAGTCGCCGAGGAGAAGCACCCGGTGGAAATTGGCCTTGGGGATCGCCCGTTCTATGGTGCTGACTAGCTTCTCGGGTTGGATTATGCGGACGCCGTGATACTCGGTAAAGTCCTTCACCTGGCCGTTAGCGAGCAGGAGATTGTACCTCTCTTTCCGGCCGAGCAGCTCGGTAGCTACTTTGCCGAAGGTGTCGGGGCTGAGACGGCTGCCCATGCCTGCGGGCATGCCGATGAAGTTAGCGAGTGCCTTGACCCCACTCTCGTTCAGGGGCATCAAGTGGCCGCCGCTGCCTGGCCTGAGCACTACCATGTCCGGGGTAACGCTCACTCTCGTCCGGGATGTGTGCTCGACCTGCCTCACCTGGGTGCGAGTCAATGGCTCAAGATGCTCTAGTACTTCTGTTCTATTCAATTGTGCCCTCCTTTGTTTATTATACTATCTTTGACAAATAACCTATCTATCTTTGACAAATAACCTATGTTGTTACATCACCCCTCTCCCTCTTATATGGGTTTCCTTGAAAATCCGTGAAAGTCCATCGCTCCACCACGGAGGTAACCTGTTTGTGCAATGGTAAAAGCCGAAGTTATCCATGTTGAGTATTAGGCATGCCTTCTTTTGGGCGACGTCACCTGATACTCCACGGAAGAAATCGTATGCCTTCGCCGTGAAGTCTGCCATTTCGTCCCTCTCCCATAGCAGATGAGCAAAAGTAGGTCGCTTCCAGATAATACGGTGTACCGAGGCACAGACATTCAGGTCCAATTTTCTGGAATAGTGACTAATGAATAATATTAGCTGCTCTCTCTGTCCGCTGATGGCCAGGAGTTCATCCAGCTCCAGCGCTTGCCCGCTCTGGCTCCGCCTGGCATGTGCTGACTGGGCGGCCTCGTCATAGATAATAACGGAATGCTGTGGCCACTCACTTCGCCTGCTGACAACACGCATCCATGAAGGCACCAGCTTTTTAAGCCGCTTCCGCTCTGGCTCCATAAGCTGGGGCACATGAATAGCAGTCGGGATCTCCCGGCGTTTATGCATCTCATTGGCTATCTCGTGAGCCAGTCCTGTCTTGCCAGATCGGATGTCGCCCATAATCATTATTACTCCCGGGTGGCGCAATG
>BPTM01000407.1 GCA_023705945.1 Candidatus Heimdallarchaeota archaeon
AAGACTTATCTGTGAGACTCTTCGATAATATTGCACATCCATCTTTTCTATTACACCTCTAAATTGAACATTTTTTTATTGGATTTCCTCTCAGATTGTTTTCCTCTATCAGCTAAACTATCAATATTATGAGAAGAAAATAAATCTAAACTAGTAAGTACAATTTCAGAGAAAAAAACAGGGAATTTAGGTTCTGTTAAAGAATTTTTGAAGATAAATAAAATATCAGGATTATTCCTTAGAGTAAGTAATTAAACTATTTCTGAAGTATTCTTTGAAAGTCATACTACCCATACATTTCAATTGTTTGAGTAAGGAGTATTTTTTACATAATAATTGAACAAGAGAATCAATTCTTGCTTTTTGTTCATCGTCACAGATATCTTAATTCCATCTATGAATCTAATGATCTTTTCTGTGGTTCTTATGTTATGCTTGATCCTCTTGGTCGTTTCTTTCAGAACTCTAAAGGTTTCATAGAATACAGCCGTTCCATTCTAGATGTTGACCCCATAGATGCTTTAGCTGAAGTTGGTTGGGATAGAGGAAAATTTCTGAAAAGAGGAGGGATATATGAATGGTAAAAAGAACGAAAATCACTATGGTTAATAATTTACTTCTCCTTCACCTTCAACAGAAAAAGAGGAGAGTTGGTAAAAGAACAAAAAAAAAGAGATTATTGCTAAAATGGAGATTTTTGGAGAGATGGTGGGTACTGTCTTTGAAACGCTTCGATTTCAAGAAGATTGTTGATAGCTGTATCTCTATTAATTATTCCGTCTTTCAAAATTATCAATACTTTTGTTTGAATCATTTTATCTGTTCGAGTAAAACCTTGGAAATAGACTAACACTTCTTCAACAGTTACCCCTGAGATAGTGAATTCATCATTAGTTGCATTAGAAAAGAGTTCTCTTTCTTTAGCTAGTTTTTCATCTCGGATATAATCTTCCTCGTAAAAGAATCTTTGTGGCATAGGAGAACTTCTCATTTTATTTTCTACTCTTTGGGGAATGGGATAACCACTTTCTCTTAACAACTTGAAATCAATTTCATAAATATAGCTGTCATAATGGTTTTGTATCTCTGTTGGGTCGATATAGATCCGATAGCTCAGAAGGGTTTGTCTCCGATAGACAATTTTATTATTCCAATATTGAATTTTTTCAGGAGTAAAAATCTTTTCATTACGCTTGTAAGGTAAAGGACAAAAACCGTGTTTTTTGATAATAGAATCAGATTTTTTCATCTGTTCTCGCAAATAGTCATAATGGAATTTATCTGTAATTGTCATCTCCTCTAACTTTTTCAAACTTTCTGCTATTAATTCATCTGTTCCTTCGTCTATATTTAACGGTTCAAGTGGCATCAGTAATCAAAACATTTCATTCACTTCCATCTATTAAGGCTTGTCCTTATCTAATATAAGAAAAGAGAAGTTACACCCGCGCTTCGGGCACTAGTATTTTGAACCCATCCAACGATTCTTCATCGAGTTCAAATCCAGATTCTTTCATCAGGACCATGGTTACTTTCTTTCAGGTCATTTGTTTACCTTCGCGAAGAGATTGAGTAACAGAACAAACTCTAAATTCGGATCATTATATTTTCTATATTGTATACTAAAGATTAATCTTAATTTAAACCAATTTTCAAATATCATCTTTCGGCATATTAAACCAATTTTCCTGAATAAAGTTGGTTTTCCAAAGACAAAATTCCTAGGTGCATTAGATGTTTCTTGAA
>BPTM01000408.1 GCA_023705945.1 Candidatus Heimdallarchaeota archaeon
ACCGAGATCTACACTCTTTCCCTACACGACGCTCTTCCGATCTGTACTTCTTTCTTACTCTGTTGGGTTTTCCTGATTTTTTGCTTCTCTAATTTGTATTGAGTTTTCAAATTCCTCTTGAATACTCTCTTCTCTTCTCTTTTATAACGCATTAAGCCAAAATACTCTTTTACAGTCCAAAAAAAACTTTTGAAATCTAGATTACTTGATAGGTTATCCATTAATCCTGTTGGTAACATAGAAACTATATTCCCTCTTGAGTACTCTAACATCCATGTTCCTTTAGTGATTGAATAAGATTTAATTTCTCCTTTTTTCAACCAACCAGTTGCACTAGGTTTGTAAACATGACAAATTGTAGGATCATCATTTTGAGAGGCTATCATCTCTCCTGTCAGAATTGTATCATAAACATCCGACCTATATCTCCCAGAATGTCCATCAGTAATATTTGCACAACCAAATAGAATTAAATACTCTCTTAAAGATGTAAAAAGAAGAGTTAACCAGCCTGTAGCTCCAGCAGCGGTGCTTACTACCCACTTAAGTTTTCTAGTTTTCCCATTCGTGCCTTTATACAGAAAAGGATATTCAGTGGTTAAATTATTTAATAAAATGTCTACAAGATTCTTGTCTATAGTTTCTACAACCTCTGTTGCTCCTGATTTACTAGTTTCACCAACTGAATTAGAAACTTTCTTGTTAGTTTTATTGTTATACTCATCAAGACTTTCAGTGCAGATTCTTTGTAAAACCTGAGGATCAAGCAGATATTTGATTCGCATAATAGCTAATAAGAGATAAAAAACAATAAAAAATTGCTTGCAACGATTGCCAACAGCCTGTGTCTCTTGTTTCAAGAAACCATTTATATAAAATCAACTATGTGTTTAAACTTCACAACATAAACCAAAATCGTAAAATATTTCTCTTAATAGCAGGAGATCTAATCCATATTCAAGTGACAGTTCGGTTACTTTGAAGCCTTCTAACCTTTTCCTTATAAGATCAGCTATATTCTCTATTGTTTTTGTTTTATGTCTAACAGCTGTTACATTGACCCCAGAATTTCTGATGTGTTTGTTTAGTTGTTTTTGTGTGATGCCAAGAAAAATTGATATTGATTCATTGTCATAGCCCTTATTCTTCATTTGCACATATCTAGCAATAAGTATCGTATCTCTGTCCCTTTTCTTTAACAATAGACCCCTTTCTTCTAGCACTTTACGAACAGTATAATCGGTTAATTCTAAGATTTCAGCAATTTCCTTCTTATCTTTTCCCTTATAGAAAAGTTCAATGACTTCTTCATGTTTAAGCTTATGATAATCAGCTATAGTTCTTGTTTCAATTTGGTTTTTCTTTAAAACCTTAGAAACTGTATGTCTGTTCAGTTCTAATTCTTCAGCAATTTGATAGGTAGATAACCCGCCATCGTACATTTCTACAATTGAACTATCTCTTAGTGAAATTTCATGGTTTACAGAGAACGCAGCACCTACATCTTCTGAAGGGCTGTAATCTTCATTTCGGTCATCTCTGTTAGTCATTATTATCACTTTATTGCTCGTTTCCACTATGGATAAATTTTTTCTTAAAAAGAATTAGTCATCGTCTTTAAAATATCTTTCTAATCAATTTCAATTATTGGAATAAATATTTCAAGAAGAATGAAACGTCCTTTCTATTAACTATAGCCATGCTTTAATTTCTTGTCAGTTTGGAGCAAACTATTTAAACAATAATAAATTGAATATTTTATGTCATTTAAAAGTAAATTTAGAGAAGCACAAGACGGTAAACGTTTTTCATATCTATTTACTGCGATTATAGGTTTGGTTTTTTCACAACATCTATAACTTGGGTGATATATAATGTGTATATCCCAACTTACCTTAAGGCCTACTTAAGAGATGTGTGGGGAACAGTACCTCTTGAAACTTTTATTATAGGTTCTATAATGGTCCTAGATAATATAATAGCTGTATTAATGCAACCTTGGATTGGAAATATCAGTGATAAAACTTGGAAAAGATATGGTCCTAACAAAAAGGGTCGTAGAATGCCATTCATAATTATAGGAATACCAATAGCGGCTGTTTTCTTTATTTTAGTAGGTGTATTTGGTTTTGATATATTCTCAAATTTCCAAAGTTCCATGTTCTTAGGTTTTATACTTCTTCTCCTTGTTATAGGAGGTTTCAATATCAGCATGGCTCTCTTCAGATCTCCTGTAGTTTCTTTAATGCCTGATATAGTACCAAAGGAGTATCGAAGTCGAGGAAATGGTTTTATTAACCTACTTGGAGGTATTGGAGCTTTAGTAGGTTTGTTTGTATTTCCAATGATAGAAAAGTCTAACACGCTTTTGGCATACATTTTTGTTGCCGTTATTCTGATTATTTGTCTAGTAATTTTATACTTCAGTATTAAAGAACCTGAAGAACTGACAGATGTTGAGAAAAAAGAGAAAGTAAAAGTTATTCCTACAATCAGAGAAATATTCAAACGAGAAGATAAAAGTCTAGTATTTATTCTATTTGCAATTTTTGCTTGGTTCTTTGGTTATAACGTAGTTGAAACATTCTTTTCCAATTATGGAGAAGATATTCTTCTGATGGCTAAAGCTGATATCAGTATGATATTTGGTATAATGGCTTTATCCTTTATCATTTTTGCATTACCAGCAGGTTTGATAGCTAAGAAGATAGGCAGAAAACAAAATATCTTAACTGGTCTTGGAATAATAGTAGTATTTCTAGGCTTTGCAACCGTTTTCTCATTAGCTAATTTTCCAGCTTTGGCTGTTAGAACAACTTTTATTGGTATGGACATACCCTACTTAGCACTGTTGTATGCAGGCTGTTTCTTCTTTATGGGTATAGGTTGGGCACTCGTTAATATCAATAGCATTGTAATTGTTTGGGAATTATCTGGAAAGGATAAAATTGGTATGGGGACAGGGATTTATTATTTCTTCTCAGCAGCTGCAGCTATTACTGGACCAGTAATCATAGGCGGGATCCTGGATCTATTGAACTTTGGATTGGATCTCGGAGAAGGTGAACAATACAAGTTTCTTTTCCTTTTTGCTGTAATATTCTTCTTTATCGCTGGGATTTTAACATTCTTTGTTAAGAAAACTGGTGTTGAAGGAGAATCTGGAGACCTTCCACCAGAAGGAAAACCTGAAAAAATTGAACCCTTAGCAGAGTAAGTTCACTCCTCTTTTTTCCTTTTTCCTTTTTTCTATTTCTTCAACATCTTTAAATTGTTAGTTACACATTTTTACAACATAGATACGATTATGGGTGTATTTCTTGGCAACCTTTAGAGATGATGAAAGTTTCTTTATGGAATATAAACCTAAATTCAAGGTTTTTCATGAGTTAATGGCTGAAAGAATGAGTAATGTTTTACTCGTTTCTAGTATTTATGATAGTTTTATGCTTGAAGAGGATGGACGCCTCTCTGATCAAATTTACGAGGAATTTCACAATCTGAACCTACGTACTTTACCTAGGATAACAAGAGTTTCCTCAGCAAAAGAAGCTTTAACTTTATTACAAGAAAGGCATTTTGATTTGGTTATAACTATGCGAAGACTTGGTGATATGGATGTATTCTCTTTTGGAAGAAGTGTAAAGGAAATCAAAGATATACCTGTAATATTGCTCTTAAATAGTGTTGTTGAAATTAAATACATCCCAGAAATTGCCAAACGTGAAGGGATAGATCGTACCTTTGTTTGGAATGGTGATTCTAAAATATTTG
>BPTM01000409.1 GCA_023705945.1 Candidatus Heimdallarchaeota archaeon
AAAGAACTCCGAGTGGAAGAGGAATCTGCCTATCATGTACTCACGTGAATATACATCAGGAGGAGAGTAAGATGTCATTCAAATGCCCGGTCGAGGATTGCGATAAAGAGTTCCCGACAGAGAGAGGTCTAAACTATCACATTGCTCGGGCACATGGGTATTATTGCCGGATATGTGGGCAACTATTCTCTAGCAAGATACAACTCAGTAACCACATGAGAGGGACCCACTCAGGAGGTGAAGAGGATGGCATCTAAAAAGAAACGGTCCGCGGGCAACCCAAAGATAACTTTCAGAGAAATAATAGATAGTGGCAAAATGATGGGCGTTATCGAACTCAACTCACAGATAAGGAGTATCGTAATAAGTAGAAATAGTAATATATGTGCCACCTGCTGTAATGTTGTAGATACTCCATGTGCCCGAGGCCAAGAATGTGCGGCGTTTAAATTTCTAATGGGTTTAGTGAACGTTAGTAGAAAAGTTAGAAGAGATGCACAATGACTCAATATCAATATGTGACTGGGAATATTCTTAGGAAGAATGAGGTGATCATTTATATCTGAACCAGAGGACTACGTGATCTGTAGGATATGTGATACAAAATACAAAACTGTTGTTCCACATCTTAGAGTACATAATATATCTGTTTCAGAGTATAAAAAGTTGTATCCTGGTGTAAGGGTCGTTTCGATTAGACTTGTAGAAGAAAGAATGTTAACACGTAAAGAAGGATATAAAACAGGTAAATTAAAGGCATGGAACGATGGACTCACCAAGGAAACGGACGAACGAGTGGCATATGGAGGGAGGAGAGCGAGTGAAGTTAAACAAGAAAAGAAACGACAAGGAGCGGTGTACATCCCATGGAGTAAGGGACAAACAAAAGAAACCCATCCAATTTTAGCGATAATATCAGAAAAAAATAAGCATCAGATCCCATGGAGTAAGGGACAAACAAAAGAAACGGAACCAAGATTAGTTTTAGCAGCAGAGGTACGGAGTAAAACAATGTTAGATAGGTTCAGATCAGGGAGAATTAAGATTTGGAATAAAGGCAAGACGAAGGAAACAGATCATAGAGTACTAAGACATGGTCTTTCAATTGCTGAGGGACTGAGACGGTTTTGGGAGAGATGTGAGAAGTTGGGAATAGAGGCGGTAGGAGTAGAAAGTCCAAATGGGGAAGAAAAAATTCTTTCAAAATATGTATCTGTATTTGGATATGTTTATAATCGAAAAGTATTATGTTCTGGATACTCTAAAATTTTGGGACGAGTAAGGAGTATCGTACCAGATTTTGTGAGTGATCTTTTTCCAGAATATCCTATTGAGTATGATGGATTTTTGGGACATAATCCAAGAAGCCCATATAATAAAGGAACAGATATTGTAGCATGGGATAATGAACGCGATCAAATATATTTACGAAATGGGTGGTTTAATATAAAAATATATCCAGAAGATCTACAAAAGGGACGGAAACATATTATAAGAGTAATGGAGGAAAGATTGTGCCAAAATACCAATATGTAACGGGAACATATAATGGACAACGTAAATCCATTGATATGTGGTGCCGGAACGAAGAAGGGGAAAAAGTTCTTCTCTCTGTACTAGGCTTTGAGCCCTACGTATATGTGTCCGAGGACACTCCTGTTCCCACCGCGGAATGGATAACCGATGTTGTCCACGGCTTCGACTTTATGGATATATTTTTATAT
>BPTM01000410.1 GCA_023705945.1 Candidatus Heimdallarchaeota archaeon
TTGGATCATTGTAAACTGCTTCAAATGCATCCCGATAATCTTCAGCAGTTGCACTTCCAGTGAGATCCACAGGATTACCAGTAGAATAGAAAATTGGAAAGGTTTCATCAAGTTTTTTCTGAACATCATGTGAGAATTCTGCTAATTTCAAATCGCAATCTGAAACCATATCAGATGCCATAACACCAGCGCCACCACCATCTGTGATGATTGCAACTCTGTCTCCCAGTGGAAGTGGTTGGGTACCAAAAGCCAAAACACAATCCGCTAATTCATCCCAGGTAATAACACGAAGGATTCCTGCTTCATCCAAAAGATCATCAACTATTGCATCGTTTGATGATAAAGCAGCTGTATGCGAGGCCCCTGCCTTCGCTCCGGTTTCAGTTCGATTTGCTTTTATCCCCATGATTGGTTTTTTCAAAGAAACTTTTCTTGCTGTTTCCATGAACTTTCTGCCATCTTTGAAATCTTCCAAATAAATGATAATCATTTTTGTGTCAGGATCCTCCCCAATATATTCCAGAGAATCTGTTTCATTGATATCACTAGCATTTCCATATGATACAAACTTGGAAACCCATTGACCAGATCCTAAACCAGAGAGTTGATCAATAAAAGCTGCACCAAATGCACCACTTTGAGTAAATATAGAAACAGGACCACTTTTAGGACGCTTTAGCTTTGAATCAGGTAAGAACATTGTATCAATTCCAAGAACAGGAGAATAAATACCAAGACAATTGGGTCCAATTACATTGAGATTATACTTTTTCATTATTTCGTACATCTGATTCTGTAAAACAATTCCTTCTTCTCCAATTTCACTAAATCCACCAGTTGTAACAATAATATTTTTAATGTCTTTTTCTCCACATTGCTCTAATGCCTGTGGAGCATATTTTGCAGGAACTATTATGCAAGCTGCATCAATATTATCTTCAACATCTAAAACAGATGGATACAATTTATTTCCATACAACTCCCCTCCTCGAGGATTAACAAGATAGGTTTTTCCTGGGAAAGAATTAACGAAGTTATATGCTACTACATTTCCCGGTTTGTTGGGAGCTGTAGATGCTCCCACCACACAAAAGGACTTTGCATTAAAGAAATTCTCAAGCCTTGCGGTCATTATTATCATTGGCCATAGTGGGGAAAGTAATAAAAATATTTGGAATAATGCTCAAAAAAACGCTCTCTAAACCCCTTCATAGATTCCAAACAATTAAATAATGAAATGGTTATTAATGATTCATGGCTCGAAATAGATTTCTATTTGATTTATTGGGTATAATCCTAGGTTTTGGAACTGCGGGATTACTTTCAATTCTAATCAGATCCCAGTCAGGAGGAATAGCGATTACGATTAGTGCAATTGGTTTTCTTGGAGGAGGTATCCTCTTAGGATTCTTCTGTTATAAAAACGATGGTATAAAAATTGCTGCGATATTTTGGGGAATAATAATTGTTGGTAGCGTTATATTTGGCGTCTTACTAATAGTTGGTTCCGCAAGTTTTCTTGAAGGATTTGTCGAAGATGTTTTAACCGCAATAATTGGTCCCATCTTTGCTGTGATATTGATAGTTATGGGAATAATACTTATTGTGGGAAGTTTTGTTATTGGGTTGTTGTTCATAGGATTTACTGCAATTGGTTCCGCTATTGGTGAAGCTGTCTGGAAAGATAAAAAGGACGGCAAGAAATTTACTACT
>BPTM01000411.1 GCA_023705945.1 Candidatus Heimdallarchaeota archaeon
CTTCAAATGGAAAAACAACTATAGCTTTGGCTACATCACTCAAAGGAGCTCTAGTAACACTTACATCAACTGCACTATAATCAACATCAGTATTCTCTTTTACAAACGGAGTATAGTCCATCGTTATTTCTGAATATTCTAATCCCCCGCCTCTATATATTCTCATAACAGAATAATCTTGATAAATGTCTCCAACCTCAGCAAAAACAACAATTGTGTAATAGTCGCTTATTGTTGTTGAGAATGAAGAGTGATAGCTGATGGAACTAGAGATATTTTGTGTTGAAGTAGTGTTTATTGCAACAATACCATCAGCATCAATAACAAATGCCCAAATCTTTGCATTTTCTATATTAGTCTGGAATTCGTTTACAGAACCATAAAGATTTATGTTACCCAATCCAGCTGTATATGTATCAATTGATACTCGAATTGGTGAGCTAATTTCAATGGCAAAATCATTAATTATGCCATAAGATGTTTTAACATTGATATAATTAATACTCCAGTAGCTAGTTATGCCAGAAACTAATCTATTGATTTTTGTGAAATCAAGTGAATTTTGATTATTCATTAAACCTAAGCGGAAATCAGAAATCGACGATGTTCCAATTTGTCCCCAATTGGAGGGCGTTCCTTCTGTAAGAAATACATTGTGATATATCTTGCTCATATCTTGTTCCAGTGAATAAGTTTCTATTTGAACAAGTGATGGAATCAGTAGATTTGTTAGCACTAATACAACTTGACTAAATGCTATAATGAAAATAAGCATTGCTAAAGCAAAGTCAACTCCTCTAATTTGAGCAATTTTGCTCTTTCTGAGTCTCTTCAGCCCACGCTTCAGATTAGATTTCGTCAATTATTATTCTCCTTTTTCTTCTGATTCATCGCCCAATATACGTTCTTCAAGTAGTGATTTTATCTCGGCTAGAGTGGCTTCTAGCTCAACTAATTCCATACCTTTCTCTAGTAGATTAGTGGCTCTTTCTTGCATATTTTCAGCATTTTTTATCTTTTCAGACACAAGATTTCCAATTTGTTCTTTGAGACCCGCTAAATCTGCTTTGGTACTCATCATTGATTCAATGTTCTCAATCTTGTCCTCTAAAGGACCTAAATCAACAGAAACAGAACCAACGGATCCTTCAGAAGAAGTATCTGCAGAGCTTGTTCCCCCAGTTTTGTCTAGGGTACCCATCATTCTTACAATATTAAAACTGATTTGATTTACAACTCGTTTAACTTCCTCTATTTCATCTTTTAGAGATTTAACATCATCTTCTAATTTAGGCATTAGTTTCACCTTCTATTATATATTTAGAGTAATCAATGGATTGTCAGGTTGAATAAGTATTTTAAATGCAAACCAACCAATAAACATCATCACAACAGAGTGCATTAATCCAGCCTTTACGGACATTTTGGACATCTTTCCTGCTACAAGACCTGAGAAAAAGCCTTGAACGGCAAGCATGTGTAGAAATAATATCTCCAGTGTGTCTAAATCTATCGCCAATAAAAACATTCCAGCTGTTTGATCTGCTGAAATATTTGCCGAACCAAATGGAATAAAGAATGTTACGAATAGGATTACAACAACCATGATGAATATTATAAAGGATGCATAGATTATCCAGATATAAGGTTTCATTGCCCCCTCTCTTTCTTTCTTAAGATCAAGAAGGGTTTGAACATGATGCTCTGTTGCTTCAAAAATCTCTTCGAGACTTCCTCCAGATCTCTCTGCTTCTAGAATAAGTAAAGTTGCCCTTTGGGCCAAAGGAGTATCAATCGCAGATTGAAAATCTTCCATTGCTTGACTGAAAGGAATTCCCCAAGTAATTTTGCTTGACATTTTTCTTAGCTCAGGAGTTAATGGTCCATAATGCCTTTTAGCAGATTCTTGTATTGCTCTAGGTAAACTCATACCTGTTCGTTGAGCATTACTGATCTCTCGAAGAAGATAAGGTAAATTTTCGTCTATTCTTGCTTGTCTTCTTTCTTCTCTTAAAACTATTAGAAATGTGGGGATGCCTACAACAACGATTATTGCTAGGATAACAAAATCATTAATATCTAGAATTGTTATGAAATCTCCACCTCTACTTGTGGCAATTACATCTACTATTCCAAGGGTCACTAAAATTACTCCAGAAGCTATAGCTATCGCCCAATAAATTATATCTTGAGTAATTTGAAACTGTTTTGTTTCTACTTCTACTTCTTCACTTACTGACATCTCATTCACCTACATTTCTGGTTGTTGTGCATCTATTAGCACAATAATTGCTATTTCTGAAACCGGAATAATCACATAAACTAAAACTGCCATCATTAATGTGGAACTTCCAGATTCTCCTCCGAGCATTGACATCATAGCTAAAATAACTATAAAAAAGATTGGAGATACTACACCTAGTACCATGAACAATTCGGCCATGATCCCTAAGGTTTCAATGAAATTCTTTTCACTTTGAACTTTATCACTCATTAGTGTTTCAGTGGATACTTCAAGAAATCTCTGAAGTTCTCCTCCTGAAGTAAAAGTTCCAATAATTCCTTCAAGGAAGCTTGAAT
>BPTM01000412.1 GCA_023705945.1 Candidatus Heimdallarchaeota archaeon
TAGGAGAACCTTGTGGAATTATAGATGTCTTTGATGTTGACTTTCAGAGAGGAAACGTAAATGGGTAAGTTGATGAGAAGATCCGAGCTTCAAGATAAATATGACGGAGTGTTACAGTGGGGTATCCCTAGGGATATTTCCATAAGGATTTCCGATTACCAGAGACAAGATACCATACTCGAATGGGTTGTTGATAACTTCGATTTCTTTTGCGACATATCCTTCCCGAGTGTCTGGCTTGAATTTCTAAAATATGTTGAGAAACATCCTGACCTCCCTCTGATGGAGATGTTAGATACCTTCATGGATGGATACCCTCTATTACACGCCCTCAAGGATCAACAGTTTTGGGCACTCGTCCGTCTCCTTAAAGTGCCAAGACATGAGTGGCCTGTGGAGATGAGGGAAGAAATAAGAAGAATAAGAGAGGAGCGAAATAGTGATGCCTTGTGCTGGACTTGCACTAATTTAGATTATGACCCCATTTACGATACATTGTCTCAATCAACACAAGATGTCCCCGTCGCTGGACTCTTCACCCGCAAGACATCAATCATCGACCAAGATCCGGATGACAAACCAAGGCCAATAAGCTGCAACCCGCTACCCGTTTGCCCCGTGAGAGGAGTAGTTCTTCATAAAGGATACAAACACTGCTCTAACTATTCCAAAGGAGACCAGACTAGCAGACTAATGGAGGCACAGGAGGATAAATAATGGCTAAATCCGCAAAGGAACACACCTGTTATTTCTGCGGGGACGATGACAAGACAGTACTAGTTCCAATCTGCAAGGGGTGTTTGGATTCCTTCAACAAATATATTGAAAGTATATTGTCACCAAGCGCCGAGGACGTGGTTAGACATTCTGAAATAGACATTTTAGATCCTAAATTCTGTTCTGAATGTGGGAGGAAACTTAGATGAACATCCTGTCCTATTTTCCCTTCCAAACATTCCGTCCGTACCAAGAGAAAATCCTCAAAGATCTAGAAGACAACATCTCCTCCTACAACATGTTCATGTTAGAAGCACCTACTGGGTTCGGTAAGTCGGCCGTGGCCTACACCCTAGCCAAGTACCTTCAACAGGAACTGGGACTGCTTAGTCATTTTGTTGTGGCTGATAAATATCTTCAAGAGCAATACTTAAATAGCACGTTGGAACCAATCCCCTCGAAATTTCCAGAATTGGAAGGAGTGGAGTTTGAACTAGAAATCGACCCACAAGAACAATACATCCGTGCCTATCCAGAACTTGTCATGGTTAAAGGACGTGGTAATTTTATCTGTCCTTACAACCCGATCGGAGATGTAACCTGTGATAAAGCCATGTGCACAATCATTGAAGGATACGACTGCCCTCACAAACCCAGACCAGAGCGGATAGAAACACTCATGGGTTCGATGCCAGTCTTCGATGAGTACGGCGTTCTATACGACTGGAGCTATGTCGATGATATCGGAGCCATACACTGTCTTTACTGGGCTCAGAAAGATAATGGTATCCGAAGTGATATGACTATACACAATTACTACTACTTCCTCTACGAACAGAACTTTGCCAAATCATTCGCGAAGCGTGAACTAGGAATCTTCGACGAGGCGCACATCATCGAAAAGATCTTGATGGGTTTCGAGATCGGAAGAGCACACGTCTGAACTCCAGTCACGTGAAACGATC
>BPTM01000413.1 GCA_023705945.1 Candidatus Heimdallarchaeota archaeon
TTTAGAGATTGCTTTATTTTATCTATACTTGGTGTAATTGAAGGATCTATTTCGTAGAGGATACCTAGGTAGATACTTATGAAGTCTACAAGAAATGTTGAACTAAGTTGTTTAGCTAGTTTTGATTTTCCTTGAGGAAATATCTCTAGAACCTTCTCAGACTTCTTAGAAGCTAACTTTTTCACTTCTTCAAATCTTGTCGTTATATTCTTTGGTTCTTCTTTATCGTGTATGAAGATGAAAGCGATATCGTTTAACGAAACACTCGGGTTATCAAAAATGACAATCCCGTTGTGATTTTGTTCTGGAAGAGTCTCTGCTATTGCGATAACCTTGCTATTTTCATTCAATTGTGTTTTGGCTCTATAGGCAATTGGAGCATATATGCCGTATCCAATAAAAAGAGGAGTAGAATTGAATAGACCATATGAAATTTCTTTTGCAGGATTTTCCTTAATTGGTGATTCTTGAGAATATTCAGACGCTAATCTTTCCAAGATTTTAACAACTTCTTCAAGCTGTTGTTCAACATTACTAATTAAATCCAAATTCTCAAAGAGTGTTATGAGGGCAACATACATTAAAGGAAAAGCTGTTCGTGGGGGAATTCCCGCACGAATTGTAACATGTGGAGTGCCTATTTTTGTTGCAAACTTTTTGAGTAATCCTGCTGAAGAAATGGAAGCAATCATTGATTTTCTTTTAAGAGCTTCATGATATCTTGAAAGTGTTTCTTCTGTATTTCCTGAATAGCTTATGCAGATTACTAGTGATTCATTATCAATAAATTTGGGAAGATTATAACCTCTATTGACTATAACGGGAATACTTAGTTCATTTTCAAATAAACTAACAAAATAATCACCAGCAATGGCCGATCCTCCCATACCACAAATAATAACATTTTTTGGTTGCTTATATTCCCAAGCAAGATTATTCCACCTAATTTTGGAAGGAATTTGTAACTTTTTGCTCTGTTCTCTGGCTTCTTTAACGAGTTCTCCCCATTTTAACATTGATCCTAATTGACTTGAATTATCAATTGTTGCAAGTAGTTCTCTATCATCTAAATTTATCATTTTATTCACTTTCAAATAATTTTGATTGCTAATTTACTCAATATTTTTCAACTCTTACTCCATAGATATTCAAAGTTATTTGAGAAAATTTCTATTATACCTGAATTTGAGGAGAAATGAGGGCGATAAACATATTTTTCTTGTTTAACAGGAGAAACCCATATAACAAAAACAACTTGTTCGTTATCTACAAGAGTACCACGAGCAAGAACTGTTTCATTCGCTATTTCTTTAACCTTAACTCCAATTTCCCGTAATTTTTTCGCGTATAACTTTGAGGTTTCATCATTTACATTCATTAGAACTCGAACTTTAATGTTCCTTGATATAGCCCCTTTCAAAGCTTCTTCGACATGTTCGAACCAGTAGAATACATTTGTAAAGATGCTAATTTCTTTCTTAGATTTGTTTATTAGTTCTATTGTTTTTACTTGCATCTCCCCAAGAGAGGTGTAAGCTTCTATTAATTCATCAGGTTTAATGATTAATTGGGATTGATAGATTGGATCATTTAGAAGTGTAAGAATATTATCAGAAACTTTTGTCATCTTGTCTAGTTCATCCTTGAATTCTGATTCTTTATAACTGAGAAAATTTTTCAATCCTTCCTCAAAGTTAAAGATTTCGAACCTCTTAGGACGACCAGCAATTGTTCTAACTAGTCCTTTCTTCTGCAAACTCTCAATTGTATCGTAAATACGAGGTGTAGGGATGTCAGTTTGTTTATGAATTTCTTCGGCAGTGGAAGCTGAAAGAGCTATAAGCGTTTTGAGAGTTTTAACTTCATACTGCGTTAAACCAAGGGATTTTAAACTCAAATCAATTTCATCAAGATTAGACATAAGTTGTGCTCCAAGTAGCATGATATGAAGATAAATATTTAAATTACTCGTAAAGGAAGGAAATTTAGGTAAAATTCATTAACCAAAAACTTAAATTAAAAAAATTACGAAAAGAAATAACCAAAAACCCGGGGCAGTGATCTAGCTTGGCCAATGATGCCACTCTTACACAGTGGATGTCGCAGGTTCAAATCCTGCCTGCCCCACCACTTCTACAAAAGATTTATACACCTTTCTTTCTATTGTCTCCTTCTTCATTTCTATACCATTTAGAAGAATATCCTCTAAAGTTTTATAATCCTTTAATTCCTCATCAAAGAACAAATATGTGTGCCTTTTAAACGGTGGAACCAATCTTTCATGCTGATTATCACTGAAAATCACGCTATTATTCATTTCTGAGTATTTGTCGAAAATTTCTTCTGCGTTAATACTATGAATAACTCCCTTTTTTCGCCCTCCTATTCGGAATTGAAATCTTGGACTACTTTCAGTATGGAATGTGATGTTTGATTCTTTCATTAAAACTAGAAGATTTCTCCAGATTTTGCTTATCTCTTCAGGTTTATGGATTAGTTTTTCTTCACCTTTCTTTATGTTAAGGTAATTTAGAACTTCATTTACTCCTTTAGCATTTACATTAAAGGAAAAGCAAATAGTAGATAAGAATTGACTATTCTTTGTACTATCCAGATAATCCAAATACTTGGAAACAAATTCCTTCCATTCACTTTTGTTTATTCCATTAATGAACTCATTTTTCACATAAACTCTCTCATTCCTTTCTGATTGCTTTAATTTTGCAACGATTGTACCTGTATCATAAAATACTCTTGAAGACTTCCATACACTCTTCCTATTGATTTTTCCTTTTTCTGAATCCAATCTATACACATTCTTATTATATCCAAAATAGAGCGTGCTGTTTTCATTTTCAGAGATGAAGGTGGGTGGTGTTCGAGATCTATAGTAGACACATTCAAACATCGTTTTCCATTCTACTCCCCCATCATTATCAATTTTATACAAACCATCGGATCTGCTTACGTGTGTACTATTGAGTGTGTTATACTCTTCATTATAGAGTAGATAAAATGAACCTATTTCGGAAACAAAAAATGGACTAAGAGTGAAATCTGCAAACTCTTCCCCGATTTCTATTGTAGTGTTTCTAATAAAATCTAGATTCTGATCATATTTTCGAATACTAATTCCATCTAAACCTTTTCCAAATAAGAAGAAATTACCTTCTCTGTCAATCTTTTTATTTAAATAATGAAAATAACCATAATTAAAATCCATTGTACCATTGTATGTTATTTTTCCATCACTAGAATATTTCATAATCCATGTTTGACTTCCATCATCGCTTGGATTTAAGTAATATAAAATTAGATTGTTCTTATCATCAACACCAATAGGTGTTACCATTGCATTTTGATCTATCTCCCAAATCAATGTGGTGTCTTCAGTTGCACATTGGGATAGAAATCCTCCCAAGATTAAAGGAGTTACTATGCAAAAAAATAAAATTGGAATTATATTACTTCTCACAGTTTCACCTGTCATTATATCAATAATAATAGAATCATTAAACTCTTTTGAGGTAAATATAGGTTCATCATAATACTATAGATAATTTCTTTATCATGTGAAATCCGTCAGTCAACTATCCAAATCCGCTCTGCCCCACCACAATTATTTCTTACATCCTTCCTCTGAGCTATAAAATCTCGTTTACAAGTGTTTTTAAGACTAAACGTTAAATCTTTTTTAGATTGAAATTCTTTGACAAATTTTACAAGAAGGCTATTTTTTCTCTACTTCTAGTGATAATTATTAGTAGCCTAATACAGACACTTGTTCCATTTTTTGTTTCGTTATCTGCACCTACAGTTGCTGAAGATTCTGGCTCCGTGAAGGTTTCTACCTATAATATTCAAAATGGTTTAGACACATATACAATTGATTTACTTGCAGAACTTGCTGCAGATATCTTGGCTTTACAAGAAGTATATGAGATATTTTATCATGGTTCTGAAATTAATATGAGTCAATTAGCTTCTTCGCTCTCGTATCCCTATTATGCTTCTCCAACAAACTATAATCAAAGATTATATGGACTTGTTATTCTTTCTAAATTTGAAATCATTAAATCATCCTTTGTTGAATTATCTGGACCTTCTTATACTACTCCGAGAGGGCTTCTTATAGCTGATATTAATAAAAACAATACAACCGTTAGAGTTATCACAACACATCTTGATTTGCCTTGGTTGTGTCTTACAAGATTTAATCAAGCTAAAACATTATTAGCTCAGATTAATGATAGTATTCCTGTGGTCGTTCTTGGAGATTTCAATACATCTAATTCTATTTTTGATTTGACTTATTGGAGGTTGTTCACTAATCTACATGATACTTGGATTGTCTCTGGTAATCCTCCATTCACTGGTAAAACTTGGCCAGTTGAGTTTTCTCTTCTGCGTGTGGATTATATATTTGTAAATGATTATTGCACAACCGTTCGCGAGTCTGCTGAACTTATAACAGATGTACAGTCATCTGATCATCGAGGACTTTCTGTAAGACTACTTATATAATTCTTAATTCTTATCTAGAGCCTCTTTGATCTCTTTCCAAATAGTATATTTTACGAAAGCTTGTTACCTACAGGTAGCTTGGATTTCTTTACCTGACAATGTTTTGAGCTTAGACATTGAATTTGTTGTTAAACAAGCGTGTACTGGAATAATATAAATAATATCTCCAATATTTGTCCTCTGAAAGAAATTATTGTTATTTGTTTTTATGGTTCCATGTTCTTGACTGATAGCAGAGACATATGTATCTTTTACCTTTGAAAATTCATTATCCAATGATTGAGAGATGTAACCGTATATTGTTCTTCCCTCTTTATCCAATATAAAATCCTTTGAGAGGTGTATGGCTCCTCCATCAACCAAGATTTCTTTACGTTCATCATATTTTGCTATGACTGGACAAGCTAATCTGATCGCTATTTCTTCTTCTGTGCAAGAACCAATTTGTACTTGTTTTAGGTCGTAAAAAACAAAATTCCCTGGTCTAATTTCATCTACAAGAGAGAAATCATCCGCAACACTAGATGTGGGAGTGTCTCCAACTGAAATTTGTAGATTATTATATCCTTCTCGTTTAAATTCTTCCTGTAATTGAACCATCTTATTTATGGTATCCTCATGAACAGCTATAATTTCTGTTCTATTTCTTGCTTTGTAAGAATGCCCTGCATGAGTTAGAATGCCAGTTAAATGCATATTTTTTGCATTATGAATGTGTGTTGCTATCTGGATTATTTTATAAGTTTCATTCCATTCTATTCCATCTCTGTGATACCCTGTATCGATATTAATCCAAACTTTTACAGAGTGTTTGAGTTTTTCTTCCAGAGTTCTAACAGTTTCAATGGATTCTATCAATAGATTTAGTTGAACCTTCTTTGCCAGTTCATTCATTTTTTCTATCTCTAGAATATTGACTGGAATAGCTATTGTAATATCGATCCATCCAGCTTTAGCAAAACATTCGGCCATACGCACTGATGAAACAGTAATGCAGTTAATACCTAAAACTCTCAGCCATTCACCTATTTCTACTGATTGATGTGTTTTAAAATGAGGACGAAATCTTATTCCATTTTTCTCTGCTTTGTTTTTGATTTTGTTAATATTTTTGAGAACTAGATTTTTGCTTACTATAAGTGTAGGTTCAATAGTATTCATTTGTCTCACCGAACCATTCATAATGCATTATAATTCTACAACTCTCTTCGGCACTTGAGCTCCTATTTTTGCTCTCCCTAGATATGAACCTAATTCAGGTATTAATCCATCTGCTCTAGTCCCTTTTTTACAAATTAGCCTATATTCTAATAATCCTATTCTTTCAAATTCGTCTATATCCTCCATATGTTTACTTTGTATAAGAGCTTGTTTAATTGATCTTCTTGTTGTTCCACATATAATTAGAGCTTCCTTGTTTGTTTTATATGGCTCCAAAAACCACCTTAACGAGTCATCTTCAATCTTTACCCATAGTTTTGATCCAAGTATTTTCTTATCGATAATTTCGAACCTTAGAGGTAAGTTTTCAACAATTCCAAACGCTCTAATTGTGTTAATAAGTGATGATTTCTTTCCCCCAGCTAATTGATTTCTCATCTCAAATAGAGGATATAACGCATCAATTTTCTGTGTTGAAGTTACAATTCCAGCGTCAACAAATAGACCAAACTTCACATTCCCTACATCTCTGAAACGTCCATAGATAATATCTCCAATCTGAAGTTCTCCGATACTTCTTTCTATCGAACCATATTTTTCAATTATGAAATTCTTTGCAATGTTCTCATCTTCCCCATCTAGAGTTATTTCTGCATATCGATCTTTTGTAAAAGTTACTTCCACTATTTTTACATCTAGGTCTTTTAATTCTTCGTTTAGGATGTAAGTTAGAGCTTTAGCTGAGCTATGTTTTGCTACGTTGTATGTTTTCTCTAAAACTGTTATTTTCAACATGATTTTCACTCTTTGTTCTTTTGTTTTATACTTTTTCCCCTCTCCATTGGAATAATCTCAACATTCGCATTCAAGTGTTTCTCTTTTCTAGCTTTACCAGCTGTTATTCGATCTAAGAAAACAGCTAATGCCGCTACTTCACTATGTGGTTGGTGACCAATAGCTATATTGTAGTCTGCTAACTGATATATGGCACCTGGAACTTTAGTTCCACCTACAATAATTAAGAGATTTTTGTTTAATTTTTGTTTCAGCTCAACTATTTTGTCTTCAAGTTCAATACCAAACATAGTTAGATGAACAATAATTCCTCCTTCTTGTTTCCACTTCTTTATGCAAGATAACTCATTTTCAACATGATTTATGTGGAAATTACCTCCCCATTCTTCTGTTATTCTATCGACACTTTCCTCAAAAGAACCATCATGGTTACCTGTATAGATTAACTGCTTTGCGCCAAATGCTCTAGCAGTTAATGCAATGTGAGTAGACATGCGTTTGTCACGCACAAGTCTATGGAACAATCTGAGAATAACTAAGGTCATATGTTCTGTTCTAAAAAAGAACACTTAAGTTTGATGATTTTGTTGTGAATCTCTTTTTTGTCGATTTTATTTCTTAACCTAAGCAAATTAACGCTTTCTCCATTTTGCAGTATTTGGCTATCTAACGCTTGAGTATACCATATAAACGCTTTTATATTCTTAGAGATTAGAAAATATTGAGAAAATAAAGGGTGCTGAAACTGTCAAAAGAGAGGTCTGAACCTGATCAAAACGACCCAGCTTACTTAATTTCTTATGCTCATCATCTTGAGAGACAAGCGCGTCAACTAGAGACTGAAAAGCAGATGGTGGAGAGTGAAAGACTACGTCTTCAGAGAGAGGTCAACAATTTAAAAGTTGAACTCGAAAGACTAAGATCTCCTCCCTTGTTTATGGGTTATATAGTTGAAGTCCTTGACAATAAGACAGCTGTTGTTCGAAGTACTACTGGTCCTAATCTAGTTGTTACCATATCACGTCATGTTGAAATCAAAGATTTAAAACCTGATACAAGAGTTGCTCTAAATCAAAGAACATTTGCAATAGTAAATGCCTTACCTCCGACTCAAGATCCTATGGTTCAGAAGATGGAATTGATTGAGCGACCAACTGAAACGTTTAAAGATATAGGTGGTCTCGCCCCACAAATTCAAGAATTGAAGGAAACAGTTGAACTGCCTTTATTGAAACCAGAGTTATTTGAAAAGATAGGCATCGATCCACCTAAAGGTGTACTTTTGCAAGGTTTACCAGGAACAGGTAAAACCTTACTTGCTAAAGCGGTTGCTAATGAAACCCAAGCAGTTTTCATCAGATTAATAGGCAGCGAGCTAGTTCAGAAATTTATCGGAGAAGGAGCAAGACTTGTAAGAGAAATTTTTGAGTTTGCTCGAGAAAACGCACCTAGCATTCTTTTTATTGATGAATTAGATGCTATTGGAAGTCGTAGATTAGATTTAGCTACAAGTGGTGATAGAGAAGTACAAAGAACCTTGATGCAATTGCTCTCTGAATTAGATGGATTTAATCCAAGAGGAGATGTGAAGGTAATCGCAGCTACTAACCGAATAGATATTTTAGATCCTGCAATGCTTCGACCAGGAAGATTTGATAGAATAATTGAAATCCCCATCCCAAATGCTGAAAGTCGACTTGCCATCTTCAAAATACACGTTGCTGAAATGAATCTAAAGGGTGATGTTGATTTTGATTACTTAATCCAAATGACTGAAGGAGTAAGTGGTGCTGCCATCAAAAATATCTGTACAGAAGCAGGTATGTTTGCAATTCGCTCGGAAAGAGATCACGTAATTAATGATGATTTCACAGATTCTATCAAAAAAATAACAGGAGAAAAAGAATCAACAGCAAAACAAACTACCGGTTTTATTTAGTTCTCTTTTTTCCCCTTTTCAAATGTTTTTCATTATTATTTTTTCAATAAATTCTTTTTGTCTGAAAAAACCCCTCACAACATGGGAATCTTCTCCAAATTTACTAATGAAATTATTCAGTGCTTCGTCAAAGGAACACTCTCTGCTACCACAAGCTATATTGTCAGAATAAGAAACAATTATTTCTTCAGCAGTTCTCGGAATATAATCATCTGGTGGTAATCCTAGTTTTGCTGCCTCAGTTTCAGTTATTCCAGTTCCTATGTGTTTCTTAACACTTAATATGAGTCGTTGGTCAAGATTTTCGCTTTCTAATATTTTTACACCTTCAATAGCATGAAAGATTGAGTGTTCCTTCGAGCGTCCAATATCATGTAGCATCGAAGCTGCAATTACCAGTGCTATGTTTATATCCTCAATTTGCGCACAAAGCCTTTCTGCTATTTTTGCAACAATCAGGCAATGATTAATGACTTGAGATGGTGTATTATGCTTTCTAAGAATTGCTAAGCATTCTTCTTTAGTAGGTATTCTGTGCGCTTTCATAATTCAACACTTATTTGAATCCTACTTTTTTATCTTTTACGTAAGAATTGTCAAAAAACAATGAAACAAAAGTTTTTTAAGAAAAATTTGGAGAGACATCTCGACGAAAAATGCCAAGTGAAATAACTAAAGAAAAACTTGAAGAGATTGTTCAACTAACCATTGATCAAGGTGGAGAACTCAGAACAAAGAGAAGTAAGGATAAAATTAAGCTCAAATTTAGAACAAAAAAACGACTTTATACTATTAAACTACCCCTTAAAGAAGCTGAAGTTTTAATTGCTGAGTTATCATCCAAACTCACTGTTGTGTCGTTTTCATAGAAGCAAAGGATAAGGAAACTTATTCTTCATCTTTCTTCTTCTTAAGTACTACAATATCTCCCAGAGTTTGAGAAGCTGAACCCTTCTTCTGATCTTTTGGACTATAGGATGCAACATTTTCTGTAATTTTAATATTGAAGAATTTCTCTAATTTTGCAACTATCACATCTGGAGGTCTCATTTTCCCTGTTTCGATGCTTTGTAATTCTTGAACAGAAATTTTGGTTTGAATGGACACATCTTTCTGTGTCATTCTCTTCTTCTGTCTGGCTAACCTTATACGTTCATCGTAATCTGAAGTGAGTTCCTTAGAATCGACTTCTGAAAGACTTCTGTATTGTCTTGAAGGTTGTCTAGTTGAGGTTCTACTTTGCAAAGATGAGGTTGTTTTTGTTCCACTGAAACCTTTATTCTTTGGTTTGGGTTTTGTGACTTGTTTCCCGTGCTTGGCACAAGAAGGGCAAACTAATAGAACGGCTCCTTCTATTTCAATGGTTATAGGCCTTGAAAAAATCTCTATACCACACATTTCACATGTTACCAAATATGTTCACTACTTTATTCGGGTTTTGTTTTATAAAACAAGTTAAATTCAAAAACATTTTTCTATTAGCGTAAAAAGAAAACAATATTAACTTTAAATATTGTCTTTGCAATAACATATAGGTGAATCATCGTGGACTTCTGCCCAAACTGTGGTAAAATGTTACATACTGAGAAGGATAAGAAAAGTAAAACAATCTTACTGTGCGTAAAATGTGGTTTCAAACGCGATTTAGAAGCAAATGAAAAAGTAACATATACTGAAACAATAGAACACAATCTAATAAGAGAAATGACCACTGTTTTGGATGAAAGTGAAGTTGATACCACTAAGCCCATAAAAGAAATGTATTGTCCTAAATGCGAAACAAAAAGGAAAGTAAGTTTTTGGCAGATACAAACAAGAAGTGCTGATGAATCTCCTACAAGATTTTTTAGATGTGTTACATGTGGAGAAACTTGGCGAGAATACGATTAACGGAAGGTGTAAATATGAGTAATAATGATTCTAGTTCCCAGGATTTTTCATCTGAAAAAAAATATATACGGAAAAAACCATATTGTGAGATTAATCTTTCTGAATTGTCTAAACCTGGAAAATATAGAATTGTAGGTGCAGTTACTAGCGTAACAGATGATGCTTTCACTATTAATGATGGCTCTGATCAGATAGAGGCCATTCTTACTACTCCACAAAATTTAGAAGTTAAGGAAGGAATTTTGTTACGTTTATTTGGCTTCATAGAAATTGAACCGAAAAGACAAATTAAAGTATCCATTGCCCAAAACCTTAGTGCTGTAGATATAGACACTTACAGCCAAATAAAAGAATTAGAACAATCACTAATTAAGTAGGATTAAGAACCCTCATTGGGCGATTGTTTTATATATTAAAATAATAAAGAACTAAAAGAGGGTATTTCGTGACTACCACCACGAAATAGCTCATTATTAAAACGTAAACGGGGTAGAATAATGACCTTTGAAATGGTATTAGAAGACGCAAAATTAATGGCAAATATCTGTTCCATCATAAGTGCAATAGTTGCAGAGAGCAGTGTTAACATCGCAGAAGATGGTATTCGAATAAAAGCTTTTGATGCAACTCGTATTTCAATGATTGATTTTTTCCTGAAAAAGGAAGCTTTCAAAAAATATGATGTCAAAGAAAATGCAATTTTAGGCCTTAGTTTAGAAACTCTCAATACGATATTAAAAACTGCTAAAGCCAACGAAAGTCTGCGAATGGCTCTCGATGATAAAACCAAAAGATTCGTAATTGAGTTTATAGGTAAAAATCAACAAAGGAAATTTGCATTATCTTTAATTGATATCCCTGAAGAAGGAAACATCCCTGATTCAATTCATATTGACTTTGATACAAACTTTGAAGTAAAAGCCTCTTTTATTCAACAAGTCCTCAAAGATGCAGAGATGGTTAGTGATTATCTGCGAATCAAGGCAAAAGAAGATGGTATTTATTTTGGAGCAGAAAGTGATACAAAAGAAATGGATACATTTATAGAACCAAAAAGCGAAGAAATGGATACATCAGCTTTTCAAGTTGCAGGTGAATCAGAAGCTGTTTATTCACTAGACTTTCTATCAAACTTCTTAAAAGGAATAAGATCTTCAGATTATGTTAGATTATCCTTCAATCAAGAACAACCCATAAGAATTGTTTATGAGCTGGAAGATAAAGGTCACTTAATTTACTTTGTAGCACCAAGAATCGAAGAAAGTGAAGAGATAGAAGAATACGATTAAACTTAATGAGGAGGAATGAAGCCTTTTTCCATTCTTAATAACAGTGGTGTAATAAAGTGTTTGAAAAAATTCAAGATAAATGGAAGGACGAGCGCGGAAGTGAAAAACTAACTCCCATGGATGAGATATTTTACAGTGCTATGAGAGAACTTCTAAGGAAACGTGACACAAAAACAAAAAAGGTAATCAACCCCCTTATTAAGAAGATTCTAGAAACCAGACTGGAAAGAATCAAATATGTAATTAATGACTTGATGAGAATACGAACTATAAAATTAATTACAATGGTAATGAATAGAGAAAAAGTAACTGTTAACTTAGCTAGAGAAGAACAAGATTTTTACGATAGATTTTCGCAAATCTTTGATTTATACAGGAAAGAAGTATTTTCACCAAAAGATGTAGCGTATGTTGACATTAACAAATTAATTGGAAAAGGAATTGAGGAAGAAGGAGAAGAAGAAATAGATTATGTTGCTATTAGATTTATAAAAAAAACCAAAGCTCAAATCCAAGGTTTAGATGGAAAAACCTATGGACCATTTGAACCAGAAGATGTTTGTTTAATACCTAAAGAAAACGCCATTGGCTTAGTTAGAAGAGAAATTGCTGAAAATATAGAAATGTAAAGATGTAAAATCAGTATTAAGAAAGTACTTCTAAAACTTCTCCAAGAATTTTTGCTTTTCCACCTTTTGGTTCTGTTAAATCTGAACCGCAAACATTGCATTTCACTACTATTTTTGCTGAATCAAATACAATTTGTTCATTTTTACAACTTTCACACTTAACTCTAAGGAATTTAGTGGTAGGTTGAGGTACTTTAAACATGATTGAAGCAAAATAGCGCGAATTTAAATGTTTTTTGATAAAAGTGTAAAATAAGTATTTCAAGAAATAGAAGGAAAATGGTGCGGGGAGAGAGATTCGAACTCCCGTACCACTAAGGATCCGGTTCCTCATCTAGCCCTTGAGTCAAGGATTTTTAATCCAAATCTTGAGCCGGACGCCGTTGGCCGCTTGGCTATCCCCGCTTAGTCTCCATTTTTCAATTGAGAAGTTTTTCCGTACATATTTAATCTTTTCTTTTTCTAGCTCTTTGTAGTAAAATTGCGGCTGATAAAATAAGAATGGTAAAAACCGAGAATGTGTAATCATACGAAGTATTTTTTGTTTCAGAATCACATTTTGCAAGAGTAGAATTAAGGTTGGAATTTCCCCACACATCAGAAGCAGATAGAGAAACATTGTATTCATTATTAGATTCAACAGATAGTGTGTATCTGAAATTCCATGAATTTGACCCAGTAGCCTCGTGAATACCCCATGTTTCTAATACAGTATTTACGTAACAATAATATTCAAAATCAGATCTATCGGAAACAACAAAAATTATTTCAATTTCTTCATCATCTTCTGTAAAAAAGATAATATTCTGAACATCAATTGATGGACCCTCTAGATCTTCTTCCCAAAGATAATCTTGGTTATTTAAAATAAAATCAGTCGCGTTCAGTGTCACCTCATATGGAAGGTTATTCATTACTTTTGGATGGGGATAGTTTTCAGTTGATCCAGCTATAGAACTAGCATAATCTGCTAATTCAGGAAAAATTTCGAATGTTTCATTATAACATTGCCTGATATATGGTAGTGAATATACATACATCTCTTCTAAACTTACAACACCATTTGCCGAAGAATCTGCATTAATATCGGCCATAGTTTTAGCCCAGAAATGTGATGAAATACCACCAACAAATTCTGGTTCACTTAACATCCATGTATCACTATCAACAGAGGTATATAACAAAGCAAATTCATCTTTAGCCACACTACCCATTGCGAAACTACGATGAAAGAATAATTCAACGAATTCACCACTATAACATGATTCCATTAGGAATATTTTGTTATCCGTACCAATTTGGAAGAATTCCAATTGAAACCAGCTATTAAAATCTAAAACATCACGGCAGTAGGTATGACCATGAGCTGATAGATATATAAAAACCAAATCATTTTCATCTACTCTCTCTTCAAGGTAATTTAATTGCTCTAAAAAAATATTTTTTGTCATATTTTCTTCTCCTAGAAAAATCGATATATTCGCTACTGGCCATCCTAAACTTATTAGTGAGTCTTGTATTTCAATCGCTGAGCACATGATGGTTCCGTTTACTTCTTGTGGAAATTGATCAAAAAGGATGGCATAAACTTCTACTGGGTTTTCACTATTTTGTCCTGAAATAATCTGATGGCTTGGAGTAGAAAGAATAAATG
>BPTM01000414.1 GCA_023705945.1 Candidatus Heimdallarchaeota archaeon
AAACCTACATCGTCATAGAAGATAACTTTTGTGAATGCACCGATTTCCAGTTTCGGGTGTTAAGGAAAGGACAAAAAACTTTGTGTTATCATCTTTTAGCCAAAATTATTGGAGAGAAACTTGAAGTTTTTAGCACTAAGCATTTATCTGCTGATGAGTACGATCAAATATTGAAACAAAGAATAAAAAATAAATGAAGTTAGAAGTACCTATGAAATATCTTCTAATTCAATGTGAGGAGCAATACCTAAACTCATTAGTTCTTGCATTAATAATTTGAAGGCATAACTTATTACGACTTTAGCTACAGTTGTTTCTTCTTTACAAATTGGACAATGGTAACGATCTCTATTCCTATCATACATTGCTAAGAAACCACATTTGGAACAGATAAGAGCATCAGTTTTATCAGATTCGTCAAGTAATCTTTCTTTCAGAAGAATAGATGTTCCATGACCTATAAGACAATCTCTTTCCATCTCTCCAAACCTTAGACCTCCTTCTCTTGCTCTACCTTCCGTTGGTTGCCTTGTGAGCATTTGTATGGGGCCTCTTGCTCGTGCGTGTATTTTGTCTTGAACTAAATGGTGTAGTTTCTGATAGAATTGAGAGCCTACAAAGATATTGCCCTCTAGTCTTTTTCCTGTTTTTCCATCATACATTACTTCTCTTCCATAAGGATACATACCAATCTCTTTTAGTGCATCATGAAGATCATCAAGTTTAGTTTGACTAAAAGCTGTACCATATATAGCTGAGCCTCTTTGAGCCGCAACTTTACCTGCAAGTAATTCCATTAACATTCCTATTGTCATTCTTGATGGAACTGCATGTGGATTGATGATGATATCTGGAACAATTCCAGATTCAGTGAAGGGCATATCTTCTTGAGATATGATGAGTCCTATAACTCCCTTTTGTCCATGCCTTGATGCAAATTTGTCTCCAATTTCGGGAACTCTTTCGGATCTAACTTTAACCTTCACCAGACGATTTCCTTCGTTAGTGTCTGTAAGTACAACAACATCAGATATCCCTTTTTCTCCGTGTCTCATAGCTTTACTAGTTTCTCTCCTGTTTTGGGGAGGAACATCAAACTCGGTATATTCTTCCAAAAATCTTGGGGGACTTGTTCTACCAATCAATACTTCTCCTCTACTCCCCTCAACACTAATTTCAGGTTCAATTACGCCATCTTCACCAAGATGTACGTATTGAGATTCATCTTTGTATCCTCTAACTGTATCGTCTGGAATTTCAAATGTATCTTCTTGCCCATTTGGATATTTGCGCTCTTCAGCATCATATGTCCTGTAGAACGTACTTCTTCCCAATCCCCTCTCAATAGCTGCTTTGTTTATCAGCAAAGCATCTTCCATATTATACCCCTCATAAGATAGAATTGAAACAATGAAGTTTTGACCCGCTGGTCTATTTTCGAAGTTAATTGCATCCATTCCATGGGTTTTAACTAATGGTTTTTGAGGATAATGTAGAATATGGGCTCTTGTATCCATTCTATACCTGAAATTTGCAGAGAAGATACCAAGAGCTTGTTTTGCCATTCCCGCTTCATAGACATTTCTGTCAGAACGATTATGTTCTGGATAAGGAATAAGAGATGCACAAATTCCTAGAATTGTACTAGGTGTAATCTCCATATGAGTATTATCTGGAACAA
>BPTM01000415.1 GCA_023705945.1 Candidatus Heimdallarchaeota archaeon
CGTCCCATCGGTAAGTGATGAGATACTTACCTCTCTCAAGGAGGTACCTAAGGTGCTGATGATCAGCACTAGCCCATTCTTTTCTGGGGTATCTATCCTGATACCAACATTCGATCTCTCCACCTTCCCTACTTGGGAAGATCATTGATTCATAGTACAGGGGTTCTCCGCCAAGATATTTGTGATTTAGTTCTAGATCAACTGTACTGATGTCCACCTTTATCGCATATGGCTTACAGAGCCTACCAAAGGATATCGCATGGAAGAAGTTATGGAAGATAGTCATATGATGCAAGATTGTTCCTGTTGACCTCATAAACCACTTATCTAAATGGAATCGATATCCACAGGGACAAGCTGCAGTGTAGCCGTAGTTCTTTTTCGGATCAGGATCATCAGTAACTACCTGGATATGATAAAGTGCCATGAACTCTTCATGATTATAGACTGTTCCACATCTCCCGCATTTCCACTCACTCATTCTCTTGCCTCCTCAGCCTCCAGTTTTCGTTCCATCTCCCTTATCTTCGCATCCAGTTTCTCAGTTAATCCGAACTCTTCCAGAAATTCCCTTCCTGCTTCGTCTAGGTGGTAGAGCGGATTTTTCTTTCCACTGTCGTCCTTATTTATGAAATCGGCTTCGATCAATATGTTCAGGTAGCTGTTCAGGGTACCAGTTCTGGTTTTCGGAATACCTAAGACTTCGACTATCTGGGTGAAACTCAGGGATTTACTCCCTCCGAGCACCTCTTTCGCATACAGCATGAGGACTATCGCTAGCCGTTGGGGATTGCCAACCAGCTTGAATAAACGGGTATAATCCTCTAGTTTCCTTTCTTCTTTCTTCATTCCTTTTCCTCCTTCTCCAATCGTCTTCTTACCATGTATCCAATCAACACCTCGAAGGGCGTCCTGTGGTACCTCCATGTGAGTAGTGCATAACCGAAGCAAATTCCAGTAAGAACCAAAACGTAACTGCCTAGTACATTATAAAAACAAAGCAGAGTGAAGCATCCTGCGTAGATAGACAATACAATTGCTCTTCCCCGCCCAGGCATCTGTAATGTATAGGAGTCCGTTAAATGGACTGGGATAATCATACCATTAAACCAGATAGCCATTGGAACGAAATATGATCTGAGTGTTGGAAATATCCAGATTGCAGCAATTATAAACACATTGATGAAACCCCGATATATTTTCATCCTATGCCCCAATTCTTCATATCCCTGTATCAGGTCCTCCAGATGCTGCATACATTCGGAGCAGCCTGTAGAAATGATATCTGTCTCGTCGGACTCTGTAAAAACATACACGTCCTCTCCTCTTTTAATGGGTTTATCACACTGATCACAGTAGTCGACATCAGACCAGTATTGTATTATCTTCGCCATCAGCCCTCAGCCTCCAATTTCGGCGTAGAATTCTGATACGCTTCTTCCAGCAAAGTCGTTTGATCTTCAATAGAAGAAAGTAACTCAGTTATCTCTTGGTGAGTTAACTCGATAATCTTGAAACTGACATCATCAGTGTTAAATGATAAGTCAAATAACTTGCCATCTTCCGAAGACACATAAGGTTGTA
>BPTM01000416.1 GCA_023705945.1 Candidatus Heimdallarchaeota archaeon
TGTCCCTCATTGCATGTTGAGGTGGTGATAGTTAATACCTCTCCAATTTTCTTTCATTTTTCTACGAGTTTATATAGGAAAGTGCTGATATATAGGTAGTGCTTGGCGAAAACTCGCCATATTTATGGTTCACAAGTGTTTGAACACTTGTCCCTCAGTTAATAAAGTTTGAACCATACAGCACGATGCGCAATGGCAGGAATGTTGTCGGAGTAAATGCGCACTCCCTTCATTCCTTCCCCAATCATGATCCTCATGATTCTTCCCCTCAACGCACGTGAGGGGACCCACTTAAACGACGGTTAGACCGCCTCTGGCAAGTTTAACTAAGTTTCATAACGTGCGTACAAGAAGAAATTACAGTAATTACTAGTACAATTAGTCTAGTTGGTCAAATTAAAGAATTTCTTAAAGATTCCTGCAAAGATCTGCTAGAAATCTATGGTAAAAATCACATCAATACCCTTGATGGGTTCTATGAAGTTGAGAATTCATTAAAATCTTCACAAAGAAGAATTCTAGAATCTGAAAAAATCATTACTGGTTTATTAACTGAGCTTGATGGATTACGAAATTACGTTGCAACACTTTCAGAATTGCAAATGAGAAAGATGTCCAAAGTAATGACAAAAAACACAAAGAGTATGAATGAAGTACTTCATGCAAATACTAGAACTAGTGAAGCAATCGATATGATTTAATTGATTTTAGCTGGTAGTATCATCTTAGAGATTTTTGCTTTCGCGGTTGGTGAGATTTCGAGTGATCAAACCTTCTTTGGTGCTATAATCAGCGGAGATGGTTTTGGGACTGCAAGGATAGTAACTCTAGTACTTTTCTTGATAAGTATTTTTGCTTGGATAACTATTGTTATACTATTAAGAAGAAGCAAAAGGAAAATGGAAATTGAAGCTTTGCAAGATTTCTTTGTAACAATGTCTGTAAATAGAAAAATAGACATAACGAAAATGGAAGAATACATCTCCAAAAGAACAGTTCAGATAAAAAATGTTGAAAATGACATGGATAATATTATTATCTCATATGTTTGGGGTGGTGAAGATGATCCAAATCTGTTAGGGAAAAATATCGAGAAAGTAAGTATTAGTTATAATGAAACTAACAGCTTGTTGTTAACTTTAGAGATTGAAACTTCCGAACTAGATATTAAGCAAGATAGACTTCTAGGTTATGTACTCAATGACCTTGAAGCGAAAGAGGTATTTACAAAATAACCTGTGACCTCTTTTTCTTTTCTATTTTCATTCAGATAGTTTTAATTACTACTTCTTGAATTATGAGAATATGTCTAAGAAGAAGAAAGCTTTGTCAATTCAAACCAATGAATTGATTAAAGATTTCGAATTACAGGGCGAGGAAATTGTTCATGTTCTGACGGGAGTAAACATGAAAATAAAACCCGGGGAATTTATTGCTGTGATGGGTCCTTCTGGTTCAGGAAAATCAACTCTTTTAAATATTTTAGCAACTTTGGAAACTATTACTGAAGGTGAAGTGAGGCTCAGTGGAGTTAATCTTCATGACACTTCATATAAAGATCAACTGGATATTCGAAGAAATAAAACAGCTCTAGTTTTCCAAAACTTTGCATTAATTCCATATCTTACCGCTAAAGAAAATGTCAAACTGCCTATGAAATTAAGGGGTGTTCCAGAGATGGAAGCAGAAGAGAAAGCAATCAGTTTTCTAGAACAAGTTGGTCTTTATGCCCGTTTAGATCACTTACCAGAAGAACTAAGTGGTGGAGAACAACAAAGAGTTGCAATAGCAAGAGCTCTTGCACATGACCCTGATATAATTTATGCAGATGAACCGACAGGCAATCTGGATACAAACATAGGTAAAGAAATTATCCAATTGTTTAAGACATTGGTAAAAGAGAAAAAGATTTCTGTCATCATGGTTACACATGATCCAGATTGTGCAGTTGAAACTGACCGTATATATATCCTTCAAGAAGGAAAAGTTCTCGAAGAAAGGGTAACATCAATTAAGAAGCGTAGTAGTAAGGTGGAGGGTAAAAAGAAATGAAAATTACAAATATTTTTTCAACATTAGGTTTAGCTTTTAGAAGCATTTTTTCTAACAAAAGAAGAAGCATTTCTATAGGAGCAGGAATGATTCTAGGGGCAGCAATTTTCTCTAGTATTTTCTTTTATGGATCTATGATTAACTCAATTACAGTTCAAGATATAATCGATAATACTGAAGCTGAGATTGCATTTTCTCCATTCAGTAATGATCCAGAGTATACTCCAATACAATTTGCCAATATGATTACAGAAGAGACTGAAATTGATGATAGTATTGTGTTATACGGTGGGATGCAAGAAAAGGAAGATGAATTTGAGGTATTCTATGATTCTCAGATTACGCCAGAGGTGAATTTTACCGAATATAGTGGTGTTTTGAATGCTAGACCTTTCTATACACCATTTATAATTGACGATAATTTCTTAAACAATAGCATAGTAAATTCTGTAAATATGGTTGCTGGCGAGAATGATTTGAGCGGAGATGGATGCTTACTCTCTATCGATCAATACAAAGCCTTAGGAATACAACTTAATGACACTTTACCATTCAATTTTACTCTCTATAAAAGGGATTTTAGTGGAGGTTATGATGATACGGAAATATTGGAAACTTATTCGTTTAATCTTACTATCAATGGTTTCTATAGAAATAGTCTTCTTTTAGGGGGTCATTTTCTACTGATGGGAAGTCATAATCTCCCCAGTGGTTCTATTGCTAATATGACTTCCTATCAGATGTTTAGAATTGCATCCAAGCTTAACTTGGAGGAATTTCCTTTAAGTGATTTAATGGACCTTAATGATGCTATTGAACAAGTTATTAGGAGAATTGAACAAAAATATGAACTAGAAGGTACTAGCCTTATTTCTGGACAGTTATTTGGATTCCTTGGTATGATAACTATTATGCAGTTGCTTGATACAATTTTATACATACCTGCAATCGTATTATCAATCATACTGATTAGCCTTGGAGCAGAACTTGCACTACAAGAAAGAAAATTTGAAGTTTCCGTACTTAAAGCTCAGGGAGCAAGCCCGAAACAGATACGGCGTATGATATTTACAGAAGTATTTTTAATAGCAGTTATTGGAGAGGTTATTGGATTATTATTGGGAATGCTAGGCGCAGCGATGGTTCTTTCAACACATCGTTTCATGGTGATAGACTTTCAATCTTTAGTATCAGCATTATCATCACTGAATATTAGCACGTGGAATATAATTGTAACAGTGATAATCACATTTGGTATACTTTTTATTACTACTAGAAAGAAAACTAACGCTTTCATAAAACAAGAGGTAGCTGTTGCTAAAACCATTGACAAACATAAAAAAGGTTGGTTTAAAACCATCTACGGTGATATAATATTCTTTGCACTAGGGCTGGTTGGTGTCCTCCTAACAGTTGTTGAAGAAACAAACCCAGCAGTATCATATACTTTTGTTGTAGAATTATTACAATTTTTTACACCAATATTATTGTGGTATGGTGGAGCAGCTGTAGTCAGCCGATTATCAACAAAGGTACCGGAAAGACTCGATAAAGTATTAGTTAAAGTGTTCAAAGATATAGGAAGTTTACTTAAAGGCAGCCTTTCAAGAAGACATCAGAACTTTCCAAGAATGACAGTCCTAATCTGCCTATCAGTTTCTTTGAGTGTTTTTGCAGCAATACAAGGTGAAACTGGAGCTGCTGAAATTCCAAGACATGCTGATTATTACATTGGAGGAGATATGAGAGTAGATATGATAGGTTATTATCAAGATCTATCAATATCAAACTTCACTGGTTTCGAAGATAAAATAGAATCAGTAATCCCAATATACTACACTCCACTCCAATCAGGTGCAGATATGGTGCATTGCTATGGTGCTGATCTCACGCAATACGGAGAAAAAGCTCTATGGCATCGTGATTCAATTATTGATTATCCTAATTGGGAAAAAGGATTAGATACCATTCAAGCTGATCCTTTGAGAAATGTAGGTATTGGTCGTGAATCAGCCAGATATCTAGAAATTGATGATGATCCAACATTTAAGTTAGATCTTTTCAATGGTTCCGAGATTGAAGTTGAAGCAACAATTGTCATTGATCATGCTCCTGGTGGTGTTAAAGATGAATTTGCTGGTTTTGCAGGATATGCTATTCTAGTTGATAAGGCATTCATCTTGAACTATGCACCATTTACGCATACTATAGTAAGAGCTATTATTAATTTGAAACCTGGCGTTGATCCAATTGAAGAAAACCTTTCATTCCAGTTCAACACAAAATTTGATTGGGTTGTAGATGCTCAATCTTATGAAGAAGAAATAGAATTTATAGCTAGTAGAGAGGGTATGAGATTTGGTTTTCCAGGATTACTGACAATTAACTTCATAATAGCCATAGTTGCAATTGTTATAGGTATAACTATATTCATGTTCATGATTATAAATCAGAGAAAGAAAGAATTCGCAATTCTTATTGCTGAAGGAGCGTCAAAGAAACAGTTAGTGAAACTGGTTTTAACTGAAGTACTTTCTATGGCTATTTTTGCAACGGGATTTGGAACACTAATTGGATTCTTATTTGGTTATCAGATAAATTCCTTCTTTGACACGTTTAGTGTGACAACCTTTGATAGATACCTCATCATACCACCATTATTGCTCACAGTGACGGTAATAGGTGCATTTCTTGTCATCTTGTTAGCTACACTGGTACCAGCTTTGATAGCTGCAAAAACAAATGTAGTGGAGGAAATGAGGACAGTTTAGGTGATAAATATGTATGGAGATCAAAGACAAAAAATAAAGATTCAACCTCTTCCCGAGAATATGGCATTACAGGCCTTAGATATTTATCATGTATATGGAATGGAACATCAGAATAAGGTTGTAGCTCTGAAAGGAGTTAGTTTTGATATTAAAAAAGGCGAAATTTTGGGCATCATAGGTCCTTCAGGAAGTGGTAAATCAACTCTTTTACTATCTATGGGTGGAATGTTGAAACCTTCTGCTGGGCAAATAATCTTCAATGATGGCACCGACATAACCAAATTACCTGAGGAGGAACAATTCTCATTTAGACGATACAATATTGGATATGTCTTTCAAGAACAAAATTTAATTCCATTCTTAACTGCTGAACAAAACATCGAAATGCCAATGAAACTTGTTGACATTCCAAGAGTTGAACGTAAGGTTAAAGTAAAAGAACTAATGGAGAGGTTAGGAATTTGGCATAGAAGACTACACACCCCAAAACGTATCTCAGGTGGAGAAAGGCAAAGGGTTGCTATAGCTAGAGCACTAGCAAATAATCCTAAACTAATACTAGCAGATGAACCAACAGGGTCAGTTGATTCTGACACTTCTACACAAATACTGGAACTTTTTCAGGAATTGAAAGATGAAACTGGAACATCATTTCTTATCTGTAGTCATGATCCAATTGTAGGTGAGTTTTCTGACAGAACTCTAGAAATCCGTGATGGGATAATCATTGGAGAACACGGTCTAGGTTTAGATTTATCGAATTTAGATAGTTCTAGATTGTTGGTAATCGACAACCAAAACAGAATAACTTTACCAGAAAAAGCATTAATTGGATTAAAAGGTTCTTTACTTTATACTTGGGAATTGAAAGATGATGGTATTATGCTTAAACCTCTAGCTCGAAAGGGTGAAAAACTTGAACGCAAAATCAAGTTTTGTACATCATGTGGAGCTGAAATAAAACCTGGAACGTACAGTTGTACTCGGTGTGGTGCCAAACTAACACGAATAGTGAGATGAAACTTTCTCTATTCCCTAATCTTTTTTAATCAAAACGTTTCCATGTTTCTGATGAATATTTTTCTAGTTAGACATGGAGAGACTGACTATAATAAGGACCATCTGTTAATGGGACAGTTAGATATCCCATTGAATGAACTGGGTCTGTCTCAAGCAGAAAAAGTTAGTAGAGTCCTAAAAAACAAGAAGATATCAATAATTTATTCTTCTGATCTCCAAAGAGCTTCAAAAACAGCTGAAATCATTAAAAATACACAAAACATCCCATTAGAGTTAATTCCAAATTTCAGAGAGCACACTCTTGGAAAAATGGACGGTATGAAATGGTCACAAGAATGGGAAGATATGGAAAAGAATGAATTTGAGGAGATAATCTTAATGGAAAATGGGGAGTCATTTGCTCATTTTGAAAGCAGAATATGGGATACATTCGTTAAAATCACAGAGAACCACTCAATTGATGAAAACTTGCTGATCATCACACATGGTGGATGTATTCGAATGATAATTATGAAGATTCTTCATGCAACTGAAGAAATTTTCAGTAATTTGAGCATTGATAACTGTAGTATAACAAAAATAGTTCATCTTCCACAACGTAAAACTCAAAAATATCGTATCATTAACATCAACTCAAATTGGTATCTGGAATAAATATTTATTCACAAGCCCAAAATTAATAAATAAATAGCCTATTCTTATCTCAATGAGTGATAAAATTATTCCTCCTATTGGAAAAGGTCCTTCACGAAAAGAAAAAACTAAACTTCAAGAAATCAGAAAGAAAGCTGATGCAGAAGAAGAAAATTTCTATGCTCTTGAAGTTAAAGATTTCGAGAAAGTTGAATATAGGCCTTATGATACAAAAGAAGAACAGAAGGAAGATTTACCAAAAATTAATTTCTTTGTAGATAAAATCTATATGCAAAGAATAGTAGATGATCCTTCAAAGGTCTTAGTAACAGTTTATATTGATTATGGTTATCTTAAACCAAATAAGGTCAATTTATTAGTTGACGTTGATAAAAAACATCCGTTCAAAAGTAAGGCAAAAGGAAGTTGTATGATTCATCTCTTTAATGATGATCTATGTGAAATTGCTGAAATTCCAATGAAACATTCATCTGAATTCCAATATCATCCTGTAGCTTCAGCACCTGAATTATTCTTAGGATTGATTGAAAACTTAGAGGAAAAAAAGAGCTATTATTATAGAATAGAATGTTTTGATGAGAATAAGAACCTAATTGGAACTTCAAGAATAAAGCAATTCGTAGGCAGTGTTCACAATATGAAAAGCCCCACTTTC
>BPTM01000417.1 GCA_023705945.1 Candidatus Heimdallarchaeota archaeon
AATCACTGGCCAGGCGAGCAGGGAAGGATCCATAGCCCCTGCGTATATTAAATATCGTTTAGTTTATTAATTAACTTTACAAGAGCCTCTAACCATTCACTATTGCAATTTACTCCGCGCCGGGAAGGGTTGTAAGTTCCCTCTTTGTTTATATAATGTTCCCGGAGATCAATTCTTTCGCTTCCCCTAAAATTAGAAGTAGATAAAACTATTCTTTTAGAATCACTTATATCTATATGGCCAATCTCTTTAATATTACTCATCTTTTTCACCTCTCTTTATTTGTAATATTTTGTCCGATATGTTAAACTAAAAAAGGTTCTTTCCGAGCCATATACCCTAAAAAAAGTGGAGTGTCTGGGTATATTTTATTTCTTAAAAGGGGAGTGTTAACGATTTTCAGAAGCACTCCTCTTTTATTTTTAATCACAAAAAAAAGGTATTCCCCTGACTTTGCGTTTTCAGCCGTTTCCGGAATACCTTCCTAAATAACTAATTAATTACTTACCACCTTTTTGATTATAATATCTAATTTTATTATTATCAAGTTTTTATTTTCCTTCCCTATTATTTAAATATCATTATTAAATTTTTATTAGCCTCATTAACTCCCCTGATTGCCATAATTTTAAAATATAACCCTGCTCCCTGGAGTGTGACTAAAAACCAAAGAGCAGGGAATCAATAATCCAGGCCTGTTCTTTTAATCTTACCCGGACCACCGAATTTATTGATTAAATTTCTCTGATAAATTATCAATCTCTTGCCTTAGTTTAATTCCCCGGGAATCTTTATAAAAAAATTCCTCAATAACCTTTGAAGGATTTTTCCGGTTGATATGATAAAATTCGCAGGCTATCTCAGTCAATTCCTTGTTTTTGTTAAGTTCGTTATCAAAGAAAAAGTAATTATCTAAATACTCTTTAGGATAGCCTTCGTTAATTAATATATTATAAATACCCATTAACATTGTAAAAGTAATATGAGCTTCATCAGTAGCTTCTTTTTCGTATTTCCAGTTTTCGTTTTCTTTTATTATTCTAAGTTTCTCACAGAAGGCAAGAATGTAATCAATAGAATATCTTGTTAGTGGCCTATTATGTTTTCTAATAGGACCGTGTGTTGAACCCATCATTTTATAATCACTTCCAATTAAATAGAATCGTTCCAGAATCGTTTTCCTTGGCCTTTAACTGACAAGCCTATACAATCACAAAGGCATAATCCGATATTCTTATCCTCTGACGTCTGATAACGCCCTGGCCACGAATGTTATTCAGATAGCTTATCAATTTCTTCTCTTAATCTAATTCCCCGGGGATCCTTATAAAAAAAATCTCCAACACCCCTTGAGGAATTTTTTTGATTAGTATGATAAAACTTACAGGCCTTCAAAGTCCGTTCCTTATGTTTATTAGGCTCACCCTCAAAGAAAAAGAAATTATCTAAATGTTTCCGGGAATAGCCTTCATTTATTAATACTTTGTAAATAAGGCTCAAAATTGTTTGAGTTATATATCCCCTATCAACGGTTATATTATCCTCTAACCCCAAATCCCACTTTTCTCTTTCCTTTTTAAGCTCATCACAAAAGGCAAGAATAAAATCAATTGTTTTTCTTGTCATTTTCTTATTTTTATCCATTTAAAATACTCCCAAAAATCGTTTTCGTTCTTTATTGCCTTCTAAAAATAACTTTAAATTTTTTTGTGATACATACCAAAATTGCCCGGGTTTATGGCCTAAAAGTTTCCCCTCTCGTAGATAGGCTCTAACTGTCAATTCGGTAAGAGATAAAAGAGAAGTTAGATCTCTAACAGTATAATAAATTTCGTTATCAATTTTTATGGTCATAAGTAAGACCCCCTTTTACGGTATTATTACATATAACTATATATGTGTCAAATCAAGTTCTACCAATCAAAAGTCCGATATGTCCGGAGCGTCTTCCGGATCGTAAGAGCTTAAACGCCTTATCCCGGGCATTCTTGAAAGTCTTTCATTCATATCTTTAAGATTTTTCCAATCCTGTTCAGTCATACCTGTTTCTTCCGGAGTAATTGACGCGCCATAACTGGCCAAAGCCAAAGCAACAGCCAAAT
>BPTM01000418.1 GCA_023705945.1 Candidatus Heimdallarchaeota archaeon
ATTGCTGCCCGCACCAACAGAGCTACTTTTGCCACAGGGCAGAGAACTGTGGCAAAACCTGAGCAGCTGGATGACCTGCCTGTCCCCGATGGTTTTCAGGTGACCATCATAGCTAAGACAGAAAATACGGGCTATATCTATCTGGGTAGCACCAAGAGTGACTGTGCCAACACCGCCCGCCGGTTTGATGGGCTATCCGCCGGACTGGCGGTAAGCCTCAGGATCAAGAACCTGAACAAGGTCTGGGTGGATGCCAGCGTCAGCGGCGAAGGGGTATCCTGGATTGTAGAGCAGTAGGGAGTCCTCACAGCATAAACGAGGGATATCCAATGCCTAGTTGGAACAGAAAGGTAACAAGTGGTAGTGATGATTGTACTGCCTGGCTTGAGGATGGTGTATGGCAGTTCTCATATACTATGGGTTACCACCGTGTCGGTCACCAAACCGCAGCCCCACAGGTAACCAAGCATGGTATGGGGATGCGATTTGTTAATGTAAATATACCAAAGGGAGCCATCATTACCGGTGCTTACATAAGGTTCCGGTCAGCTTTTTCCAATTATAACCATACCGTCAATACAAAAATCAGGGGTGAAGCTGCTGATAGCCCTGTTACCTTTTCGGATTATGCCGATTATAATGCTAGGCCGAGAACAACGGCGACGGTATTCTGGGATGATATAGAGTTTTTCAAGTCGAATACTTACTATAATAGCCCAGAGATTAAAACTATCATCCAGGAAATAATCAGTCGCGCAGGTTGGGCATCCGTCGTGGTTATCTTCTGGGATGACCACGATGGAAGAAGCACTACCAATCGTGCCGTAAAAGCTTATGAGTCCGCGACCTTCTATGCTGCTGAGCTATTTGTTACATACGAATCTCCTGCTGTAATGACCAACCCGGCCACATCAATTAACCATAGGTCAGCTATTATCAATGGCACCCTTGATGACGATGGAGGAGTAGCTTGCAAATGTGGCTTTGAGTGGGGTAAAACAGCTGCCTATGGTAATACTACCCTGACAGAGAGCAAAACAACCGGGCAGAGCTTCTCACAGTCATTAACAGGTTTATCGCCGGAAACTACCTACCATTTCAGGGCTTTTGTCACTCACTCGGTGGGAACAGGCTACGGCAGTGATGAGACTTTCACTACCGCTGCTAGAGAATATAAAGGCAACCCCAATGTTGCCCAGCTCATCTACCAGCATGTTGAGAGGATGGAGTAAAGGCAAGCAGTTTGCTAGGTTCTTGTGATGGGTATTTACACGGTTAAGACAGGAGCGGAGTCAGACTCAACAGCGGGATATGGCAGGAAGCTAGCCCGTGATAGTACTGGAAGGCTATGGTGCTGCTATTATCGCGATGATGGAACAAACTATCAAATATATTGTTCGTATTCTGATGATGATGGTGAAACTTGGACTGAGGAACAGGTGACTTCAGTTCCTGGTCCTCAGTGGTATCCTCAGGTGTATCCCGCCATTGCTATTGACTCCAGTGATGATATTCATGTAGCTTGGCATGGAAAGGGTTGGGGGAGTAATCCTACTCAGCGTAACATCCAGTATCGTAAACGAACGGGTGATGGCTGGGAAGACCGAGAAGCAATAACCGATGTAGCGTATTATCAAACAAGCGCTTCCATTGCCATTGACTCTGACGATGATATTCATGTAGCTTGGCATGGAAAGGGTTGGGGGAGTA
>BPTM01000419.1 GCA_023705945.1 Candidatus Heimdallarchaeota archaeon
GGTTATTGAGTGTGCCTATCACAATCGAAACCCTGCCCATAATCGAGTTCGCGAAGTATGCGCCCATCGTCAACATCAATATGTATCTGCCTACCTTAGGTAGCGGTCCTGCGATCCTTGAGGCTCTCTCCTCATATACGAAGTACAGGAGGACACAAATGAGACCGACCACGTACGCTATATTTTTGATGCTTGTCAGTGGCATCAAGGCTCCCTTGATCTGTCCAACGACGTTGACGAAAAGCAGTCCTCTGATCGATAGCGCTATTCCGACACCCAGCATCAGTGCTATGGATATGCGAGATATGAACCTGTATTTCGACGAGAACTGGAAGTAGAGGAATATACCGAGGATCATGGGGATAATATACGCCAAGCCCCTGAGGTTTCCGGTCGTGATGCCTTGATAGAATTTTATCCATGCCAAGTCGCGTATTTGGAAGACAGCTAGGATGAGGGCATGGCCCACCGTTGCTCCCACCATGATATGTTCGCCAAGCCTGAAGGCTGGGTTCTCCCGATAAAGGATGGTGTACATCATCAGTATAAGGGTCGTCGCTATCAAGATTGATAGTGTCTCTACGCCAGTCATTTCTTTTCCCTCACGAAGTATGTCACGTTGCAGAGTAATAATAGGCCGATGTAAAATAGGTGTGCCATAGATTGTGCATCCATGCCCTTAACCGCTATCCCTGGTCTGTTTATGAGCACCTCGTACTGGGCGGCTCCCTTGAGGCTTTCGAGTATACCGAATATCTGCCCCGCCGTATAGTAGGCATACGCGTCCGGTACCTTCACGGCTGTAAGACCGAATGCCACATCGGTTCCGTAGGGCGCGTACGCTTGGTTCAACCAGAACTGTGAGTCCGCGCTTGCGGTGAAGTCAAGGACGATTGTAAAGTCACTTGCATCGATGATGTCCACCATCATTGGTAGATCGCTAAGCGGGCGGCCTTCGTAGTCAACCTTCAATAGTTCATGCAAGTCCCTGCACATACCTGAGATTGCGGCCTCACCGCCGGCGATGTATCCGAGGTGGACAAAGTCCACACCGTACTCTTTCCTATCATAGGCTTTGATCTCGTCTAGGGCTTTCTCAGCGAAGATAGGTGCTTCTGTGCCGTATCCTACGAGTATGACCTTCACCCCTTCCATCCTGAACAGGTGTTCAAGGATGGCAACATATTGGGGGTAGACTTCCGCGTAGATGGCTGCGCCGATGTTGCTACCCATCACCACCACATCGCCAGGTTGTAGAGACTCCAGCTTATCGTAGACATTCTTCGTCGTCTCGTCTATCGGAACTGGGAGGCCTATTGGATTCATCAGCGGAATAGCAATGACAGCGAAGAGACATAGGTAGATGACCTGTTTATAGTTGCTCGCCAGTGTTTCTCTTAAGGACATTAGTTGGCACCTCCGAGAGGAGTCTTCTCTTGCCCTATTATCATTCTCAGACCGAGGGCGAGAGTCCCTATCCCTATACCGATGAGGATTGCCCTCATCCCTGTGGCTCCAACGAAATCCCATATAATTGTACCGGTCGCTGGCAATATTGGGTGGATGACACCCCCTATTGGTGCATTCTTAAGCATTAAGAATATAGCGGCGATGAGTAAGAGACCGCCTTCCCAGCTTTTAG
>BPTM01000420.1 GCA_023705945.1 Candidatus Heimdallarchaeota archaeon
GCAAGTGAATGATAAGAAGAAGAAGGATATTAAGAAACAAAAAGATATTGATGTGAAAATTGCTAATTATATAGTGAAATCTAAATCTGTATCAGTTAGTTCATTAATAACTGAATTCCAAAATATGGAATTACATGACATTTTGAACACAGTTTTCACACTTGTTAACAAAAAATACCTTCTAAGAAAACGTTTCATATAATTGAATGGAATAATAATTTCAGACATTTTTCTTCTAATAATTACATAGGAATCCTATTTGAAATTAGAATTTTTAGTGAGGATAATTTCAGCTGCGATGCTTATTGCAATTTCTTCAGGAGTATTGCTTCGGATTTTTATACCTATGGGAGAGTGAACATTATCAAGAAGCTCTTTAGAAATTCCTTTCTTCTCAAGATTAGAAAAAATTGTTTTAGCCTTTTTTACACTTGCCATCATTCCAATATATCGGCACTTCTTAGAAATAATCTTGTCAAGTACGTTTTCATCTGAAACATGCCCAAAAGTCATGACTATAGCATAGATATTATCTCCTTCTGGGATATTTTCAGCAATGTTTTCATAACTTAGAACTTGTTTATTATGAGCAAATGTGTTGTTGTTCATAGTTGGTAGATTCTCTCTATCATCATAAACTGTAATATGAAAATCCAGTGTTTTCATGACCCGAGATAAGGCAAGTGATACATGACCCCCCCCTATAATAAAGAGTTTATCTTGTTTTGCTATATTTTCTTGATAGGACCATATTTCGTTTTCTTTGGAAAAAATTCTATCTTCAACTAAAGATTTGTTTGCCTTAAAACTGATACCTTTATCATTTATGGTTAGTACACCTGGTTTTGCTTTATCATAAGCAGAAATTATTTCTTTGATAATGTTCATGTTTTCCTTTGAAAGAGGTACTATTGCAAAAGTCTGTGAACCAGAACATATCATACCTGAACGATTTTCTTCTGCTGTTTCACTGTGCTCTAGGTGGAGCGTTTCAGTGGTAAGTTTTCCTTCTTTCAACAAACTCTTAGCACGATTTAATAGATTATGCTCAGAGATTCCTCCACCAACAGTTCCACTTACTTCATTTAATGTTACAAACATTTTTGCTCCCGGTGAATTAGGTGCAGATCCTTCTCTGTCGATTATAACAACAAGTACTGCACTATTTCCTTTTTCAAGAGTATCTAGAACCGTTTCCCAAGATTGTTGCTCATTCATTATAAACATCTTTGCTTCTTTTTAATTTGACTACTCTAAATCGTGAAGATAGAGTAAGAGTTTTTCTGGTGTTAGAGGAGATGAATATTCCCATTCCTTATCTTTATGAAATGCCCTAGCAGCATTCTTTAGTGCGAAGTAAGTTCCAATACCATACATAAATGGCGGTTCTCCTATAGCCTTTGATTTCAAGACTGCTTCAGGATTATCAGCATCTTCTAGAAAAGTAACTTCAATCTTAGGAGTGAAAAAAAGGTTAGGTATCTTATATGTTGATAAGGAATCTGTGAAGTTTTTTCCTTTTTCAAAGACTAATTCTTCTACAGTCATCCAGCCGATTCCTTGAATTAATCCTCCTTCAGCCTGTCCTAAATCTACAAGATAATTAAGACTTTTTCCTGCGTCGTGAACCATTTGAACT
>BPTM01000421.1 GCA_023705945.1 Candidatus Heimdallarchaeota archaeon
CGACCACCGAGATCTACACTCTTTCCCTACACGACGCTCTTCCGATCTTGTTGTGAATTAATTGTGTTGTTTTTGATTTTGACTTTATCTGATGAGTAGCATTCAATAGCATCTCTAAATCCTTCAAAATAGTTATTTTGAATAATGAAATCATTATTTACTGATTCGGTTTGTATTCCGTAATATTCACCATAAAAATTGCTATTTTCTATTGAAAGACCATCAACTGTTTCAGCTGTTATACCATTACGACCTGTTATGTTTACATTGTTTATAGATATGTTAGTAGAGTTAAAAACTTGCAATCCAACGTACAGATTATCAAAAGAATAACCTTCAATTTCTGTGTTTGTGGAATTTGCTATGTAAATCTGACCATATTGGTTACCTGTAACTATTGTATCTGTAAGATTTACCAGCAATCCAAAAGGTCTTCCATTCACTAGATTGTTTTCAAAGGAGTTATTTAACAAATCAGATATTGAATTAATTTCTACGTTAAATCCTCCATTATGCAAAATATTATTTTCTATTATGGAGTTAGTTACACTACCAATTGCAAATTCAGAATTGTTTCCATAAAAAACATTATCTTTAACAATGAAATCATATTCATAGATACTCATAAAACCATATCCTGTTGAATACATAACGTTTTTTGTAAAATTAGTTCCACGTGTGAAACCTGCTCCGTCAGTTACTTTGAGAGTATTGTTGTAGATAGTCATATAGTGAGCGTTGGCACCACCGACTGCAAAAGTACCCTCAAGCGTGCAATTAATAATAGTAGCTCCACCAGAGTTGCCACCATCGACATACACTCCGTAAGTTGAACCTTTTATATTTGAATCTCTCAGTACATAATAAGAGGTAACATAATAAAATTGAACTGCTAAGCTATCTGTTGTGTCAATATTGAGATTATCGATGATGTAAGGATCATCACTGGCACCTGTTCCTGATGAACTGTAAGAAGCTATATTAGTATCATTGATAACAATTCCATCAGTTAATGTAAGATTAACCTCTCGAATATGTCCGTTTTCAGTTTCTAACGTTGCAAGACTACTGTTAGCTACCTGAAACATTAAAGCAAAAATAATAAAGATTGTTAGACAAATCTTTATTGTTAATTTAGTTATTTTTAGTTGATTCATTTTAACGGGAAAGGCAAAGAGTGGGTTCTTTTCTAAACATTGTTTTAATGCCCAGCTCTTAAAGAAGTAAATTAAAGTTTGGAATTTAGAGCATAAAAAGGAAGATGTAAAGGAAAAAAAGGAAAAAAAGGAGTATGAAGATATACAGAACTGGAGTTTCTAACTTAAAAAGAGAAAAGAAGGCAAGTAAGATTGTTCTTGCTTTTCTGAGTAAATTGATAATGCTTTTTAGTATATGTAAATAGATTGTTCAAATACTTCAATTCTCTTCTTACTCTTTAAGTTGAATACTCTTCCATATTAGTGTAGTATATGAGTTTGTTTCTGCGACAATTTCCGAGAAAATTGTGAAGAATACTTCAGAACTCATCCTCAACCAGTGCCTACAATACGAAGAACTATGTTATTCATAAAGGCAT
>BPTM01000422.1 GCA_023705945.1 Candidatus Heimdallarchaeota archaeon
ATTTGAAGAAGGCTGGATTTCTTTCGAGTTCACCCGGGATATCCTTCAGCTCGATTGAGGTGGGGTAGTTCTTGCCGAATCCCAAAGACACCAGCGTCGGCCTGGAGGTTGGTCTGCCTTTGGCCATCTTTGCCTCCTCATATTTCTTGAATGCCGAGGCAGCCTCCATCATCGCCTCGGGGGTTGCCGGCTTTCTAAGTGCCTCCTTCAGCCTTTCAAATTCTTCCGACATCAGAAGGCTTCCTTCAGTATTATATTTTCGGCATCGAACTCATACATCTTGCCATCGGTAAGGGTATATTCAGGGGTGGTAAACGTGTATGTGGTGACCGCCGTCTGTATCACCGCTGTCATTGCTCCTATAGGCTCGACATCAGAGAGTCTGATGGAGTCTATTGCCGATGTCCACTTGCCATACTCCCTTCCGTTCCAGATGACATACCACTGCTCGGCAAAGATTCCGGTGAGCATTACCGAGAAGGTGATGGTTGGGGGCGGGGGCGGGGGTGCTTCCTCTTTCACATAGAGGCAAGCCTTATTGCCGGCTTCTATAGTGCCGAAGGTTCCCTCGGCTTTTATTTTCACTCCATATGGAGTCGTCTTCGGCTCGACCCCTGACAGAGGTAGGTTGGGAACTCTAACCTGATAAGTCTGATACCCCTCGGGCACATCGACATAGACCGCCTTCCGGGTTGAGCCAATTTCATCAAACTCCCCCCAGTATGTTGATTGAGTAACCACCGCAGTAAAGGAAATCCTTTGTGCCGGCCCACGATAGCTGTAATCTATGTCGACGTTGAGATAATCGGTCACCTTCTTGGTGACAGTGTTCGCTGGAATCTTTATTACCAGTTCTACAACTTCCATTTGTTACCTCAGCTTAGATATAACCTGCTCACGGTAAGCTCAGGAGGGGCAAGCTCGGTAATGGTGAGGACATTCTTGCATCCCCACTCAGGTTTACCGTCAATGTCTAGCGCATAAACCTTCACTCCATACCCGGGTTTAGGCTCACAACCAGCCAGGGGCATACCGGCAATATCGGCATAACGGCTTATAGGAGTATCCGCCTTGGGCAGGTCGACATAGACTTCCTTCCGGGTTGAGCCAATTTCGTCAAACTCCAAGTAGAATGTTTCCTGGGTTACTACCGCCACCAATCTGCCACGCATCGCTGGCCCCTGCCAAGTAAAGTTCACCCTGACATTAAGTGTTTCTTCCCGCCTCTTGGTGATGGAGTTACAAGATACCTGAGTAACTAATCTAACTTCAACCATTTTGTCTCCTAACTCAGAGCCAGTGACTTAACCTTTAGCTCCTTTATTTCTTCAGGGGGCACGCCAACAATCGTTATCACATTGGCCAGATACTTGGTGAATATATCGCCACCGGTAATTCCCATTATCTTGACATAGAGGCCATATTCACTCCCCGGGCTTATCGCCGAGGTTATCAGGATGTCTATATGATCGGTGAAAGGTTGCCAATCGGCGCTGGCTGGCACGGTGAATGTTTTTTCTGCATTCAGCACCTGATCGTGTGGGTCCCAGGGTCGGCTCTGCCATATTGCGGCGTGAAACTTGCCGGTTACAGCACCATCCATATGGTTGAACCCAACATTCACCCGGCACCTGTCGCC
>BPTM01000423.1 GCA_023705945.1 Candidatus Heimdallarchaeota archaeon
GAAATCGGGATGCAGTTTACCAATATACACGGTACAGGAACAACGTTCTATGCCACATCAGTGGAAGACGCGAGGGAGCGATTAAAGGAGAAAAGAAGGCTATTTGGAATGGCAGAAGGAGGTAATCCCGAGGGGGTTGGTCCGAAAGCGGTGGTGCGATATAAAAGAAATTATGGTGGGGGAAAGTTGGTCTTTTTTGTCGAATACGAATACGGTGGGGAACGATATATTACGGGAACGGTAGTAAGAGGAACTGATAGGTCTCTCGGTTGGTATTTCGGAAAAGGCAAAGAGGGATTGAGAGAGGCGAACAGAATAGCACTACTTTCAGATGAGGAATTTTCAAAAGCAGAAGACCTGAAAAAGTATTCCTGGAGAGAAACCTTAAAATCTATTTCTGAAGCCAAGCCCGTACCGCCAGAGGTATTGAAGGACTATCCTAATTTGGCCAAGAAACACTCTAACCCCGAAGCTGTGCCTGAAGTTGAATATGAAATACCAACTGTAAAAATCCCAAGCATTGAAATAGAAGTTGAATATCCAGTCGCAAATGCTGTTGAACTACTCCAAGCTGAAAATCCTATTAGTTCTGGTTTTATGGCGAAATTTAACCAGAAATGGACTATAGTATTCAGAGATAGGATTAGCGAGAAGGCGGTAGAGGCAGCCAAGAAGGCAGGACTTAAAATAAAATATAGGGAGATGGTGAAGGGTAGTGGTCACTATTTTACAGATGTTTATTTGCCAGAAGCCACAATGCTAGATTTTGATAGAGCCAAGCTCGCCTTTGATCATTTTGCTGAAGAGTATTCGGGGATACCAAAACGAATATTTCTAATTGGACCACCAACAGCTTTCCCCACTCGTAAAATCACCTCTAAACCCTCAGCAGTTAAGGAAGGAGGCAATCCAATGAGGACTGAAGCACAGCGCAAAGCAACCCACGAGCGGATATTCGGCAAGGGGGCAATCCCCCCGCTAGAGAGGCTAGGTAGAGGTCAGATAGTCAATGACCTCATGCCCATGTCACCTGAACAGGGTCCACCACTCCCCCGAAGTTTGGGTATCCGGTGGCCATGGAGGAAGCCGTGATCCTGGAGCTAGTGGAAGTTGATAGACCAAAGAGTCTCAATGAGAAGGTATCAGAGTTTCTGGCTAAACCTCCCCAGCCTGTACTCAGATTCTACGGTGATATTTCAACAGAGCTGGCCAACGGCCGCCACATACTCTTTGCGGTAAGAAATGGCTTGCCTGTCCCGCTCCTCTATGGCGTCTACGCTGAGGCAAGGTATAATGCCCTGACGAACTACATAGGCAAGACGGATCACATTAGCCCCTTCTCCGTCGATAACTGGCGCCTGACTCTTGATACCAGGCAGCCAGCTCAAGTAGAATTGAGAGTTGGGCTTATCCCCCTGGAGATCCTCACGGACAAAGTTCAGCTTGCCATCTAAGGAGGATAAAGATGGTAAAATTACCGATACTGCCAGGCCAAAAGGAGCCCCCAAAGCTATGGCCGCCAACGTTTCCTGAGACTACCATTCCCACGCCCTTTGGCCCTGTCCATTTACCCGAGCATAAAATAGGGCTGCCCAAGCTGCCTCCCATTGATGAGAAGAGCAGGAGCGCCATGCTT
>BPTM01000424.1 GCA_023705945.1 Candidatus Heimdallarchaeota archaeon
GTGGGCAGGAATAAGTTTATAATTGAAAAGAAGGTGGTGAAAAGAAAATGATTCTAACTGGAGTTCGTATTTTTTTAGCCTTATGTCTTTGTTATGTTGCTGGAAATACAATGACCAAAGAACTCTCTCCAAAACAACGGCTCAGAATTAGAATCGCTCTCATTATGACTTTAGGTGCTGGAGTTTTAATTCCATTTCCTAACTAAAATATAAAGAGAGCAAGCCGAAGCTCGTCTTCCCTGCCTGTCCGAAGCCTGAACATTCACCAGTAGGATGGGCAGGGATAAAAGAAAGGTAGGTGAGAATAGAATGAGACACTCAGTTCTCTATGAAGCTGACGAACTAGCTAAGAAAATGGCTTCTTACTTTAAAACTTGGTCTAAAAGTAGATGAATAGCACTAAACTTTGCTTTACAGAAAATAGGTCCAGAGGAACGAATAAATTTTGGAAGATTCATAGTAAGTTATGGAGAACACTGTGCTGATATTTGCAGAAAAATGTGGAAAGAATTTCCTATTAGAACAATGGGTTGGTGTTACAAAAGCGAAGAAAAGGGAGATTTCTGCAAAAATTTTAAATATTGTGAGGAACAAGCGAGAAGAGAAGGAAAGGTAAAAATAAAATGAAATGGTTAAAGAAACACTGGCGAATTATAGTTCTTGTAATAATAGCTGCAATATTCTTTTATATTGTAGAATTATCTGTGCAATCTTTAATTAAGAACTAAGGGTGGCAAAAAATGGAAAAAATAACGGTAATAATAACAAAAGAATTTAGGGAATTGACGGCAGTAAAAAGACTTGGCGAATATGATGTAACGAATACATTTTATAAGGCAAAAACCCAACATTCTACAATGAATAAAAAAGAATTACTAGAAACAATAACAGAAATGTTATAGGCAAAAAATGGAAACAAACGAAGAGCGCAGACAAAAAGCTGAAGAAGAAATAAAAAAGGCTTTCCAAGATAGTTTGAATCGTGTGCAAAACCATCCAGATTTATTTAAAAAGTTCTGGACAGGTGATTTGAAAAAGATGGTAGAAGAAAGACTTAGTGAAGATACTAAAACCCGATACATGGATATTATTTATAAGTATTTGAATGAAATAACCAGTTATTCGTTGAGTTTGGGAAAAGCTGAGAGAGAACTTCTAAAAGCACTTGGATCTAAAAGAAAGCATATATTTTAGAATGCAAGTAAATAAAAGAGAAAGACAATGGAAATAAGAACAGAGCGTAAAGAACGCCGGAAGAAAGCCGAGATAGAAATTAGACAGGCTTTTAAAGACTCTCTGGATGAAATTGGAAATAAAGGAGAAGATTGGAACTTTGCAGTTCTAAAAAGAATGGTATTGGCAAAAATTTCCCGAGACACAGAATCAAGATTTCCAGATATTATTAAAAATGAACTGGTAACAATATTTAATTATTATAAAGAAAAAGGACTTATTTAAAGAAAGGCTGGCAAAAATGTCTACAAGAGCCAAAGTCCTGGAAAAGAAAATAGCAGATATGAAAGGAATGCTCAGGTGCATTTCGAATGGGATACTTCCCGACGGAACTAGATCGGAAGAGCACACGTCTGA
>BPTM01000425.1 GCA_023705945.1 Candidatus Heimdallarchaeota archaeon
ACCACCGAGATCTACACTCTTTCCCTACACGACGCTCTTCCGATCTCGGCCTTTAATCGGGCCGCGTCCGTAGTCAAGTATCATGTATAAGATTTCGTTACCGCTACCGTCAACGTCAGTCCATTTGCCAACAATGTTACCGAAGTGCATATTCGTGCCAAAGGAGCAGGGATGCGGCATACCCTCGCCGCGAGTCGTAAATGGCGCCCACCCGAATGATTGGCTTGCCGGTCTATCTTTCCTTGAAGGAATATCTTGATGAAATAGTCCTTGTGTAATGTAATAAACTGCTATCGATATTATCGCCGCCCAAGCGATTGCCTTGATAAGTAACCATACTGTCGGCCAAGCTGCCTTTGGAGCAAAAACGACTTTGGATTCACTATGTACACGACCAATATAATCTTCTGGCAATCTTAATAGTGCTTTCAATTCAGAAATGGATTGCTGCTCGTCCGGCACCTCAACAACCGTCCAGCCGTTCCGCTCGATTGGATGCTGATAAATTGCAACTAATATAGTTGGTTTACGGTGCATAATATCCTTCAACCATTAAATTATAAGGCCAAACCGTTAAACGTTCCCTGCAAGCTACATACTCTGTGGTGTCACGGTTGCGTATATCCAATGGTGCAGCGTGAATAAAATGAAGTATATCTGGATACACTACACCAGCATGCCAATCACCCGCCACGTTGAATAGTACGATACAATGCAATCGAGGCGCTGCAATCCTTGTGAGACCGCTCTGGTGCTGTATCTTCTTTAGTGGCGGTAGGTCAAGCAGGTCGTATATGTCACGGCAGAATTTCCAACAGACATATTTTCTATTCTGTCCTTGTAGTTTTGCCCCATAAGGCTTATTCAGAATGTTTTGGATTGCATCTATCATATTCTCACAACGTTGGGGTCAAGCCCAAGTTCGGCACCAAAGTGGATGGCGTTTCCTTTTAGATAACAATCTTCGTAAGTACCAGTACACGTACTGTCCTGCCCTGTGTATTGACATCTTGCGCCTTTGAAAAGGGTAGGTGTTGCTAACGGACATGTACTACTATTATAAATCTCCAGTGGATAACGTTGTGTTAGTGGATTGGGCATACCGAGCGTGAACGTTACCCATTCAGTATCGCTCTCCGATGCAAGGCTATCGTAATCAGCTTCGAGCGCAGATACAGGTACGTTAAGAAACTTCTCGTTGACACGTATAAGCTGTACGTGGGCACCGAGTGCGCCTTCGGTCTCGTTAATCATATCTTCGATTATATGATTTGCATCTTGGAATACTCGTAGCGTTACACGTGGTATGGAGCCGTCGCCACTAAAGATTTGTTCGCCTATTTGAAGATTAGACTTCTCGAAATCATATCCATTGTACGGTACGTTTTCGGTGTTACGTGCAATACGCCGCGTTACCTGCCCAGGTATTGCAATCGAAACTAACCATAACCACGCACCCCCGCTATAAGGGTCAATAAGGTCTTTCTCCATAAGCGGTGGTATGTCAATGAAACGTGTAGATATTGTTGGAGCAGGTTGTGTTAAAGCTATCTCGAATGTATCCGGCCTCATCGTTTGTAGAGGAAACAATATCGTTGGCGTCTCTTGTGTTAGGGCAACTTCAAATGTAGCAGGCTCAACTGTTTCACTAACAGCTGATGGTTCGCCCCAAATCTCGAACATCATGTCCCAGGTGGCGTGCACAGACCACGATTCTCCGCCGTCGTTTGAACTCACCGTCGCACCGCCTATGTAAGCAGGGCTGGATGAGTCCGCTTGCCACTTTATTCGGTTTGTGTCTGTACTACCAGGAGATTTGGCAACAAGAGCATACTGAGTCGAGGCAAGCAATTTGTGTGTTGACATACTGATTTCGTGCCATTCTGGAACTTCTGCCCAACCACTTGGGTCAACCGAGCCAGTAGATAAGTCTTCGCCTGTTGGTTTGTATTCACCATCGACAGCTTTGATTGCGAGGTACAGTGTCTCTGGTGCGACATCCCTGCTTGCCTTTATCTTCACAGAGGTTATATTGAAATCTTCATCGATACCAACCGTGCCCACTGTGAAGGTTTCCCCTGTTTGTGTCTCGTCACGTGCATAGACAAAATAATCGTCATTGACTATATACCATTCACGTTTGGTCGCAGCCATTAGAAACTACCTCTATTAGGTTGCAGTGTTCATCCGAACGATACCGTTCACGTGCCACTGAATCTTGAAAATACCAGCAG
>BPTM01000426.1 GCA_023705945.1 Candidatus Heimdallarchaeota archaeon
GAGATCGTTTCACGTGACTGGAGTTCAGACGTGTGCTCTTCCGATCTTCATAGATTTATTATTTCCAATAGCTAAGGGAGGTACTATTGGAGTTCCAGGTGGTTTTGGAACAGGAAAAACCGTGATTCAACATTCTTTAGCTAAATGGTGCGATGCGGATGTTCTTCTTTATGTTGGGTGCGGCGAAAGAGGAAACGAGATAGCAGACGTTTTAAAGCAATTTGTTGAATTGATTGATCCTAAAAGCAAACGTCCTTTATTAGAACGGATAGTTTTAATTGCTAATACATCCAATATGCCTGTATCTGCACGTGAAGCAAGTATTTTTTCAGGGGTAACTATTGCTGAATATTTCCGAGATATGGGATATGATGTTGCTGTTCTTGCTGATAGTACATCTAGATGGGCAGAATCCTTGAGAGAAATTTCAGGTTTATTGGAGGAAATGCCCGCAGAAGAAGGCTATCCCGCTTACTTGCCCTCAAAACTTTCAAGTTTTTATGAACGAGCTGGCGTCGTAAAATTACATGGAAAACAAGAATCTGGAGCAGATCGATTTGGATCCTTAACCATAATAGGTTCTATATCCCCTCCTGCTAGTGATTTTAGTGAGCCTGTTACGGCGACGACAAAAAACTTTGTTCAAGGAATCTGGGCATTAGATGCGAGCCTTGCTTATTCTAAGCATTATCCTGCCATTAATTGGTTTGATTCTTATTCAAATTATCCTGAATATATTTCAGATTGGTGGCTCAAGCGAGATATTCTCTGGCCGGAAATTGAAGCAAATTGGCTAGATTGTCGTCAAACATTTAATAAAATTTTATCTAAAGAAAATGACTTAAAGGATCTTACTCAATTAATTGGAGAAGAAAATTTACCTGAGGATGATCAATTAATTATGCTAATAGCTAGATTAATCCATGAAGGTTTTCTTATTCAAAGCGCTTTTAGCGAAATAGATGGCTATACTGATTGATGAAAATACAAAAATGCTTATTCAGGGTATCACCGGACGGTTCGGGCAGGGTGTGGCCAGACGTATGTTAGAGGTGGGTTCCAAGGTAGTTAGTGGAGTCACACCTGGGCGGGGTGGTCAATCAGTTTGGGGTGTTCCCGTTTTTAATAATGTAGCTGAGGCGATAAGAGAAGCGGGCGAGGTGGATGCTGCTGTTGTTGTAGTACCAGGTCCAGATGCCAAGGCAGCGGTCTTAGAAGCATTGATGCAGGAATAAAAACTGTTGAAATGCGAGTTGAGCGAGTCCCCCTACATGATGCACTAGAAATAATAGCTCATGCTAAGAAGTCCGGCATAAGATTGATTGGTCCTGGTTCAGCGGGGGTAGTCAGCCCCGGTAAAGCTTCTCTAGGCGGACTGGGGGGATTCATGGGTTCCTCAGATATACCTCAAATAGCGTTTAGGCCAGGCCGATTAGGGGTCATTTCACGAAGTGGTGGACAAACCACCACCCTTTGCTGGGCTGTTTGTGGGGCTGGCTATGGGATAAGCACAGCCGTCCACTTGGGTTCCGAGCCAATCTTAGGAGATCGGAAGAGCACACGTCTGAACTC
>BPTM01000427.1 GCA_023705945.1 Candidatus Heimdallarchaeota archaeon
ATGCCCTGCTGGTTGAGGGATTAGGAATCAGTCCGTCATTCGATACACTGATGCCACCAGTCCCAGGAGTATTCCCCAACCTGGCTAGGACAGGGCTCAGGATTGACGGCGATTACCATCCCAAGGGACCGACCACTCGACTGAGCATGTTCCCGACCGATGGTCTTATGAACCAGCTTAACTACGGTTGGCTCCCCGTCGTGTGGAACACCGTTGCCCCGATAGCGCCGCTTGATGTTTATGTCGCCATCCCGAAACTTAACCGGCCGTACCTTATCTGGAATGAGATTGGCTATGTGACCATCAGGGATGGCGGAGCCCCCCCGGTTCCCGCCGCTCCGCTGGGCGTGACCGTAGCTGTTACTGGAATCAGAATAGAGATGAGAAGCTAAACCGAAGGCGTCAAGGGCTGGCCAAAGCCAGTCATAGCCTAAAAAACTAACGCATAAGGAGGAAAAAGTTACTATGAAACAGGATATAGACGAGGTAAGTGCCATCCAGAGATACCCCATCGGCTTCAAGTATCCCATAAAGAATCCATTGGATTTGAGGTCATTTTACTATGGCAAAGCCGGTGCAGCGCTCAATACTAATTTTGGGGCTAAGAGCGTTGTACCTCAGCTCGTTAACTTTGCCTCAATCAACGCTCCCATGGCTCAAGGGGATGTTCTCCTTGCGATAGATGTCGCGCTCACTGACGGTGCCGAGGGCGATGGCGTTATCGGCAAAGACGAGCTAGCGGGTGGCTATCTTACCCTCTTTACTCCTGCTCCCATGCATTCTTTCACCCGGATGATAGTCGCCAACACCGCAACCACAGGTGCCGGAGGAGTGACGGTGATGGTGGTGACAGTCGACAAGCCCTTCCCAGTAGATGTGGTTGTCTTGAATTTCCACGCCGAGTGTATGGCCAACCCCTATGCGGGGGTTCAGACTGGCAATTTCTCCCTGGCATCAGTAGTGGGTATACCAACTATGCCGGCAACACTCGCCCTTCCCTTCCTTTGGCTCCAGACCTGGGGGCCTGTCTGGGTTAACCCTTCGATGAATGAAGGTATCGGACTCTCCAATAGAGAAGTTTGCTTCATGGCAAACGGCGGGATTAGTATGATTGATGTCGCCAACGCAAACTACTCACACCAAGCGCAGCGCGCTGGATTCATCCTTCCCAATTTACGTGATGGAAGTGAGGGTGCTCCCTTTTTCTTCCTCCAGATAACTCCATAAGAAAGGTGTTTTGTTATGGAAAAAGAATATCAATTCATCGCTACCGTTGAAAAGTGTAGAGGGTGTGGGCTTAAATTATCTGGCAAGCATGTAGAGGTGGGAGGGTGGAAGGGTAGTGTGCCTATGGGATATTGCAAGTGTGGTACTGCCTATCCGCTAGTTGAAATTGAATCCGAGCCTGAGCCTGTTGAGCCAGCACCCGAACCTACACCGCCTGAACCCGAATCTGAACAGGAGGAATAGTTATGCCCAGGCAGAATGGCACAGGCCCACCAGCCGGAGCCAGGGGGCCAAGAGATGGTCGTGGGGGTGGTAACCCCGGACAGTCTGGACCCGGTGCTGG
>BPTM01000428.1 GCA_023705945.1 Candidatus Heimdallarchaeota archaeon
CATAAAAGGTTGCTGTATGAAAAGCAGACTCACCTCCAAGGAAAATAAGAACTCCGAGACGTTAAAGATACTTCTGAAAAAAGTATAAACGGACATTTTTGTGTAACAAGATAAACGTATAAGTGGCAAACTATGCGTTATTTCATTTAAAAAAAAGTCAAAAAGATCGTACCAAGTAATCGAATAAAAACTAGAAGCCGGTTGATCATGCCGGAGCTAGGTGCTATCAGATTTGCAATAGACATGCGAGTATTAAGTCTCTTAGGAGGCTTTGCGAAAGGCTCAGTAACACGTCGCCAAACTGCCCTATGGACAGGGATAACCTCGGGAAACTGAGACTAATCCCTGATAGGTATGGAATCCTGGAAGGGGCCAATACCGAAATGGGTTTCGATTCGCCATAGGATGTGGCCGCGGCCGATTAGCTAGTAAGTGATGTAAAGGATCACTTAGGCGATGATCGGTAGGGGTTATGAGAGTAAGCGCCCCGAGAAGGACACTGAGACACTGGTCCTAGCACTACGGTGTGCAGCAGTTAGGAATTGTGCCCAATGCGCGAAAGCGTGAGACCGCGAATCTGAGTGCCAAGGAGAACCTTGGCTGTGATGGAGTGTTCAAAGCTCCAACAGCAAGCAGAGGGCAAGGCTGGTGCCAGCCGCCGCGGTAAAACCAGCTCTGCGAGTGCCTAGCACGATTATTGGGCTTAAAGCATCCGTAGCCGGATAAGTAGGTCTCTGGTTAAATCTGCAAGCTTAACTTGTAGGCTGTCAGAGATACCGCTAATCTAGGGAATAGGAGAGGTGAACGGTACTGCGAGAGAAGCGGTGAAATGCGTTGATTCTCGCAGGACCCACAGTGGCGAAGGCGGTTCACTGGAATATCTCCGACGGTGATGGATGAAAGCCAGGGGAGCGAAAGGGATTAGAGACCCCTGTAGTCCTGGCCGTAAACGATGAGGATTAGGTGTTGGCCATGGCTAAGGGCCTGGTCAGTGCCAAAGGGAAACTATTAAATCCTCCGCCTGGGGAGTACGGTCGCAAGGCTGAAACTTAAATGAATTGACGGGAAAGCGCCACAAGGCACGGGATGTGTGGTTTAATTCGACTCAACGCGAGGAAACTCACCTGGAGCGACTGTCGTATGTGTGTCAGGCTGAAGACCTTACACGAACAAGACAGAGAGGTAGTGCATGGCCGTCTCAAGCTCGTGCCGTGAGGTGTGCTCTTAAGTGAGTAAACGAGCGAGACCCGCGCCCCTAATTGCTAAGAGCAAGCTTCGGCTTGGCTGAGGACAATAGGGGGATCGCCATCGATGAAGATGGATGAAAGGGCGGGCCACGGCAGGTCAGTATGCTCCTAATCTCCAGGGCCACACACGCATCACAATGGACAGGACAATGAGAAGCGACTCCGAAAGGAGAAGCGGACCCCCAAACCTGTTCGCAGTAGGGATTGAGGTCTGTAACCGACCTCATGAACATGGAGCGCCTAGTATCCGCGTGTCATCAACGCGCGGAGAATACGTCCCCGCTTTTTGTACACACCGCCCGTCGTTGCAACGAA
>BPTM01000429.1 GCA_023705945.1 Candidatus Heimdallarchaeota archaeon
GGTATTTTCCAGGGGGGATAGTTATGGTTTTATGCTCTTCGTGGGTCAATTCAGCTGGGGCATCTACTACTGCATAGCCGATTACTTGAGATTTTGGTCTAGAAGCAAAAGCTCTAATTGCTGTTAGTGCATTTTTTCCCTCCCGACTCATCATCCTTGAGCCAGTAAAAGAAACATTAGCTATCCCTTCCGCTACTTCCAGTATTTTTGCTTTCCCTTCCAACTTGTGAGCGTGCCCAGTTAATTCTCCTTTTAAAAGCACCTTATCCTTTTTAGTCTTGAATTTCAGTGGCGGTAATTCGTCAATCTTTATCAAAAGAACATCGCCTTGTCTGTAATGCTTATTCATTAGTTTCCTCCTTTCTAAAAAATTTTTCAGGACTCTCTTTAACATATTTCAGTAAACTTAATTCTTGTTCTTTTTTCATAATCTCCAATTCCAATTCGAATATCCTACTATCTAATCCACTATTCATAGCATCTTTTATTAATCTCCAATCTTCTGCTCTAAGATATGAGTCACCACCTGGAAGAAGATGCCCGTTGCCAACCATTTCAGCATCTGATTTTTTATGGTATTTTTCCACCACTCTCCTCCTTTAATACTTTCCCACATTTGTGACAATAAGTTGTTTTTTCTTTATCCCCTACGAATTTCACGGTAAGATATTCATGTTTGCATTCAAGCTGTTCTTTCTCTCGCACTTCTTCCTTCCTGTCCATCTCTATTTTATGGAATATATTATTTTCAAAGCAATTATGGATTACCATTTTCCAGTGCTCATCTAATTTATCCCACCATCCATCTACCTCTTTTTGTAATTCAATTGATTCTTCCTTCGTTAAAATTCTAATACTCAATTACTTCCCTCCCTCCTTAATTATTTTTTTTAATCTTTTAATCTTGTCTTCCCACAAGGGGACTTTATCCCTTACCCTATCTAGTGTTAATTCTATCTCCATTAATTCTACTTCTGCTTCTTTCAATATCTTGGATTTTAACCCCTCTTCCAATCCACAATTATTTATAACTCCCTCAAGAGATTTGGTAGTATAATCCAATTCTTTGTAATTACGTTTAAGTCTAGTTTTTAATTCTTTAGTTTGCCTCTCTACCTCTAAAGCGTAGGCTTTTAATCCTTTTCTATCCATCTTATCCTCCTTTTTTCAGGCAGGCCAAGTCCACAGCAAACTCAGCCTACCCTCTTCTTTTTAACTCCTTAGCTCTCTAAAATAAATTCAGACCCCATTATTCACCTCCTTTTTAACCTATCCACTGTCTTGCAATTTCACATAAAGCAATAAAAATAGAATCTTTGTCTCGTTCTAATTTCCCAAGACGTGAATATGGAACAAGGTCAGGATGAATTTTATCTTCTCGACTATACTTTATCCCATATTTCCAGCCCATACTAAAATATGATTGCATCCAACTACCGTGTAATTCTTCTGGTGATAGTGAGCGTTGTTTTCCGCATTGTCTTTCAATAACTTTTAAAAATTGGTCTTTAAATGCTTGTTCTCGCTTATCCCAAATCACAGGAATAATCGGGGCATTGG
>BPTM01000430.1 GCA_023705945.1 Candidatus Heimdallarchaeota archaeon
ACCACCGAGATCTACACTCTTTCCCTACACGACGCTCTTCCGATCTAGATGTTTTAACTGCTTCCCTTATAATTTCCAGCTCTTCTTCCTCATTAAGTCGACCCTCACCCCCATAGATTTGTATTGGTCTTGTAGATTGAGCTCCTATATCGATTCCATTTGCTCCATCTTCAATCATTTTCTCGATCGATATCTGCAATTCACTTTGAGAAGAAGTTACTGAACCTCTAAAAAATGAATCTTTTGATAGATTTACAATTCCAATTATTCTAGCTGGATAATTATCACCAATTTGGAGATTATTGAGAAAACCATTAATCATTCATCTTTTCTCCTTCAATTTTCTCTTTAATACAAGGCATGAGTGGTCCGAGAAACATGCATAAATCTGCAGGGATTAAATCGTTTATATCTTTTTCATCTTCCTCTGATATTGGAATCAGAGGGTAATTTCGAATAATTACGAAAGGGGTTCTTTCATCTGTCTCCCCCATTACTATTTCAGCTGCTGTAGCAAGTTGGTCTGCAATTGCCCTGGAAGTAATATGCATAGGCCTTCCAAACAAATCACTCTTTCCTCTTTCATCAATTACAGATTTAAATCCATATGTTGCCAAAGCAGTACCAACTGTTCCCAATCTCATTGGCATTGTTCTGGAGTCAGCAATTATTATACCAACCTTTTTTTGAGTTGTCTCATATATCTTTGAGTGAAGAATATGTGCAGATTTCTTACTATTTGCTGGAAGAACTATAGTTTTATTTTTATTAACATTTGATTGATCTGCACCAGCATTTGCTAATAATCCATACTTGTTAATGGTAGTTAAAGCTCCTGGAACAACACCAATGTAATTGTTTTCACACTCATCAAGTATGATTTGAGTGAACTCAGCTGCAGTTCGCATTTGTTCAGCAAGTTTTTTTGCAAGCAGAGATGGAGATACTGTAGCAAAATTCACCACCCTTCCCTCAGTAACAGAGACAACTTTACTAGCAATAATTAAAACATCATTTTCTTGAAAAACTATTTGTTTTGATTGCATTGATTCCACTATAATATCAAAAAGGTCATCGGTTTCCTCTATTATTTTTTGAGATGGAATTGCTATAATCTCAATATTAAGCATGAATCAAGTTAGAATTTCGATTAGAAAAATCCTTCTATTAATTGAAGAAAAATTATGAACTATAATCTATGATCTACACAAAATAAGCAATCAAAAACCAAGATATAGTCAATATAATTACAGCTACTACATTCATTATTGAATAGATATTGTTTGTTTCCTCATTGTAAATTTGGTTAACATTCTCATTTATTGAGTGTAGTTTTTTATCAATGGCCACAAGAATTTCTTTTTCTTCACCAGCCTCAGAAAGAATTTCATGCGATTCGCTAAGAATATCAACAAGTCCATGAAGTAATGTCTTATCTTGATCGATTAAGGACGGAGTAACAATTGTTTCCAATTTTTTATGCAAAAGTAGAACATCTTCTTTTCTTAATTTAGGTAATTCCCATTTGAGGTCAACCTTGGCCAAGTTGGAAATGTGTTTGGTGTGCTCATCAAAATAAAGCTGGTAAGGGATTGCTTTGTAATCAATATTATCTATTAACCTAAAGAACTGAATTTCTAAGTCAGAACTCTTGTGTGAAAGATAGTATTTTGAAGGATCAATTACTAAAGCCACTGCTTTTGAGAAGAGATTTTGATAGGTTCTTTGAGTTCCTTTATCAGTTCCGGAAAGAAAACAGCCGTATGAGGGGTGTGTATGCGCCCAACCAACAATTGATTCTTTTTTATCTCTACTCTGCAAATCTTCAACAATCTGGACAAGAGCTTCATCATCCAAAATGACAAAAGTTGATGTTTGTCTTTGTTTTCCGGTGTTAAAATCAGTTATTATTAACTTCTGTGTTTCTTCATCAACATAACCTATTAGAACTCCAGCAGATTCTTTTGAAGTATCTAAAGCATCTACTTCTAATATCTTAGCAATAACATATGCTGATATCATTATTTCTGAATTAGAATCCGTCATTGTCCAAAAGTACATTGTATTAGTTCTATAAAATTTTTCCCCTCCACTGGATCAGAAATTGTTTACTTCTTTTCCTATGGGTTGTTCTGTTAACAGATAATGGGCTAATTCTTTTAACAAGATAATGTCTGGATGATTGGCATCGATATTGAAGCTATTCGTTTTATCTAAGACATCCATCATAGCCCATGTTGCTAGAAACAAATCGATTGGATACCCTTTTGGATACATTTCCTCCAAAGGAACACCATTTATTTCTTTCAAATGAACAGTATAACCTTGAATAAAATTCTGGATGTCGCTTATCGCAGACGTGAGCAATTTTGTAACACGAAATTCAAGAAAAGCTTGTCTTCCGAAGAATGTCCCAATGTCTTCAAATCTATCAAAAGCCCCCTGCATCCAGAAAGTTGGATCTATTAACGCGATACTCACAGTCTCACCTTCTGGAGCTACACGAACCATAAGGTTGCTCTGATGATAATCACCAAAGGAATCGCTGCCTCCTTGCGAAACTTTAACCATTTCAATCAAGACCTTAGATTTTTCCATTATACTTTGTTCTTCTTCAGAACCACCAAATACAGATAAGATTAATCGTCTGTATAATTCTTCATAGATATCTTTAATCACCGGTCTTGGCTTACCTTCATGTATAATTGATAGGATATATCCTGCCCAGAAGCTTTTATCAGAAACTAAATGAGCGTCTTCATAGTTGATACCTGTCATCCCTTCATAGGCAATATAAGTAGGTTTTTTCAAATTTACATAAATATAACGCGGGATTTTAACTATAGACCGAGTTGAAAACTTCTTTTCTAGAAGCGCAGTATTTTTTACTTCTGTAATTATTTCTTCAATATTGTCAATGAATTTAATAGCTAATTTGCTTTTATGAGTTCCATGTTCAGAACTGTAAAACACATCAATGACATATACTTCTCCAAATCTCCCACTTGCTTTTCGATATGCAATATCATTGATTTCTGATTGTACAACCTCTTTACCAATGCTAATCCTTGCTTCATTTATCAAATAATAGGAAAAAGAATCTACTAATCGAATTAACAATGGTTTAAGGGAATCACTCATTAGGTTATAATTCTTAAAATATCTTATTAAAGTTTAGTTTATTTCTTTCTGCATCTATTTTCCTATGTGCAAAGAGATTTAATGTAGATGAAACTTTCTATAAATTGTATCTTAGAAGCTTAAGAAAATTTAATAAGATAAGAAAAGAAGTAAGAGTAAGGATTTAGAAATGTCTAGATAAGTGGTTACCTTATGAAATCCGACGAAAACGAGAATGAGATGCTTGAATGGGACAAGAAGAATATATCTAGATTTGCCCAATATCTGTATGATTTAGCAAAGACTAAAGCTGAAGAAGCATCAGTACAAGCAGATGAATTGAAAGAACAAGAGGTATCCGTTGAAGAAAGTGTTGTTGAAGAAGTAGCACCTGTTATTGAAGAAAGTGTTGTTGAAGAAGTAGCGCCTGATTCGCAAAAAGAAAGTGTTCAAGAGCAGATTAAAAGATCAAGAGAGCTTGAAGAAGTTACTATCGGTTTAGCTAAAGCAGTATCGGGAGAAGATGTAGAAGAGATTGTTTCTGACAAAAATTTGGAGGAGATTAAAGAAATCATTGAACAGGAAAAAATCCCATTACCCTCTGAAGAAAAAGAAACGGCTCTTGAAAAACTATTAGCTCAACCCACAGAATCTACAATAGATTCTTCTGTGACGAAACCTGAAAAAGAATCAGACATTGGGAGACTGAAAACCGAAGAAGATATTCAAGAAGTTGAGGTATTTGTAACTGATGAGCTCATTGAACAACCAGAAATTATTGAAGATCATAGTACTGAAATTGAAACAATAGATTCTTCTGCTCCAATAGTCACTGAACCCGTGATTGATGAAGATGTTCTACTAAAACCAGAAAATATTCCAGAGGATGTTCGTCAATTAGTATTTACTGAGCCAGAAGTAGTTATTGAGCCAGAAGTA
>BPTM01000431.1 GCA_023705945.1 Candidatus Heimdallarchaeota archaeon
ATAGTATGCTCATTTTTGATTGGTTTTTCTGCCTTTCTAACTAATCAAACATTTAATATTGGTCTTTCATTTTATGGCGCTGGAGAATTTTCAGTTAACATTCCAGGTTATGTATTTCTGATCTTTTCTATTATTCTTAGTGTTATAATTATACTAGTACTTATCCTACTCAAAGAAAAAGGTGAAATGGCACTTTCTTGTAGTCTAGGTGGGATTATTATTGTTATAGGTTATTACTTGTATGAAATCTACATTCTTAGTTATGATCCTACTTTAGTTGCTTTTGAAATACCTTTCAATATCGCACAAGTTATATTTGGTGCTGCAATTGCAATTCCTATTGTATCCTATTTAAGAGAATTAGGTGTGATTCACTCCGATATTGTTAACGATGAAAATGTAACAGAGGAAGAAGTACAAAAAGAAATGTCAAGTTAAATTTTCAATATCTACCAATCACTGAGGATTAAAATGCTCCATATAAGGGATTTATCAGTCAAATATCAATCAGAGAAGAGTTATGCTCTTAATTCTGTAAATATTGAAGCAAAAGCTGGTGAGTTCATTGTTATTGCTGGTCCAAGCGGGAGTGGAAAAAGCACTCTAGCAAATGTGCTTATGAGTTTGATACCTAATTTCATTAAAGCAGATATTGATGGGATCATCGAATATAACGATGAATCTATATTTAGCTTGGACAGAAAAAACTTGATTAAATTGTTAGGATATGTACCTCAGTATCCTAGTGATTTCACTACATCTTTATTAGTTGAAGAAGAGATAGCGTTTGTTTTAGAAAATCTTGCAATTGAAGCGAATGAAATTAATAAAAAGCTTGATTCTATTCTTGATCTATTAAAGATAAAACACCTGAAAAAAAGGTTAATTACTGAATTAAGTTCTGGCGAATTACAGCGAGTGGCTTTGGCTGTTGCAATTGTAACAGAAGCCCCCCTGATAATACTCGATGAACCTATTGCAAGAATTGATTCAAAATCTGAAGTCATGTTAACTGAATTATTAAGAGATATTGCTGACAAAGGTCATTTAGTTATAGCTTTTGAACACCGATTAGACTACATATTACAGAAAGCTAATAGACTCATCATATTAGATGAAGGTAAAATAATTTCAGATGGACTACCAAAGAAAACGGTTGATTTATTGAAGAATATTGATTCTCCGGAAATATCTACACTTGAATGTTCATCAAAAGAACAAGTGCTACTAATTGAGGAAGCAGTTGATAAATGCGGAGCTCTTTTTACAAACTTATCTGAAAGTCAATGCAATCTTAACGACCAGAGGATTACAAATAATGAAAATGATGTTTCGGTTAGATTGGATAACATTAACTTTCGATATAACTCCAAAACTGCAATGGTTTTGAAAGACATAGATCTATCTTTGTATGCTGGTCAATCTATCGGATTAATGGGTATTAATGGTAGTGGAAAATCTACTCTTCTAAAAGTCATTTCAGGCATTAATAAAACTGCAAGTGGTGAGGTTTATCTTAATGATTCAAGAGTTAAAAGCATAAGAAGAAGTAAAAATCACGTGATTTTAGTTCCTGAAAATGCTAAACTGTTTTTGATTGGTCCAACTCCTTTCCGAGATTTATCTCGAATTATTAAAGAACCTAAAACAATTCACTCGTTGTATAAGGACGCAGCATTAACTCACCTTATGAATAAGAAACTCTATCATTTAAGTGAAGGAGAAAGAAGGTTGTTTGCTATTATAAATGCTTTCCAATTCTCTGATGAAATTGTCATAATTGACGAACCAACCATTGGTTTAGATAAATGGGGGAGAAAGGTTCTTTC
>BPTM01000432.1 GCA_023705945.1 Candidatus Heimdallarchaeota archaeon
GATATAGCTTCTAATTCTTTGGCTAGGATCTCATCAATAGGTTTTAAAGAACCTTTATCAATTAATTTCAAAGCTTGTTCTTTTGCTCTTTTTCGAGCAGATTTCGCACCTGACGCTTTCCACATGTCTCGAGATAATCGATCTATTACTGGTCCTGCCATAAACAATTCCTTTCTGAACAACTTTAATGTGGAAGGATGAGAGAGTAATTCTTCTTTATCATCATAATCTTTAAGGATATCTGATGCAAATGGAGAGCCGTAATCTTCTACACCCCTCAAGAGTCTTTTTACCATTCCTACAATTTCGTTATCAATGATCAATTTTTCAATACTTTGGGTGGATTCAAAATCTAACATGCCAGGTCCCGAAACCATATTAACTCCAGCAAGCCCCGCTAAAAGAGCACCCATTCCTCCCTCGAAACCAGCTTGAGCGTCTGGAACTTTTGAATCGCTTAAACTCATATATGCGTGAGTGGGCATTTTCAGGAATCGACCGATTTCAACATCTCCTAAATTAATCATCATAGATTCTATTGCTCCCATTGGAGTGGTTCCTTGCTTCATATCTAGAATTGCAGGTGAACCGCCCCATATCAAGGGTGCACCTGTTTTTGCTAACTGCCCAATTACAACTCCCGCAAGGCATTCAGCACAGTGTTGAGTTATCGAACCAATTAAGCTCATTGGGGCAGTGGCTCCCGCTAATGGCATAGATACGAACTCAGAGGGTATCATGCTCACTGCAGCATCTATAAGAGATTGTGTGGTGAGATCCGACCATTTCAGAGGAGGACTAGGGCAAGCATCGAAAATAGCTAATGGCTTCCTCGCTAAATCGTCTTCAGAGAGTCTACAATTCAGTAATAATTCCTTCATAATCGGAAAACTTTCTTTACGAAATGTTCCTGTTACAACCGGTTTATAGCAATTTATTAAAGCTATAGATAATCTATGCCAATCCTGGGCCTCTTTTGGTACATCTTGATAAACCAAGGCAGTGCTTTGAGCTTCAATATATTTTAAATGCTCAACAACTTTAGAAAAGCGCACAAAGTCTTCCTTAACGGCGTTTCTGATTTCTCCCGTAGTCTCATCAAGGTACAAAATTGCTGCTGAACCAGGATCGAAATGAACATTATCGTTTGTCAAAGTAATGTGTTCTTTTCCCTCCCTATCAAATAACTTAATCTCATTTGGAACCGTTCTGAGACACTTTTCTACTAAATCAGAAGGAATAAAATATCGAGAACCTTCATGAGAAATTCCCTCGTTGTTAAACAACGCTTTAGCGTCTTCATTTTCTAAAAATATTCCTAAATTTTCTAATATTTGCTTAGCTTCCTCATATATCTTATTTTTATGATCTTCGTCTAATACCTGTATTTTTGGTCGCAATATTCCCATTTTTATGTTCACACTCTTTTAGTAATTTCTATAATGAATCAATCACTTTTCTAATCTCACCTATCGTATCTGGAGATGTTCCACAGCATCCACCAACGACTTTAGCGCCCAATTGAATTATTTCACGAATGTCACTAACAAAATC